>CAJFTT010000013.1 GCA_904420005.1 Candidatus Tabaqchalia intestinavium | reverse complement strand
CTTCCGTTGTGGACGCATCCATTGCTGGCTGACTTCATTCACTCCAGAGTCTGCAAACTAATTTGCGAAAATTTCTTGACACTACCCCCCGCGATCCGTTCGCTTCCAAGACGCGCCCTCACTTTTGGGGTGTGTTTCCTCTTGGCCCGGTATTGGCGGCTATCTATTTTACCAACATTTTCCCTGCCGGAATGCATTCCGCTCGGTGCGATTTTTATTGGCGCAACCTATCTAAAGGAATTCAGATTGGCAGTTTGTATTGTTTAGGGCAATCTTGCGCCAGGCCGGCGAATAAACAGGTTCGTCGATGATGCACGGACACTACTAAAAACAGGCAACCTGATTGGGAGACATCTCGCAAGACGCAGCGCCAAGCATCAAACAAAACACGGGGTACAACCGTTGCGGGGAGGCGACAAGCAGATGCCTTGTTCTTCGTCCAGGGAGGCGGTTCGCTCCCGCACTGGAGAGCACCGGCAGCGTACCGCCCGGGACAAGACGTCCTCACACAAAAAGCGGGTGAGACAAAAATTTGTCTCACCCGCTTGCGGTTTTCGTGCAACCGTGCTTTTATTCGTCAGCGCCGGCAAGCTGCGTGAATTTTGTGCCGCCGGTGCAGCGATAGTACGCTTCATCCGTCTCCACGATGACACAGTTTGCCTTAACGGTGACTTCCTGCACATTGCCGTTGACGCCTGTGACCTTCTTGGCTTTGCCGCCCGACGAGGAGGAATACAGTTCCCCATCCTTGATCAGGAAGCAGGTCTTGTTGTCGAAGCTGATATACGCCGCGGAAACATCACTCGTGACGCGCTTGGGCTTGGAGGTTCCCTTGATATAATACAGATCGTCCTCCGAGCTGATGAAATACAGCCTGCTCAAATCGGCGGCCGCCGCTACCGAGGAACCGATTTCCACATCGCGATTGAGCCCTTCATCCACGTCGATCTCTTTATTGAGCGACTTGGTGATATAGATCTTGTCATTTTTATAGAACAGCATGCTGTTGCCGTCTGTCGCCAGCTGCGCGCTGTCCATCTTGACCAGGCGCACAGTTTTGTCCTCGTTCTTGCCGATGCGGAAGATATATTCGCCGTCCGTCGCCAGCTGGTTGATCATGGACTTGTTCGGCACGATGACATACGCACTCGTGCCATTGAGCTCATAAGAAGCCGCAGAGAATTTCGGCAGCAGGGGGCTAATGACCTCCTTATTGACCACCTTGACGCCTTCCTTGCCGTCGCGGCTCCAATAGGTCGATTCATTGCGCGTATACAGCACCTCAGAAAGGTCGCTGCTGGCCATGACAATCTCGGAATCCTCACCCAGCGTGATCGCCTCGCCGCCGATCTTCTGGACATAGAGCTTGCCGTCCTTGTTATAATACAGCAGCCGATTGTTGCTCAGACCGACCAACGTCGCCTCGAGGGGATCCAGGTCAATGCGTTCATCATTGACGTAATACCCGTCTTCCTTGACATAGGCAATATATTTGCCGTTGGGCGAGCGCACAATGCTCGACAGCTCCACATCGGTCGCGATCTGCTGGCCATTCGTCTTTCCGGCCTTCACCGTATACAGTGCATCCTCGTCGGTCACATACCACACGGTCTTGCCATCATACATAAAGCCAAAGCCGTTGCTGTAATAACCGCTCGACGCCACATTGGACGCGATCTTTTCGCCTTCCTTGTCGCCGCGGCCGAGATAATACAGGGAATTCTCCGAGTCGGTATACAGCAGCGCCGTCTGCTGGACGTTGGAGACATAGCTCCGCATGTCCTCGATCTCAACTGTCTTTTTGTTATCGAACGCCACTACGGTCTTTTCATCCAGGGAAAGCACCGTAACGCTGTTTTTGACCTGCGTGTATTTCGAAGGCTTGAAGGCGTTGGTCAGCACGAGAATCACGATCAGCACGCCGAACACAAGCAGGATCGGCGTCAGATGCGATTTGATCCACGCGAGAAGATCGAAATTCTTCTTCCCCGCGGGCTGCTCCGGATCCGCAGCCACCGCCGCGGCCGCTTCACCAGCGGGCTGCACCGCCGCCGGCTCCGTCCCTGCGGGCATGGGCTCCTGCACGGCCTGTACCGGCTCGGCCGGCTGCTCCGCCGCAGGCTGCTGCGCCTGTGCCGGCTCCGCCGTGACCTCCACATTCACCAGAGACGTGCCGCACTCCGGGCAGAACACGCTGTCGTCGGGATTGCTGTGCTGGCAATTCGGACAAACTTTCATGATACCTTTCTCCTCTCCAAAATTTCAGAGCCCAGGAAACGCGCTCCCCCTTGGCAAACGTCTCCTCCCGGCCTGCCGCTCATGCGAAACCGGCAGCCGCCCCACACGGTCTGAATACCTGCGCCGTGATCTTCCCATGGAAAAGCAGGGGAATCTTTGTAACAACACAGCGCACTTCTGCTTTAAGTATAGCAAATCAAAATGCATTTTGCAACGAAAATTTCCGTCTCAAGCGCAAAAACTTCCTCCGGCCGCATCACGGTGCCGTTACGTCGCGCGCCAGCGTCTCTTCATAGTTGCCCAGGAACGCGAATCGCTCCGTTTCCTCCGCGAAACCGCACAGCATACGCAGCGTCTCCTCCTTGCGCAGATTTCCCTCGAAATCCAGGAAGAAGAAATATTCGAAATTCTTTCCCGGGATGGGACGGGACTCGATCTTCGTCAGGTTAAGCCCTTCGTAAGAGAAGCGGGCCAGCGTGCGGTAAAGCGAACCCGTAACATGCGGCAGCGAGAAAACGACGCTGATCTTGCCGGCGTTGTGCGGAATATACAGCGAGGGAGAGATCGCGACGAAGCGCGTGCGGTTGATCTCGCTCGACTGAATGCCATGCCGCAGCACCGTCAGGCCGTAAAGCTTCGCCGCCTGACGCGAGGCGACCGCGGCCTGCGTCCGGTCGCCTCGCGCGGCGACCTCCTGCGCGGCGACGGCGGTATTGGATCGCTCGACCGGCGCAGCGCCGATGGAGCGGATAAAATCCGCCGTCTGCATCAGCCCCTGCTTGTGAGAAAGCACCGTCTTGATCTCCTCCAGCCGCGCGCCGGGCACGCCGAGCAGACATTGCTCGATCTCCACCGCCGTGGCCTTCGCGATATAAAACCGGTGCTGTGTGAGCAGGTCGTAATTCTCCGTGATGCTGCCGGCGGCGGAATTCTCCACCGGCAGCACGCCGAACTGCGCCTCCCCCGTCTGCACCGCGCGCGCAACCTCGGAAAAGCTCGGACAGAAGCGGCACTGCGCGCCGGGAAACATCTCCAGCGCGGCCAGCTGCGAAAACGCCCCCTCCACACCGAGACAGGCCACAACCGGCGACGCGGGCAGCGTCTTTTCCTCCTGCATGGCCGCGCGCAGCGTCTGCTCGAGCGGCGTCTCCCGCTTGAGCTGCGCCCGCTGATAGTCCCGCGACAGATCCATCAGCGAGGTGAACAGGCCCGCCGTATAGCCCCGCAGCGCCTCCGGCGCCTGCGCCATGCGCCGCGCGATGACCTGCTGCTCCCGCTCGGGCTGGAACACGGGCAGCCCCGCCTGCTGCTTGACTTTCGCCACCCGTTCGACGACGGCCATCCGCCGGGCGAACAGGCGCACCAGCTCCTCGTCTATGGCGTCGATTTCCTTGCGTTCTTGCTCCAACACGTCAGGTTCCCTCATTTCTTATGCGTTGTTTGCGGTGCTGCGCCGATCGAAACGGCCTTGCCGACGGTTCCGGCAGGGCGCTCACATCAGCATGTCCAGCATAGCGATCGCCGCCGCCGCTTCCACCACCGGCACGGCCCGCAGCACAATGCACGGGTCATGCCGCCCATGCACGACGAGCGTATCCATCTCGCCCGTGTGGACGTTGAGCGTGCGCTGCGGCCGGGAAATGGAGGAGGTGGGCTTGAACGCCGCGCGGAAAAGGATCGGCATGCCGGTGGTGATCCCGCCCAGGATCCCGCCCGCGTGGTTGGTCGCCGTGCGCACCTCCCCCTCCGCGTCGAGCAGGAAGGGGTCGTTGTTTTCGCTGCCGCGCAGCCGCGTCGCGCCGAAGCCCGCGCCGAATTCCACGCCCTTGACGGCGGGAATGCCGAACACGATCGAGGCGATGCGGTTCTCGACGCCCTCGAACATGGGCGAGCCGATCCCCGCCATCACGCCGGTCAGCGCGCATTCCACCACGCCGCCGACCGAGTCGCCCTCCATGCGCGCTGCCTCGATCACAGCGCGCATTTTTTCCTCCGCCGCGGGATCGACGACGGGGAACTTCTTCTCCCCCATCGCCTCCAGCTGCTCCGCCGTCACCGCCACAGGGTCAAACGGCGCGTCCTGCACATCCCCAACCGAAGCGATATGCGCCCCGACCGCGATGCCGTTGCCGCGCAGGATCTGCCGGCACACCGCGCCGGCAAAGGTGAGCGCCGCCGTCAGCCGGCCGGAGAAATGCCCGCCGCCGCGGATGTCGTTGGCGTCGTTATACCGCACGGACGCCGTGTAATCGGCATGGCCCGGGCGCGGCATGGCAAGCAGATTGCTGTAGTCACCGCTATGCTGATCGCCGTTGCGGATGATGGCTGTGAGCGGCGCGCCGGTCAGCGTCCCGTCGAGCAGGCCGCTGAGCACCTCCGGCGTGTCCGTCTCCTTCCGCCGGGTGGCGGCGGGATCCTGCCCTGGCCGGCGGCGCTCCATCTGGAACAATATCTCGTCCCAGTCGATTTTCTCCCCGGCCGGCAGGCCATGAACTGTCACGCCGATGGCCGGCCCGTGCGATTCACCAAAAATGCTGATCTGGATGTTATTCCCCCAAACAGACGACATGCGCCTGACCTCCTAACGATGTGAAATCCTCGAAAAAGCCGGGATAGGACTTTTCGATGCTCTCCGCTCCGCGGATAATAAAGGGATCTTGGCCGCGCAGCGCCGCCACGCTCATCGCCATGACGATGCGGTGGTCATTGAACCCCAGCCGCTCGCCGCCGAGGAAGCGCGGCCGCCCGACGATGCGCAGGCGGTCGGGGCCTTCCTCGACCTCGACGCCGCAGCGGCGAAGATTCTCCGCCATCGCGGCCAGCCGGTCGCTCTCCTTCAGGCGCAGGCGCGCCGCGCCCGTGATCTCCGATACGCCCTCCGCCGCCGCGCATACCACGGCCAGCGCCGGCACGAGATCCGGGATCTGCGAAGCGTCGATCCCGCAGCCGCGCAGCAGTCCCGGACGCACGCGCACTTCTCCGGCCGAGACCGTCACCGAGGCGCCCAGCCGCCGCAGGATCTCCGCCACGGCGCGGTCGCCCTGCCGGGAATCCGGCAGCAGTCCCGTCACCCGCACGTCGCCCCCCAGCGCGCCCGCGCACAGGAAAAACGCCGCCTGCGACCAGTCGCCCTCCACGCGGTACTCCGCCGCCGGCGCGCAGTACCGCTGCCGGCCGGGCACCATATAGCCCGTCGCCGTCTCCCGCGCCTGCACGCCGAAGGCGCGCAGCAGGTCGAGCGTCAGGTCGATATAGCCTTTCGACTCCAGTGGGGTGGTCAACACGATCTCGCTGTCGCCGTCGAGCAGCGGCAGCGCGAACAGCAGGCCGGTGATATACTGCGAGCTGACGTCGCCGCCGATGGCATAGCGCCCGGGGCGCAGCCGGCCCTCGATGGACAGCGGCAGTCCTTCGCCCGCCGATACGCGCACGCCATGCTCCGGCAGCAGACGGCGATAATCCGCCAGCGGGCGCTGCGGCAGCCGGCCCGCGCCCTCAAACCGGGCGGACACGCCCAGCGCCGCCGCCACCGGGATGAGAAAGCGCAGCGTCGAGCCGGATTCCCGGCAGCGGAGCACCGCCTGCCGCGGCTGCCCCAGCGCCGCCGCGTCGAGCAGGATGGCGTCCGCCGTTTTCTCCACCCGCACGCCGAGCGCCGCCAGCGCGTCGAGCGTCGCGAGAATATCCTGCGAATCCCAGTGCGGCGTGATGCGCACCCGGCTGCCGGACAGCGCCGCGGCGATGAGCGCGCGGTGCATGGCGCTTTTCGACGGCGGCGCGCTGACCGTGCCGCGCAGCGGCTTGCTCCCCACGGTCGCCGTTGCCTGTTCGTGCATATGGGTTCCTCCTTACGCGGGCCGGCCCCTGCCCGACGCCCGCTTTTCTGTTCCTGCCGCCCCCCCGCGCATCCAAGCAGCGCGACCGGGCGCGGCTTCTCGGGGAGAAGCCCGCCCTCGCCGGGCGTTTTGATTTTGATGAATCTCCGTCATTTTGTCAGACGTCTGTCTGGCGTTTCTTCCAAGCTCGGAAACCAAGCGCCGCATACTCTGACGCCTGCTTATCCAGGCGAGACCCTATCGCTCTTGCTCTGCAAGCGCGTCCGGCCTGCTTCGTCGTGTTCCCCCGCTTCGGGAAGCCGCGCGCGGATTGCGCTCCCAGCGGCGCAGCGCCGCCCCTGCTTTGGGTTGCATCTTTTTTGCAAGGGATCGCGTCTCCGGTCGCTTGCGCGCCGTGTGCGCTATGCCCTCAGATATGGAAAACGCTCCGCTTCCCGTCAAAAACGAACAAAGCATAAGCTATACCCTCGGCTGCGGGGAAAACGCGCGCCTGCCATTGGCGGCACGCGGATGCGCAAGTCCCGGGCGCGCTCACTCCGCGAGGTACTGCTCCACTTCCGCGAGCGGCACGCGCTGCAGATACGCGCTCCCGATCTCCTGCGCAAGCACCAGCGTGATCTCGCCGTCGGCGCGCTTTTTGTCCCGGAGGACGAAGCGCTGCATCTCCTGCGCGCCGTAAGGCGACTGCGTGGGCAGCGCATACTGCCGCAGCGCCGCCTCGATGGCGTCGGCGGTGCCGGGCTTTGTCTTTCCCAGCCGTTCGCCGGCGCGCGCGATACGCAGCATGCCGATCCCCACCGCCTCCCCGTGCGTGAAGCGGTCATAATGCCCCAGGCTCTCCACCGCGTGGCCGATCGTGTGGCCGAAATTGAGCAGCATCCGCTCGCCCCGCTCGAATTCATCCGCCTCGACCACGTCGCGCTTGATCTCCACGCACCGGCGGATGACGCGCTCCCGCTCGAGACGGCCCGAAGCCAGGCTGTCAAACAGCGCTGCGTCGCGGATGACGCCATATTTGATGGCCTCCGCCACGCCGTCATGCAGCACGCGCGCAGGCAATGTGTCGAGCGTATCCGGGTCGATGAGCACGAGGCGCGGCTGGTAAAACGCGCCTACGAGGTTTTTTCCCTCCGGCAGGTCGACCGCCGTCTTGCCGCCGACCGAGCTGTCGATCTGCGCGAGCAACGTGGTCGGGATCTGCACAAACGGCACGCCGCGCAGCCAGGTCGCCGCGGCGAAGCCCACCGTGTCGCCCACCACGCCGCCGCCCAGCGCCACAAGCAGGCTGCGGCGGGTCACGCCCACCTCCGCGAAAAAGCGATACAGCGCGAGCAACGTCTCGTGGTTCTTATGCGCTTCTCCCGCGGGGAAAGCCGTCACGGCCGTCTCAAACCCCGCGGCGGCCAGCGACGCGCGCACCCGCTCGCCGTAAAGCGGCGCGACGTTGCTGTCCGTGACGAGCACGCACTGCTTGGCGCCGGAAACCGCCCGCACCCGCTCGCCCGCCTCGGCGAGCAGGCCCGCCCCCAGCAGGATTTTGTAAGGCGACGCGGTGTTGACCGAAATTTCCGTCATGCTGCATTTCTCCTTATTCCGCCGCGCGGGCGGTAATCATTTCGTTGGGAATTCTGCCCTCGGTGGGCAAGGGACGACGCGCCCAGCGAGGGCTGGAACGGACGCGGACGACGCCCGCCGAGTGCGCGGGCGTCACCCCGCCGTCCTGCCGCGGCCTTGTCCGCGCGCCTTCCCTTCCACCGCCGAGTTCACGGGGTTTTCAGGAGAAAAGCGGACGCAGACCCCGCTGACGCGGCGGCCGGGCGCTCGCCCGCAGGCGAAGAAAGCGCGTCCGGCTGTCTGTTTATCCCCGAACGACCGTCTTTTCCTTTGTTCTTCGAGGATACTATCATAAAGGTAGACTTGCGGGAATTCCGGCTTCGCTGTTCATCCTCGCTCCCGGTCCAGCTGCTCTTTGATCTCGCTGCCCTCGCGCAGCAGGCGCTCCAGCTCCGCCGCGTCCCCCCGGTCGATGGCGTCGCGCAGCGTCTGCAAATTGCCCTGCAGGATATCGATCTGCTCGACAAGCGCCGCGCGGTTGAGCAAAAACAGCTGCGTCCACATGCCGGCGTGCAGCCTGGCCACGCGGGAAACATCGCGGAAGCTGCCGGCGGAGAAACCGGAAAATTCCCGGCTGGCGGGACTTTTGACGTAAGCGTTGGCCAGCACGTGCGGGATCTGGGACGTGAAGGCGATCACCCGGTCGTGATGCGCGGGGTCCGTCACCGTCACGCGTCCGAAGCCCAGCTGCAAAAACAGCGGTTCCAGCCGCCGGGCTGCGCGCTGCTGCTCCTCGGTCTGGGGCGTGAGGATCATGCTCGCGCCGTCGAAAAGCGTCTCCTCCGCAGCGTCGAAGCCGGAAACCTCTTTTCCGGCCATCGGGTGCCCGCCCAGAAATACGAATTCATATTCCTCCGCCAGCGGCGTGAGCGCGCGGCAGATTTCCGTTTTCACCCCGCAGGTATCGAGCACCACTGCGCCTTTGCGGAAACGCGTGACGTTGCGCCGCACGAAAGCCAGCGTCTCCTCGGGATAGAGCCCCAGCACGACGAGATCCGCCCCTGCAAGATCCTCCTCGCTGCCCGCCTTGTCGATGGCGCCGGCGTGCAGCGCCTTGATCTGCGTGGAGATGGACCGGTTGATCCCCGTGACCGGGATGCCTGCGCGGCGGCGCAGCGCATAGGCAAACGACCCGCCGATCAGGCCCAGCCCCGCCACCACGGCGGAAAAATGCCCATCCTCCCAGAAATTCATGAAAACGCCTCCTCATCCTTCCGGGCTTGCCGGCCCGGGTTCTCCTCCGCCGTGCGCAGGAACGGGAATTTCGCCAGCAGGAACGCGGCGTATTGCGTCTCTTCCCCATACGCGTGCAGCTCGGCGCGGACGGTCTGTGCAATCCATCGGCGTTTCTCCGCCGACTGCGTACAGAAACGCCGGATCTTGATTTTCCCCCTCTTCTCCGCTGCAAGCAGCGCTGCCAGCGCATCGGGAACCGGCGTACTTCCTGTTACCCTAACCGCTTGCGGACTGCCGAACGCAAACGGAATGTCAGGCAGCGGCGCTGCCTGCGGCGCATCGGCCACAGCGTAAAGATAACCGCCAACGCCGGCATAAGTCTCCCGCAGGGCATACGGGTAATATTCTTCTAAAATTAGCTTACCCTCAGGCGAAAACCCATAGCTGGCCCAGGTGCGCAGTCGGCCTTCCAACGCGATCCCCTGCGCCCGGCAGAAGCGTTCGACTGCGTTGGACAGATACACCAGACAATTCTCCGGCTTTGCCGATAGATAAACCAGCGGTGTGCCGTGCCCCGACACGGCGGGCCGCAAAACGTCGATCTGCCCCGTCGGCGACGCATGGTAGAACAACAATGCTCACCCCTTTCGGCGGCAAAAACCATCGCGCCGCCGGACAGCCCCGACGGAGCCGCCCGGCGGCGTACCGGTTACTTCCTTCCGCAGGCCGCCTTGATGGGCGCAATGTCCTTCATCAGCGTGTCGAACGCATCGGGCGTGATGGACTGCGCGCCGTCGGACAGCGCCTTTTTGGGATTATTATGCACCTCGATCATCAAGCCGTCCGCACCGGCGGCGATGGCCGCCTTGGCCATCGGCTCCACCAGCCAGGTGATGCCCGTGGCATGGCTGGGATCGACGATGACCGGCAGGTGGGAGAGCTTCTTGAGCACCGCGACCGCGGCGAGGTCGAGGGTATTGCGCGTGTAGGTCTCATAAGTGCGGATGCCGCGTTCGCAGAGGATGACGTTCTCGTTGCCGCCGCTCATGAGGTATTCCGCGCTCATGAGAAATTCCTCGATGGTATTGGCGAGGCCGCGCTTGAGCAGGATGGGCTTTTTCAGATGTCCCAGCTCCTTGAGCAGCTCGAAATTCTGCATATTGCGCGCGCCGACCTGGATGACGTCCACATCCTCGAACAGCGGCAGGTGGGAGATGCGCATGATCTCCGTCACGATGGGCAGGCCTGTGGCCTTTTTCGCCTCCAGCAGCAGCTCGAGGCCGTCGGCCTTGAGGCCCTGGAACGCATAAGGCGAGGTGCGGGGCTTGAACGCGCCACCGCGCAGGAACGTCGCGCCGCTCGCCTTGACGCGCTTCGCGATGTCGATGATCTGCTCCTCGCTCTCCACCGAGCAGGGGCCGGCGATGACCTGCACGCTGCCGTCCCCGATGGCGACGTCCCCGACGCGCACCACGGTGTCCTCCGGGTGGAATTTCCGGTTGGCTTTCTTATACGGCTCCTGCACCTTCATGATGCGCTCGACGGCGTCCTGCGCGCTGATCAGGTCGACATCGATGCGGCTGGTGTCGCCGATGAGGCCGAGCACGGTGGATTCCGCGCCCACCCATTTGTTGACGGATACGCCATAGCGGCCGATCAGCTCGACCAGCTCGTCAATCTGTTTCTGTTCTGTTTTCGGTTTGACAACAATAATCATCTTCGGATTCCTTCTCCTTTTCTTTGCGTTTCTTCTTGGGCTTCTGATCCGGGGTCGGCGCATGCTTCACTTTTTTCTCCTGTCCCGGCAGGAGAAATCGCTCTGTTCCCGCGAGCGGCAGCACCGAATGATACAGCGCATAGTAAGTCGAAGCCAGGGCGCGGTCGATATGGTAGCAGCCAAAGTACCACGCCCGAAACTTACATCGCTTCATGATCTCAGCAAGATATTCATTGACGGCGCCGCCGCGGCTGTCAAGCAGCGTATCCCGGATGATGGCGGGCGCCTCATGCGTCACGATATAATCGACCGTCCGCTCCCGCTCCGCGAGCGTCTCCACCCCGCGCTCGAATTCCTCGCGCGCGGGCTGCGCGGCGGAAAGGGCCTGCTCCCCTTCCAGCGCCGCGTCGACGTCGGTCTCTCCGCCGCCGAAGGTGAACACGGTGGCGTCTCCGAACGTGTAGCACTCCCCGCGCAACAGATGGTACAGATTCTCCCCCAGCTTCTGCGCACGGCCGCCGAAAAACGGCTCGACAGGGTACTGCGCGAGGGCGGCGAAATTCTCATGCGTCCCGTCGAGGAACAGCACATTTTTCTTCGCCAGGCGCTCGAGCTGCTTCTCCTCCTTCTCCCCGCCTTCCCACAGGAAGCCGAAGTCGCCGCACACCAGCAGCACATCCTGCTTTTTGAGCTTCTTGACGCGCGCCTTGAGCTGCGCGAAGCTGCCGTGCAGATCCCCCGTGACATACACCATCGCCGTTTTCCCTCCCCTTCGTCCGGAAAATGTGAAATTCCTTCCGGAAACAGGCGTTTTCCCGCGAAACAGGCTTTGCAAACGCCCGAAAAACTGTTATAATCAGGATATGACAGAATCTGACGGATTCCGGCGCCCCCGTTCCGGCGCGGCGCATAAGCCCGTCCATCCTCAAATTTTCATTTATTATAGCACAACAAGGAGGATTTTCCAATGCGTAAAGTCGCATTTTTTGTTGCGTTTTTGCTTTGTTTTTCGTCATTTTTGACGGTCTACGCCGAGGGGGAAACCAAGCCGCTGTATGACAGCGGCATCAGCTTCACGGCCGAGGCGATCTATATGGAACATCTTAACACCGGCACGGTGGTGATGGAAAAAAACGCCGACCAGCGGATGTACCCCGTCGCGATGGTCAAGATCATGACCGTCATGCTGGTGCTGGAAAATGTGACAAATCTGGATGAAATGGTCACCGCGGAATATTCGGATTTCAACGGCATGGACCCTTACGGCACAACCGCCGGCATCAAAGCCGGGGAAACCATGTCCGTGCGCGACCTTCTCTATTGCGCGGTGGTGGCCTCCGCCAACGAAGCCTGCAACATCCTCGCCCGGCACGTGGCCGGCAGCGTCGACGCCTTCGTGCGCATGATGAACGACCGGGCGCGGGAGCTGGGCTGCACGGGTACGAATTTCACCAATACCCACGGCCTGCACGACGAGAACAATTATTCCACCGCGCGCGATCTCGCCCTGATCTGCAAAGCGGCGCTCAACCAGCCGGTATTCGTCGAGATGTCCAAGCTGACGCGTTACACCCTCCCCGCTACGAACATGTCCGAAGAACGCCTGCTGGTCACTTCCAACTACATCATCGATCCCACGCGCAGCCAGTATTATTATCAGTACGCCCAGGGACTGCGGTCGGGCTATACCTCCGCGGCGGGCTGCTGCGTCGCTTCCTACGCGACCAAGGACAACACTTCTTACCTGTGCGTAATGCTCGGCTCCCCCAGAGGGGAGGACAAGGTCAACAACGCCATGCTCGATGCGAAGAAGGCCTTCACCTGGGCCTTTAACAGCCTGTCGATGCAGCCGCTGTTCGAGACCACCACCAAACGCGCGGAAGTGGCAGTGGAGCTGGCTTGGGGCCGGGATTATGTTTCTCTCGCGCCGGAGGCCACCGTCGAGGCGCTGCTGCCGGAGGAATACGACCCGTCGCTGTTCACCGAGGAGATCACCACAGTGGAGAGTACCGAGGCCCCGGTGCGCAAGGGCGAGGTGCTCGGCACCATGCGGGTGACGTACACCGACCCCACGACCGGGGCCACGCGCGTGATGGGAGAGGTCAACCTCATCGCGCAGGACGACATCGAGCGCAGCCAGGCGCTGTATATTCTCAGCCGGGTGGAAAGTTTCGTCAAATCGATCTGGTTCCGTATCATCGCAGCGGCGCTTATCGTTGTGTTCATCCTGTATCTGATCCTTGTTTTTGTCGTCAACAAGAAGCGCAACCGCCGCGCCAACGCCTATAAACGCGGCGTCACGGTCAAGCGGCGCGGCCGCGGGCGTGGACGGCGGTTCCGCTGAGCGGGCGCAGGCATCGCGCCGAAGCCGGCGGGCGCGCGCTTCCGCCGCGGGGCGGACAGCGCGGGGCCGATCCGCCGTGCGGGAGGCTTTCGCAGCGCCCCGTGGCGCGATCCGCATGCACGGCGCCGCGTCCACTGCACCGTGCCGGGCTTTTTGCACGCAATTACGGAGGGGATTTTCATGCGTAAAGCCGTCCTCTGGGGCGCGGCCGTCCTGTTTTATCTCCTCGCGCTCGGCTGCCTTCTGTTGGCCGTGCGCCAGGGTCTCTCAGCCGCGCCGGCTGCCGGGCGACTGTTTGCGCTCTGCGGCGCGTGTCTGGCCGGTTACCTGGGCAGCCTGTGCCTTGCGAAAGGCCCGCTGCGCCGCGCGGCAGCCTCTGTCATGCGCGGCACCTTTTTTTGTTTCTTTTTGCTGTACCTCGCGTTTCTGCTCCAGCTGACTTTGTTTGATGCGTATTTCGGCCGGAACGGAGCGGCCGCTGTCCCGGCCTATAATTTTATGCCGTTGGCGACGATTTCGGATTATCTGGGCGCGCTGTTCGCCGGCCCGGCTGGGCGGCGCGCCGCGGTGACCAACCTGCTGGGCAATCTTGCCGCGTTCGCGCCGCTCGCGTTTTTTCTGCCGCTGCTGTTTGCGCGGCTGCGCTCTTTCCCGCGCTTTCTGCTCGCGGCGGCGGCGATCGTCGCGCTGGTGGAGCTGGCGCAGCTGGGGCTGCGGGTCGGCGTGTGCGACGTGGACGACCTGCTGCTCAACGTCGGCGGCGCGTGTCTGCTGTTCGCCCTTCTGCGCCTGCCTCTCATCCGAACGTGTGTGCGCCGCGTCACGCTGCTGCCGCATGCATAAGCCAGCTGGCGCGGGCAGAGCGGAAAGGAAGATAGGCCGTGCTTCTCCAAGCCAGCGCGGGGCGGGCAGGTACGCGCCGGCTTGGAGAAGCCGTATCCAGCAGTGCGCCGCGCGAAGGTGGGATTTCTTTCGTTCCCGCAAGGCCCCCGCAGTACAAACCGGGAGAGGACAAGCGATATGACTCGCTCGCCCTCTCCCTTTTTCTGTTGCGGTTCAGCCGCTCCCGGCCCCAACGCCCCGCGCAACAGGGAAAATGCAGATGCCAAATAGGCCAAGCGAACGCCCAATCTCCTTCAGCGCCCGCCTGCTCCCGCGCAAACGGGCTACGCACCGCCCGCCGCGCAGGACCGCTCTCCGTCCGGCAGCCAACTATCGCTCCGCATCGAGAAACAGATCCTCCACCGTCACGCCCAAAAATTTCGCCATCCTGAGCGCTAGCCCCAGAGTGGGATAATATCTCCCATTTTCGATCGCAATGATGGTCTGTCTGGATACTCCCAACTCCCGGGCAAAATCCTCCTGTCGCAGACCCTGTTCCTTTCGAAATTCCCTGACATTATTCTTCAGCATGGCCACGGCCTCTCGTCATCCTCCAGGTGATCCACGCACTGCTCAAAAAAAATGTTGCGGTTTCCAACGCCATGACGATGAAAGCGGATCCGAGCCTCTTATATGCAACCCATTCATAGATGCCAATCACCACCGCTACCAGCAGGGAAACAATGTACGCGATCTGCGCCGCCCTGCGATGAATCGCCTGTTGCATTTCGTCCGCCCTGTGCTTTTGTTTCATCCGCCGCACCTCCAAATGGGGATTTATTTACATTTTCTATTCTATTACGCAAGGCATGAAATGTCAAGTTTCTTTTACTTTTGAGCAGCAAAAAAGCTGGTAGGATCGCTGACAAAGATCCCTCCAGCTTTTTCACATTCATCCCGCGGGTTCAGTTGGCGGTGAGATTCTGCTCAAAAAGCGTGTCCACCCGTTCGCGCAGCGGCAGGTGCGCCGGGTCAGAGAGCGTCTCGTCCCCGTCATAGACCGCATGCGCCGCCTGGGCCGCCTCGTGCAGCAGCTGCATATCCGAGCAAAGATCCGCGATGCGCAGCAGCGGCAGGCCGTGCTGCCGGTGGCCGAAGAAATCGCCCGGCCCGCGCAGCTGGAGATCGCGCTCCGCGATCTTGAAGCCGTCGGTCGTCTGCGTCATCGTTTCCAGCCGGGCGGCCGTTTCCGGCGAGCGCAGCAGGTCGCTGACCAGGATGCAGAAAGATTCCGCGCCGCCGCGCCCGACGCGCCCGCGCAGCTGGTGCAGCTGCCCCAGCCCGAAGCGTTCGGCATTCTCGACGATCATCAGCGTCGCCTCCGGCACGTCCACGCCGACCTCGATGACCGTCGTGGAGACGAGGATCGAGCAGTCCCCATGCGCGAAAGCTTCCATCGCGGCGTCCTTCTGCGCGGGCTTCATCCTGCCGTGCAGCAGCTCGACGTGATAGCGCGGGAACCGGCGGCGCACCGCGTCGGCATACTGCACGGCGGAAGCGAGATTCCCCTCGTGCTCCTCGACAAGCGGGCAGACGATATAGACCTTGTGTCCCCCCTCCACCTGCTTCTGGATGAAGGCGTTGATGCGCTCGCGCAGCCCGCTGCCGACGGCAAAGGTGCGCACAGGCGTGCGGCCGGCGGGCAGCTCGTCGAGCACGCTGACGTCTAGGTCGCCGTAAATCATCAGCGCCAGCGTGCGGGGAATGGGCGTCGCGCTCATGACGAGCGTATGCGGCTGCCGCCCCTTCTGCGCGAGCAGGCCGCGCTGCTCGACGCCAAAACGATGCTGCTCGTCGGTGATGACAAGCCCCAGTCTGGCAAACTGCACTTTCCCCTCGAGCAGGGCGTGCGTACCGACGAGCACCGCCGTCTCCCCCGCCTCCACCGAGGCGAGCAGAGCGCGCCGTTCCGCGGCTGGCGTGGAGCCGGTGAGCAGGCCGACGGATATCCCCAGCGGCGCGAGCGTGCGGGCCAGCGTTTGAAAATGCTGACGGGCCAGGATCTCCGTGGGCGCCATCATGGCAGCCTGCCAGCCGTTTTTGGCGCAGAAATAGCACAGCGCGGCGGCGACGGCCGTTTTCCCGCTGCCGACGTCCCCCTGCAGCAGGCGGTTCATCGGCGTCATACGTTGCATGTCGGCGCAGGCCTCCTCCACCGCGCGGCGCTGCGCGCCCGTCGGGGAAAAGGGCAGGGACGCCCAATAAGCGTCCAGCGGGACGGGCTGCATCTTCGCCTCCGTCTGCTGCCGGGTGCGCGTCTTGAGCAGCAGCAGGCCCAGCTGCAGGTAAAACAGCTCCTCAAACGCCAGCCGGCGCCGGGCGCGGCCCAGCGCCTCCATCGACTCCGGCCGGTGCACGGCGCGCAGCGCGACTCCCAGCGGACACAGGCCGTATTCCTCCCGCAGCGCTGCGGGCAGCGGGTCCTCCGCGTCCTCCGGCACCAACGGCAGCAGGGAATCCACGACCTTCGCGACGATATTCTGCGTCAACCCTTCGGTCAGCGGATAGAGCGCGTAAACGGGCGCGCTGTCCGAGGCCGCGACAAATTTGGGCGAGGACATGGTTTTGAGAAACGGGCCGCCCTCCACCTTGCCGTAAAAAATATATTCCTTGCCCTGCACGAGCTTGTTGGCCTGATAAACGCTGTTAAACAGCGTGATCTGCACCGTGCCCGTCTCGTCGAACGCCTCGGTCTTATACAGCGTCATGCCGCGGCGGATCCGGTGCTCCCGCGGCGGGTAGGACAGCACCGCGCGCACGGCGCACACTTCCCCGGCGGGCGCATCGCGGATGGGCACCTGTTTCGACCAGTCCTCATAGGCGCGCGGATAGTGAAACAGCAAATCATAGGCCGTGTGGACGCCGAGGCGCGCAAAGCACTGCGCCCGCTTCTCGCCCACCCCCTTGAGAAACCGCAGATCCATCTGCTTGAGCCCTTCAATCCGCATGGCGTGCGCTCCTTTCCTCGCGGCCCCGCGCCGCGTGAACCGCAAAGCGGCGGCGCAGGGTTCGCCCCGCTGCCGCCGGCCCGCTCGTTCTCTTCTTTCCGTCCGCCGGCCCTTCGCAGGCTCTCCCCAGCCTGTCCGGGCGGCCCTTCGCAGGCGGGGAAATCCTTCTCCGCCCGCGGGGCATCATGCCTCTTCGCCGAGATTATCCCGCACGAACCGCGCGACCGAAGCAGGATCGCGGCGGTCAAAGCCTGCGTCCACCTTCTGCAGCGTCCAGGTTTCCACCGTCTCCACGCTCTCCTGCGGCAGCACGGGGCGGATGGGGCTGAGCGACTCCATCTCGATGAAATGCTCGTTTCTATAGGTCTCAAACGACATGCCGCCGTCGGGATACTGCGCGCCGGGAATGAACTGCATGCGCTTGACAAAAAGATCCTTCCCCAGCAGGTAGGCGCTCCAGGCGCGGGTATTATTGATACCGAACTTGAAGGGACCCGCCGCGTCGGCCGTCTGCCGCAGCGTGATGAAATCGCGGCCCCAGTAAACGCGGTCGTCGTCCATCGCGGCATAGGGCCACACCGCCAGCACCCGGTTGGCCAGCAGGCCGGTATCCTCCTGCGGCTGCGGAACGATCTCGACGCCGCCCGGAGCCAGCACGGTCAGCGCCCAGGCTGCGTATTCCTGCGGCTGCGCGGCGACGTTGCGCACGCGGTTGGTCACCCGCAGGGCAGCCTCGCCCGTGAATTCGATGGCCAGCGTATGCGCGACCTCGTTGACCCGCTGCGGGGCCGGCGTGAATACCGCGCCGCGCGCCGTCGTCTCATACGGCACCGGCGCGTTGTCGGGATAATACGACGCGGGCATGCTCTCCGGGCTTGTCCAGATGCGGTGCCCGCCGCGGATGTACCACTTTTCACCCGGGCCGAACATCTCGTCAAACTGCGGCCCGCTCTGCGTACATACGTCGTCCATATCGTTGAAAAACAGATTCTGCCCGCCGACAAAGCCAAAACGGATGACGCGCGGCCCAAAGTCGAGGGTGACGTAAGCCTCCACGACGCCGTTCTCCATCACGAGGCAGCGGCCGAATTTTCGATATTCCTCCACGCGAAACTGAACGTTCATATAAAAGCCCTCTCTTTCCCTCGTCGTCTGGACGCCGCCGCGGCAGCAAGCGCGCCGCGGAAAAGCGACGCACGCCGCTTCTTTCCGCCGGCCGCTGGCCGCGCTCCTGCGCCGCACGGCGCAGATTTATTCGACAAAATGGAATAAATCACGCCAAAAATCCTATTTGTTATGAAAAATTCATCCCTATGCCTTGTTGATATCGCGGTGGTTGACCGCCACCTGCACACCGTTTTCCTCCAGATGGCGGTAAAGCGCCTCGGCGATGGCGACAGAACGATGCTTGCCGCCGGTGCAGCCGATGCCGATGACCAGCTGGCTCTTGCCCTCGCTGACATACAGCGGCAGCAGATAATCGATCAGGTCAAACAGCCGCTTGAGGAACCCCTGCGTCGCCTCGCTGCCCAGCACGAAATCGCGCACTTCCTTCTGCAGGCCGGTCAGGTGTTTGAGCTCCGGGATATAGAAGGGGTTGACAAAGCAGCGCACGTCAAACACGAGATCCGCCTCCGTCGGCGCGCCGTATTTGAAACCGAAAGACATGCAGCTGACGAACAGCGCGCCGGACTTGTCCTCCAGGAAAATCGTATTGATGCGCTCGCGCAGCTGCGCGGCGGAGAGATTCGTCGTGTCGATGGTGTAATCTGCGCGCTGGCGCAGCGG
Source organism: Candidatus Tabaqchalia intestinavium (assembly GCA_904420005.1). GTDB lineage: Bacteria > Bacillota > Clostridia > Oscillospirales > CAJFTT01 > Tabaqchalia > Tabaqchalia intestinavium. The sequence goes on along the minus strand of CAJFTT010000013.1, from coordinate 5,970 downwards.
CTCGAGCATCACGCGCTCCATCGAGATGGCGTCCGCGATGGACAGATTGCGGTCCTGCGTGAGCGGATGACGCCGGCGCGTCTCCTTATAGCGGTGGGCGAGCACATGATCCGCCGCGTCGAGGAACAGAATCTTGCTGTTAACGCCCAGCGCATGCAGCGTATCCAATTCATGCAGGATGCCGTGAAAAAATTCTCCCCCGCGGCTGTCCGCCACGATCGCCACGCGGGAAATGGAACCGCTCGATTGCATGCACAGCTCCGCAAATTTGGAGATGAGCGTCGGCGGCATATTATCCACGCAATAAAAGCCGAGATCCTCCAGCGCATTGATCGCGCCGGATTTCCCCGCGCCGCTGGTCCCCGTCACAATAACAAATTCAAGATTGCTCATTCACTTCCCCCTCCCCGTTTCTTCCGCCCGCCGGGCGGACCTCCTGCCGTATCAAACGGCCCTGCTTTCCCCGGACGCGCGTCCCACCGCTCGCCCGGGCGTCTTGCTCCCGGCACGCCGGGAGCGGGTTCAGCGCCCCTTGTCCGTCGGCGGGACCGCGTCCCGGCCGATGAAGCGCACTTCGCATTCCAGCTCCACGCCGCTGTCCTGCCGGACCTTGCGCTGGATCTGCTCAATCAGCGCGCGCACGTCCCCCGCCGTCGCGCCGCCGCAATTGATGATGAAACCCGCATGCTTCTCGCTGACCTGCGCGCCGCCGACGCGCGCGCCCTTGAGCCCGCTGCGCTCGATGAGCGCGCCCGCATAATGCCCCGCCGGGCGGCGGAATACGCTGCCCGCGCTGGGATATTCCAGCGGCTGCTTCTCTTTCCGGCGTTGGAGATACGTCTGCATGCGCGCTTCAATCGCCGCCGGGTCATCCGGCGTGAGGGCCAGCTCTGCCGCGAGGATGACGTCGCCGTTGTCCATGAACGCGCTGTGCCGGTACCCAAACGCGCACTGCGCCGCTTCGCGGGTGCGGAGCTCTCCCTCCCGCGTGAGCACGCGCACCCGGCGCACGACCTGCGCCAGCTCCCCGCCGTACGCGCCCGCGTTCATGAACAGGCCGCCTCCCAGCGTGCCGGGAATGCCGAAAGCGAATTCCAGCCCCGAAAGCCCCCGCGCCTGCGCCGCCCGGCAGAGCGAGGACAGCCGCACGCCCGCGCCGGCCCGCAGCCCGCCGGGGACCGGTTCGACGCCGTCGAGCCCCTCCCCGACGGCGATGACCGCGCCCTCGATGCCTTCGTCGCTGACCAGCAGGTTCGAGCCGTTGCCCACGATCTGATACGGAAGGTCCGCCGCACGGCAAGCCTCCACCGCGCGGCAGAGCGCCGCCTCGCTCTCCGGCGTGACGAACAGCTCCGCCGGGCCGCCGATGCGGAAGGTCGTGTGCAGCCGCATCTCCTCCTGCGTCCTGCAGGGGGCGATGCCGTCAAACAGCGCTTTGCGTTCGTTGATTGTCACTGGCGTTCCCTCTTTTCTGTCGGAGCGCATCTGCCGGGCCGCGCGCTCGACGGTTCTCACCGCCATTGTATGCCGCCGCGGCAAACCTGTTTCCGCCGGCTCAGTTCTGCAGCTTCCCGAGGAATGCCGCGCCCAGGATGCCCGCGTCGTTGCCCAGGGCCGCGATGGTCAGGCGCGTCTGGCGGGCGCTGTGCTTGGTGTAGCGTTCCTTTTCGATTATCTTCTGCAGCGGGACAGTCAGATAATCGCCCTCTTTGGAAATTCCGCCCGACAGGCAGAGCACCTCCGGCTGGAAGATATTGATGATGTTCGCCAGGCCGCAGCCGAGATAGTGCAGATATTTGTCCACCACGCGCTTGCCGGCCGCGTCGCCGCGGCGCATCGCGTCAAACGCCGTCTTGCCGCCGGCATTTTCCGTCTTGCCCTCGCACATCTCCCACATGACGCTGCCGCGGTCGCGCTCCATTTCCTCGCGGGTCATCCGCACGAGCGCCGTCGCGGAGGAATAGGCCTCCCAGCAGCCGCGCCGCCCACAGGTGCAGGGCTGGCCGTCGCATTCGATGACCATATGCCCCAGCTCCGCGCCCGCGAAGTTGAAGCCGGAATAAATCTTGCCGTCGATGATGATGCCGCCGCCCACACCGGTCCCCAGCGTGATGGCGACCGCGTTGCGGCAGCCCTGCGCCACGCCGGCGACGACCTCGCCGTAAGCCGCGGCGTTGGCGTCGTTGGCCAGGTAGATGGGCTTGCCCAGCAGCTTCGTGAGCATGTCGCGCATGGGCACATTCTCGAAATAAAGGTTATTTGCGTATTCAATCACGCCGGTGGCCTCATTGACCGTGCCGGGCGAGCCGATACCCACCCAGGCGATGTCGTCGAGCGTCAGGCCGGCCTGCGCCGTCACAGCACGCGCGAGCTCGGCCATGTCCGCGATGATCTCCTCCGCCGGACGCGGGATGCCGGTGGGGACGCTGTCGCGGGCGATGATCTTCTTATCCTCGCTCACCACGCCCGCCGCGATGTTGGTGCCGCCCAGGTCAATGCCGATGTAATGCATAGCCATGTTCCTCCCAGAGTATAAAATTAAATTTCTTTCCTAATATATATTATTTCCCCTCCCGGGGATCGGCTCCCAGCGCCGAGAGCGCGGCGTCCTTCTCCCGCCGCCGGCGGGCAAGGAACGCAAACAGCCGGTCCCGATCGGCATTGAGCACCAGCTCTTCGGGGAAATCATATTTTTTCAGCGCCGCCAGCGAAAAATCAAACCGGCCGAGCCAGCCGTCGCCGTGCGCGTCGCTCGTGACCACCACCGGCACGCGGTACTGCTTGCACAGACGAATGACCTGCTCGCAAGCCTCGCTCACGCCGTGCGCGATCTCAAAGGTATGGTTGTTGATCTCCAGCGTCCGCCCGGCTTCCCCGACCGCCCGCACCACCCGCGCATAATCGCACGGATGCCACATGCGCCCGATATGCCCCAGGCAATCCACCGCCGGGTTGCGCAGCACCGCCTCATAGCCGGCCGTATGCTGCTCGACCGTGCCGACCGGGCAGGCGTATTCGTGAAAGCTCGCGATCATCCAGTCGAGCCGCAGCAGGTCGGTCTGCGGCCGGTCGAAGCGTCCGGTATAGTCGCGGATATCGGCCTCCGTCCCGGCGAGGAACCGCACGCCGTCGACTTCCTTCGGCCGCAGAAGGTTGTCGGTATAATACGAATAGGGCGTGTTGTCACAGGTAGGTCCGTGATCGGTCAGCGCCATGGCGCAGTGGCCCAGCGCCGCCGCGCGCGCGAGCAGCCCCGCGACCGTGCTGTTCGCATGGCCGCAAACCTCCCCGTTATGCGTATGCAAGTCTGCGATGATTTTCATGATGCAAATTCCGCTTCCTTTATTTTTGCTTTTTCTGTTCCGCGTGGCCGCAGCCGACTCAGTCGATGTCGGAATTGGCGGCGTCCATGCCCAGCTGCGTCAGCAGCTCCCGCGCCGCGTTGTAGCCCATTTTTTTCTGCCGGTTGTTCATCGCGGCGACCTCGATGATGACGGCGAGGTTGCGCCCGGGCTGGACGGGAATGCACAGGTACGGCGCGCGGATGCCGAGAATCTCGGTATACTGGTTCTCCATCCCCATGCGGTCATAGACCTTTTCGCTGTCCCACGGCTCGAGCTTGACGACCAGATCGATCTTCTCGGACAGCTTGACCGCACCGACACCGAAAATGCGGCGGGCGTTGACGATGCCGATGCCGCGCAGCTCGATGAAATGCCGAATATTCTCCGGCGACTGGCCGACCAGCGTCCGGCCGGAAACGCGCCGGATCTCCACCGCGTCGTCCGCGATGAGCCGATGTCCGCGCTTGACCAGCTCGATGGCCGTCTCGCTCTTTCCCACGCCGCTCTCGCCGAGCAGCAGCACCCCTTCGCCATAAACCTCCACCAGCACGCCATGCTGCGTGAGGCGCGGGGCAAGCTCCACATTGAGAAACGAGATCAGGCCAGACATGAAGGCCGAGGTCGCTTCCTGCGTGCGCAGCACCGGGACATGCGTCTCCTTCGACGCGGCGATCAGCTCCTCCCCGATGGGCAGGCCGCGCGTGACGATGACGGCGGGCGGCCGCGTCTCCAGCAGGCGCGTGAAGCTCTTCTGCCGCTTCTCGGGCACGAAGCGCTCCATGAACGCCGTCTCCATGCGGCCGAGCAGCTGCAGGCGCTTGTTGTCATAAAAATCGAAAAAGCCGCCGAGCTGCAGGCCCGGCCGGATGACGTCCGCGGAGGAAACCATGATCTCCTCGGGATCCCCCTCCTGCGTGACGGTCTCCAGGGAGAATTCCTGGATGATCTTCGAGAGCGCAACGTGATATTCCATCGCATTCCCTTCCTTCTCCAAATTGCGCGCCCGCCGTCCCGCCCGGTCCGCAGGCGCGCCGCTCTGGTTGTATTATAGCATACCGCCCCTGTCCCCGCAAGCCGGATTTGCCCCGGGCGCGCCGGTTTTGCGACATGTTCGGCGCCGCGCCCGCCCTTCCGATTCTTCTGCCCCAAGAGGACGCGGCGCAGCGAATTTGCCGGCACGGCGCGCCCCGGAAAATTCAAATTCTTTCCATATAATCCCTATCGAGAAATGTATCTATCTATTTGTTTGTCCGTTTTTTGAAATCCGATTGAAATTCTGTTGACTTTCCAAGGGGTTTCGGGTATAGTAAGAATAGCATAGAATAGGTAGGAAAAACCGCTTCGCATGCACAGCGTTATTCTGACAATTGGGAGGATAAAAAATGAAAAAAATCAAATGGTTGGCGGCCGGCCTGGCTGCCTGTATGGCGTTGACCTTATGCGCCTGCGGGGACGAGACCACCACGTCTTCCGAGGACGCGCCGGTTTCCTCGCAGGAGGAGAGCGCCAAGTTCGATCCCTACGAGGCCTATGCCGCCGCTGCGGAAAAGTCGCCCCTCGCCGCGCTGCTGACCGGAGAGGAAATGTCCCCTGATCTGGCGGAGAGTCTGACTGCGCTGGATGTCTCGTATGACATGAACATCGAAATAGATATGGACAGCCTCGTCCTCCGCATGCCTGTGTCCATGCAAATGCAGATGATCAATGACGAAGCGAATCCGCAGATGTTCCTCGCGATGGATATGGATTTCCTCGGCCAGGCGCTGGCGACCTCCGTCTACTACACCGACGGCACAGCCTACGTCGACTCCAACGGCACCCGCATCAAGCAGGAAATGCCGATAGAGGAGGCATTCTCCAGCTTCAGCGACTCGGCGGATTCTGCTTCGTCCTCGCAGCTGGAATTTGCACAGTTCTTTGGAAAAGATTTCCTCGAAAACGCGACCGTCACGCAGGAGGATGGCAACACCGTCGTCACCTATACGCTCACTTCCGCTGAGGACGCTGCGCTGCTCGCGCAGTTCACCGATGTGCTGCAACAACTGACCGGTGAGACCGGCACGGCCGGTACCGACTTTACCTTTACCGAGCTCACCTGCTCCTATACGCTCGACGCGGACGGCATGCTGGTCGCGGAAAACATCTCCATGGCCTTCTCCATGACGCAGGAGGTCACAGAAGGGGAATCGATCACCTCCCATTGCAAGGCGGACGTCAGCGTTGCCATCAACGCTCTCAACGAGGATGTGGTCATCACGCCGCCGAGCGGCCTGGATTCGTACGTCGATCAGACGGCGGCGCTGGGCGAAGCAGTGTAATCTTCTCCCCGCGCAGAGCGCGATGAGATCCGCGAAATCCTGGGGCACAAGTCCGTATCCACCACACAAATGTATGATACCGTGGACGTCGATGACATGCGCGCAAGCGTGTCAAAGCTGCAGTATTGACTAGCTTGTGCGTGTCCAGTGCGTGTCCAACGCTGCGGAAAATCCATGGTTCCGCATGGTTCTTTGATCCTTACAAACCTAGATTTTATGCGGATTTGTGCGGTTACTCCGCTGACGCTTTGCTCTCTGACTCCGTTCATCCGTTATTTGCGCCGTGCCGCCGGACAATCGTCCGGCGG
>CAJFTT010000012.1 GCA_904420005.1 Candidatus Tabaqchalia intestinavium | reverse complement strand
TCCATTCACATAGAGGTTTCATATTTCCCGTTCACTTGGCATAGGTTAGTATTTTCGCAATACTTCTTTATGCTCCTCTGCCATTGCGCGGGCTCTTTTTGTCTGCGGCAATACGGCGATCCGCGGCGGAAGAATGCCGCGCCGGCCGGCGGCAGGAACCGCCACAGAGGCGCTGTTGGCCGGCCGCGCATTTTCCTTTCGGCTGGCCAAGAGGGGAGATTCCGTGAAAACGAGCAGGGAACCCGGCGTTGGGTCAGCTCGTTGAGCCTGTGAAAGAGCAAACCGCTGCGATGCATGGGGCCGCTGCGAAAAACCCGTCCCGCTTCTAGCCCATTGAAGTGCAGGACGCGACGCAAAGGCGTTCTTCACACCTGGCAGGAAGCCGCGCGCGGATGAGCGCCGCACAAAGCAGGGGTGCAAACATGGGCGCGGGCGCGCCGCTCGGCGAGCTGCGAAAGAAACAAAACCGTCCGAAAAAACAGGAGACGGCTTCTTTATGAAGCGCGTCTCCCATGCGCGGGTTATTTTTTGGGTGATAAATTGCAGCCGAGGCGTGTGCGCTTTCCAGCGGCCGGCCTGCGCTTTCAGGCGGGGCGGATGGTCAGCACGGCGATTTCCGGACGGTTGAACAGGCGCAGCGGGAAGGGATAATTGCCCAACCCGGAGGAAACGAACAGGAACTGGTCGCCTGAGGGGAAAAGCCCTTTGTCATAATACGGCTCGGTTTGCGTCAATTGGGGGAACCAGGCGCCGTTGTGCTGGATCGCCCCGAGAAACGGCAGCCGCACCATGCCGCCGTGCGTGTCGCCGCAGAGGGAGAGGTCCATGCCGAAGGCTTGAAACAGCGGAAAATTGGCGATATGCGCGAGCAGGATATTATAACAACTCTCGTCCAGCGGGTCAAACACCTGTTCCAGCGTGAATTTGCTGTTATAATACACATTATCAATGCCATAAAGGCCGATCCGCGTTTCCCCGATGGTGATCTCCTCATGCCGGTCGCGCAGCACGTGCACGCCCGCGTCCTCCAGAGAGGAGAGGAACTGCTCGGAGTGATCGTGCTCGCCCGGCACAAAGTAGACGGGGAATTTCTCCGCCAGCCGCGCCAGCAGCGAGCGCGCCGTCTCCTGCCCTTTGTCGTCGTGATTGGTGTGCATGTCGCCTGTCACGGCCACGAGATCCGGCGCTTCCCGCTCCACCGCGCGCAGCAGGCCGCTGTTGTCCCAGCCGAAGCTCGCGCCGTGCAGATCGGTCAGCTGTACGATCTTGATCTCGTCGCGCACTTTCGCGCTGGACAGCTCGACCCGTGTGACAGCAAGGGTGAAGGTCTCAAACCACCAGAACAGCAGCAGGGCCACCATGATGCCCAGCGCGATGAGCAGCTTCCTGTGCCGCCGCAAAAACTGTTTCATGCCCTGCCTCCTTCTGTCTGTTGCCCGGTGTCTGCCATCCGATCAATGGGTTTATTCTAACGCAGGGATGTAGCGGTTGTCAAGGCGGCCGCGCGCAGAGGATGGGAGATGCGCAGAAAAAAGGCCCTGCCGCCTCAGCTAGGCGGCAGGGCCTTTGCCCTTCTATGCACCGTGTCCGGAATCAAAGATACAGCGCATGGCAGGAGCGAGATTATTCCACGGTGCGGCGCAGCGTGACGATCATCGCGCCCAGCGAAACGCAGGCGATGACGATCAGCACGACCGGCATGACACTGCCGACACCCGTGCCGGGAACCGGCTCCTGCGACTCCACGTTGCTCGCCGTGCCGTCCGAAGAGGTGCCCGGCTGCGTGGAGGCGGTATCGTCAGAGGAGGTCGTCTCAGAAGCGACCTGCTCGGAGGACGCGTCCTCGGAAGAAGTTTCCGAAGAAGTTTCCTCTTCGCCGCCGTTCCCGTCCCAATAGTCGTCCGCGGGCGGGGCGTAGGGATCTTCTGGCATCGTCGTGTCGTTATAGACCTCGAATTCGTACAGCGAGCAGCCCCACTCGGTGTCTTTATCCATGGCGTACATGCGCACATACTGCGCCGTCACGCCGCCGGGAATGAGGATCTCCTGCACGCCGCGGAGGCCGTCCAGCTGCTCGGTGACGTTTGTCCAGCTCGATTCATCCTCCGGGGTGTTGGTCACCTGGATATAGAAGTCCTTGCCGAAGCAGACTTCCCAGTACAGCCGCACGGTGTTGAACTCCACAGGCTCGCCGAAATCGATCTGCAGCCAATAGGGCGCCGTGGCAGAAGCGTCTTCCGCCTCCGTCTGCGAAGCCCAACGCGTACCGGTACGATCGCCGTCAAAAGCCCTTTCCGGTGTTTTCGCATCGTTTCCGCCGCCGCTCTGCGAGCCGGAAGCCGAATAGGTGCGATCCAGCGCGAGATTCTCCATCACGCTCGCGCCGGCCGCTTCCATGATGCCGTAGTACGCAGGTTTGGCTTTGTTATACTGATCGAACAGCATCGGATACTGCTGCCCGTCGTTGGGATATTGACCGATCAGCCACGTGTAGGCGTCGGTCAAGCCCCAGAAGGACAAGCCGCGCACGTCGCCGCCCTCTGCCTTGACGGCAAGCAGCGTCTCGACGATCTCCTGATAGCGCAGCTTCTGCGCGCGGAAGGCCATATACTGCGAGCCGCCGTAATTCTGCGTGATCTGGGTGTCGCTGAGCGCGATGTCCAGCTCCGTGACCCAGATGGACAGCCCCTTGGCTTTCACGCGCTCCATGTTCTCCTTGATATAGGAAACGCCCGGCCAATCCATTTTATCATGCATCTGGAAGCCGATGCCGTCGACCCAGCCGTTTTCGATGCAGTCATTGTCCTCGAGATAGGCGAGGACGTATTCCATCTTTTCCCGGTAGTATTCGATGTTGTAGTCGTTATACAGCAGCTGGAAGTCAGCGTTGTTTTCTTCGCGCGCAGCATACGCATATTCAAATGCGCGGGCGATATATTCTTCGCCCATCGTCTGCTTCCACAGATCGTCGCGCACCTTGGGGGTCACATCGCCGTCGATGGCTTCGTTGACGACCACCCAGGACTCGATCATGCCGGGATAATTCGTCTCGCACCAGTCGATGACATCATGGATATAGTTCTCCATGCGCTTGAGCATCAGCTCTTTGCTGGCCCGCGCCTTCGTGGTGTCATAGTCTTCATAGAAGAACCAGTCGGGCGTCATACTGAACCATACCAGCGCCTGGGCCGACATCTTCATGCCGTTCTCCTTGGCGAATTCAAAGAAAGGCTTCGCCGCGTCGAAATTGATGGCGGCCGCTTCATTATACCGCGCCAGATCAGAGACGGACGTCGCGTAATCGAGCACGTACTGCGCTTTGAGCTGATTCTCCATGGACAGGGCGTTGAAGTGCTTCTTGAGCAGCGCGAGCTGATTGCCGCTGACGTCGCTCATGACCGTCGCGCCGACGCTGGCGCCGATCTGCATGCCGTCGAAGCCCGGCGCGTCTTTGAGCGCGGGCAGATCCGCTTCAATAGAGGAATCCGGCAGCTCGCCGTTGGTCATCTCGATGGAGATGTCGTCGATGAAGAACGCGCCAAGCGAGTCGATCATTTCGACGTAAGGCTCCACATTGGTCTGCTCGCGCGAGATGGTGTATTCCCCGGAGATCTGCGTCCAGGTGCGCGGCTCGACCGTCTGCTGCGCGCAGTATTCGTAGCTGTCGCCGTCGTTGATCTTCAGCGAATACTGGAAGGTGACGGCCGCCGCTTCCTCATGATAGACCCAGGCCGAGAAGCGGAAGGTGCAGCCGCGGCGCAGGCGGGCGCCCATGTCCCATTCCGCCGCCATCCAGGTTTCCGTGCGGTTGAAGATCCGCATGCTGTAGGGCGCGGAGTGCGCGATATCGTCGCGCAGCTCCGACGAGGAGCCGCCAGTGGGGTATACGCCCTGCGTGCTGCCGTCGTCGAAATTGATCTGTGTGATGAGGACCGGTTCTGCCTGGACGCGAGCGCTCCAGGGGAACATGGCCGCGATGAGCGAGAGCAGGAAGACGACGCCGCACAAGGCCGCCGTCAGCGCGCGGGTTGTTTTTGACCAGACCATCTTGTGTTGTTCCTCCTCTGTGTTTTTATTATCGCCTCCCGCGTTGCGAGTCGCGCAGACGGGAGACTTTAAATTAATTGTAACATCGTTGTTTCCTGAAGGCAAGAGATTTTCTGGAAAAATGAAATAAAAATTCTCAGAACCAATAATTTTATCCAAAAACGAGCGAAAATCGAGGCGATTTTTTGGACGGAGAACCATGAAGACATGGCGAAAAATCCGGCGGCAAATTTTTCGGCCTTGCGTTTTGCGCGCCGCCGGATTTTTCGCCGATGTGCCGAGATTAGGGCCGAGCGGCTGTGTTTTGTGCGCGCAGTGGGATTTTTGGTTTCTCTTGCAGCGCGGCTGTATAAAATTCCCGGGGCCGGCGCAAACTATCGATAAATCAGCAGAGAAAGGAACGACCGACCGTATGAGAAAATATCATTTCAAAGGTTCCAGCGTTAAGCGCTTTTTTACGAAAAACGGTTTTTATATCGCCATTGCGCTCAGCCTCTGCGGCCTGGGGACCGCTGCCTACCTGGCCATCAGCAGCAGCCTGGACATCCTCACGCCCCAACCGCAGAGCCCGCAGGGAACCTCCTCGCAGTCCAGCCCGGTGGACGTCAATGTCAGCGGCATTCCCGTCGACACCAGCAGCGTCATCTCCAGCGAAAAGCCGCCAGTATCTTCCGATACCCCTTCGAAGAACACTTCCTCTTCTTCCAACACCAGCTCCAAAGCACAGTCGACGTACCCGACGTATTTCGTCATGCCGGTCAATGGCACCGTTTATCAGCAGCACAGCGACGATGAACTGGTGTTCAACAACACCATGAAGGATTGGCGTGTGCACAACGGCATCGACATCGAGGCCGCGGTGGGCACCAACGTCGTGGCGGTGGCGGACGGAAAGGTGACGGATGTCAGCTATGACGATCAGTGGGGTTACACCGTGACCGTCGAAATGGGGGGCGGCCTGACCGCGAAATACTGCAACTTGCAAAAGGGCGTCATCGTCAAGGAAGGGGAGACGGTCAAAACTTCCCAGGTCATCGGCGGCGTGGGCGATACGGCGTATCTGGAGTGCCTCGACAAGTCCCACCTGCATTTTGAGATGTGCAAGGATGGCAAGCAGGTTGACCCGCTGGACGCCATGGGCAAAAAGGGAAGTTGACAACCTTGGATGAGGGGAGTATAATAACAGCAATATGATTCGTCTTTTTCTTTGGCTGTACTGGAAGTTGAAAGGGGAAAAAATCATGAAAACATTCGCCAAAGTGGTCACGATTGCGCTGGGGATCCTCACCGCTGTCGCCGCAATCGCGGGCGTGGTGTATTTCCTGCAGAAGAAAGCCATGGGCTGCTGCAAGGAGAAGAAGTCGTATATTCCCTGCTCGCCCGAAGGGGACGGCATGGATGAGGTGGACGAGATGCCCTGCGACTGCTGCGACGCGATCGACGACGCGGAGTGAGCGTTTCTGGCTGGATTGGTCCGATCTGCATACGGAGCGCCGGATAGGATGCCGGCGCTCCGTATTTTTGTGCCGTATTTGTTCTGCCAGGCAGAAGAAAAGCCTTGACAAGCGAGAAAATAGTGATAAAATTGTATCAAATGATACAAAAAACGAGGTGACATTGCGCGATGCAGACGAAGTGCCGGGAATGCCGGAAAAAGCTCTCGCGCTTCGCGCTGCTGGCCGGCGTGGAGCCTGCGCTGCTCGACGCGCTGGCGGAAAGGGAGCAGGGGCATTGCCATAAATACGCCTCCGGCGAGGAAATCAGCAGCGGCAAGGATTTCGCCCGCGGCCTCGGCCTTGTGGTGCGCGGCGCAGTCGAGGTGTATGCCCCCGGGAGCAACCGGCGGGTGCTGCTCAACGTCATCGGCGAAGGCGGGATGTACGGGGCTTCCACGCTGTATAACCCGCGGGAGGGATTTGTCACCCAGCTGGTTGCGCGCGGCGCGACGACGGTGTTTTTCCTCGGGGAGGCGGACGTGCTCGCTTTGTTTCGGGAGAGCCCGCGCGCGCTGGAGAATTATCTGGGCTTTGTCGCGCGGCGCATCTGTTTCCTCAACCGCAAGCTGGAGGCGGTGACCGCGCCGGGCGCTGAGGGGAAACTCATGGCGTATCTGCTGCAAAACGGGCAGTCCGGACGCGTGGAGGTCGCGAGTTTCACCCAGCTGGCGCTGCTGCTCGGCATTGGCCGGGCGTCGCTCTACCGCGCGGTGGAGAGGCTGGAGCAGGAAGGCGTGCTGCGCCGGGAAGGCAAGACGCTGCTGCTGTTATGAACGGCTGCGGCGGGCTGAAGGGCATGGCCTGCCGGCCGCGGATCCCCTTTTGAGGCGGTGACCGTGCGGAGGCGACGGCCAGTGTTTCCCGCCGGGGTGCGGGGATTCCTGCGCCTGCCGGCCGGGCGGCGCGAAAGATCGATCCCGTCCCCTGCCCCCCGTGCATAACGGCGGAGCAGGAGAGGAACCATAGAATGCGCCTGGCGCGTCCACAACCGGCAGCGCGGCCGGCGCCGAGGTGGCCGGTCCTGGCCTGCTGCCTGCAATGAAGTTATCCCCCGGCGCATGCCGGAAAAAGAAAGGAAGAAAACCAAATGAAACACATGTGGAAAACAAGAATCGCCGCGCTGACCGCGGCGGCCGCGCTGCTGCTTGCGGGCTGCACAGGCGGCGGGGATACGACGACCTCCTCTGCGGTGCCCGACGCCGGCACGTCTTCCCAGGCGCAGACTGGCGAAAAGGCGCAGGTGCGCGTCGCCACGCTGGCCGGCCCGACGGGCATGGGCATGACCTGGCTGATGGAGCAGAACGCGACCGGTGCGGCTGCCAATCAGTATACGTTCACCGTCAGCAGCGACCCGACCCAGATTGTCGCGAAGGTCGCCAATGGGGAAGTGGACATCGCCGCTGTGCCGACCAATGTGGCCGCCACGCTGTATCACAAGACGAGCGGGGAAGTTTCCCTCGCGGCGGTCAATACGCTGGGCGTGCTGTATATCCTTGACCGCACGGGCGAGATCGGCAGCATCGCCGACCTTCGGGGCAAGACCATTTACGCCACGGGCGAGGGCTCGACGCCGGAATATGTCCTCAACTATATCCTCGAGCAGAATGGCCTGACCCCTGGCGAGGACGTCCAGATCGAGTATAAGGGCGAACATGCTGAACTCGCGACGCTGTGCGCGCAGGGGGAAGTGGACATCGCCATGCTGCCCGAACCCAACGTCACGACCGTGCTGGAAAAGAATCCGGATTTCCAGCGCGCCATCGACATGACGGAAGAATGGAATAAGCTCAATCCTGACACGAAACTGGCCATGGGCGGCATCATCGTCTCGAAAAAGTTTGTCACCGAGCAGCCGGAAGCCTATCGGAGCTTCATGGAGGAATATGCCCAGAGCGTGGAATACGTCAACAACAATGTTTCGGAAGCGGCCGCGCTGGTGGAGAAATACGAGATCATGGCATCTGCCGATCTGGCGGAAAAAGCGCTGCCCAACTGCAACATCGTGTTCCTGCAGGGCGAGGAGATGGAAGCGGTCATCAAGCCTTATTATGATGTGCTGATGAGCGCCGACCCGACCTCGATCGGCGGAAGCCTGCCGGAAGAGGACTTCTATACGGCCGCAAGAATCGATGGCTAAGTTCTGGAAAAAGGCGGCGGTGGCTGCCGGCGTGCTGGCGTTTTGGCTGCTCGTCTGGCAGTGGGCCGCCGTCTCCATCAATAAGGAGCTGATCGTCGCGTCGCCGGTGGCGGTGGCCAGGTCGCTGATATCGCTGGTGCCCACGGCGGAATTCTGGCAGACGGTGGCTGGCAGTGTGCTGCGCATCATGCTGGGGTATCTGCTGGGCGTGCTGCTCGGCGCGGTGCTGGCGGTGCTGACTTCGCTCTGCGGCGTGCTGCGCGCGCTTTTCTCCCCCTTGCTGGCGGTGGTGCGCGCCACGCCTGTCGCGTCGTTCATCATCCTTGCGTGGGTGTGGATGACGACCGGCACGATCCCGGTGTTCATCGCCATGCTTATGGTGATCCCCATCGTCTGGGGCAACATGGTGCAGGGCATCGCGGCGGTGCCGCAGGAATTGCGGGAAGTGTGCGAGGTGTTCCGCTTCGACTGGAAGCAGAAATTGCGGCATTTGTACCTGCCCGCTATCCGGCCGTATTTTGCGGCGGCTGTCACGACCTCGCTCGGGCTCGCCTGGAAGGCTGGGGTCGCGGCGGAAGTGCTCTGCAGGCCGGATATGTCCATTGGGGACGCCATCTATCGGGCCAAAATCACCATCGAGACGCCGGATTTGTTCGCCTGGACGCTGGTGGTCATCGCGCTGAGCATGGTATTGGAATGGGCGGTCAAGCGGCTGCTGCACGGAAAGCGGGGGAAGCGGATTGCGGCTTGAATCGGTTTGCAAGAGTTACGATGGCGTCCCTGTGCTGCGCGACTTCAGCCTGACGCTGCCGGCGCGCGGCCGGGTGCTGCTCTATGGCCCCTCCGGCTGCGGCAAGACGACGCTCACGCGCCTGCTGCTGGGGTTGGAGAAGCCGGACAGCGGGCAGATCCTGGGCCGCGAGGGGCTGCGTTTTTCCGTGCAGTTTCAGGAGGATCGACTGTTTGCGCATCTGACGGCGCTGCGCAATATCGCTCTGGTGGCGGGAGACCCGCAGTCTCCGGCGGCGCTGCTGGCTCGCGCGGGGCTCTCCGACGCCGCGGAGAAAAAGCCCGCCGAGCTCTCCGGCGGCATGCGCCGGCGCGTCGCGCTGCTGCGGGCATTGGCCGCGCCGGCCGAGGTCTATATCCTCGACGAGCCGTTCAAGGGGATGGACCGCGCCCTGCGGGAGCAGATGCTCGCGCTCGTGGAGGAGAAAACGGCGGGCGGGCTGCTGCTGCTCGTGGGCCATGAGCGCGAGGCCATGCCGGACGCGGATCTCGCCGTCGATCTCGGCGAGGGGGCGAAATAGCTGCGCGGCGACAGACGCCGTGCAGATTTGCAGAGAGGCGAGGACGGAACTGAATTGTTCCGTCCTCGCCTCTTTTGAATGCAGCGCTCTATCTGAAAATCCGGCAATCAATCGCGGACATGACGCCGCGTTTGTCATGGGAGGATCGCAGCGCCGCGGTGGCCGCGAGCGCGCTTTCGGCGTCGCGGGTGGGCAGACTGCGGGCAAAGCACGCTCGCGTGAAAACGGCAACTACGGATTGGGCCTGCCCATCGTCAGTGGCGTCATGAAAAACTATGGCTGCGCCGCCAGGATGCACTGCCGACGCTGGCGGCAGATATGCGCCATTTGGCAGAATGCTGTGGCGCAGAATCACGACGCGCCTCGGATCGGTGACCACGCGCGCAGGGGTGAGGCCTCTTGGGTGGCAGACAATGCGGGGCCGGAAGAGGTGAGACCACGCGCGCAGGCGTGGGATTGTCAAAACGGCGCGCATCAGCGGACATTCCGGAATAAGAGCACACGCGGAGGTGGGGCACGCTCCGCGAAACAGCCAGCGCTTTGTAACTAGAAAATTCTAGGCGCACAAAGGCGCGGTTTCCGCGCTGCCGGCTTATGTCAAACCATGGTTTTGCGCCGCGGCGGCCGCGAGCGCGCTTTCGGCGTCGTCCATGCGCTTCAGCATTGCCTGCCGTTCGTCCTTTCCTGCGTCTCCCGCACGAGGCGCACGATGGAGCGCGCCGAGCGGAATGCGCTTTTGTCCACGCGGGTGGGCTGCAGGCAAACGCCGGCGTCTTCCAGTCGGTCGAGCAGGGTGATAAACGCCAGCGAGTCCAGCAGGCCGCTATCCAGCAGGTCCACGCTGGGATCCAGCGCGTCCTCGCCGCCGCACACCTCCGCGATCCAGCCAAGGATCTGCTCATCCGTCAACTTCATCTTCCACGCGCCTCCGTTTCCAGTGATCCGACACCGGCAGCTACTTGAACGGCAGCAACCGCGACGGGAGCATGTAATCCGGCAGAATTTCTCCCAGCTGCCGCCGCCAGTCGGCCGGCGGCGGGCCGTCGCCCCAGTCGCCGTAAGCGGTCAGACGCAGCACGGCGCCGTCGGGTGCGCGCACGGGAAGCACCGCTGCCTGCCGCAGGCCCGGCAGCCTGGCGAGCGCGGTTTCCACCTCCGCCAGATCGATGCGGTATCCCTTCCATTTGATCTGACTGTCCCGCCGCCCGCAGAAATAGAGCAGCCCATCGCGAACGAATCCGTGGTCGCCCGTGGCGTAGGGGCCGCGCTGGGGCGGCGCGCCCTGATAGCCGGAAAAGACGCTGGCGCCCTCCAGCGTGATCTCGCCCGTCGCACCGTCCGGCAGCGATGCGCCCCGGGCGTCGCGGATCGTGACGCTTACCGCGCTGTGGGCGACCTCGCCGATGGGCAACGTGCCGCACCCCAGCATCTGCCGTGTGACGGCGACGGCAGTGACGGCGCAGGTGGCCTCCGTCGGACCGTAAGCGTTGATCAGCTGCGCCGAGGGAAAACGGTCCATCCACTGTGCCGCCGAGGTTGGCGAGAGAACCTCCCCGCAGCACCATACCGCGCGCAGCCGCGGCAGCAGCGCCTGCGTGAAGGCACGCTGATGTTCCTGCAGCTGTGCCTGTGCAACCTGTGTATAAAAAAAGATGGAACACGTCCATCCCCTTTTTGTTCACTAAAATCCGGATTGAAATTATTTTTCATTATGATATACTGAAATCAAGAAAAGGATATTCTCGCGGTCCGAGGCGAGCGAGGTGAGCGTGCTTGCTCCAATGCCGGCAGCCCGAATGCGGGAAGGTAGACAGCCTGCCGTATACGCTGGTGTTCCGGTGTGATGAGGGCGGAAACGCCATCGGGTTCCAGCTGACGGTCAGCGGCTACGGCACGCAGGAATTCTTACCAGCGGAACCTGCAGGGCGACGTGATTGGGCTGTATAACGGCAGCAGGACGCTATCAACTGTAAGTTCTGGCGCTAAAACTATTAGTAAGACTGCAGGTGTTATTGGACTGGCTTTTTTAGCGTTTGACACATCAGTTAAAATGCATAATAATTTTAATGCAAATTATTCATAAAATAATATAATTATGAGCCGAAAAATATAAGATTCTATAGTAGATGTTGGTGTAGCAACTGGTACCGTTTTAGCATCCGGTTCTATAGGAGCGGCGGTTGGGTCAGCTATTCCCATTCCAGGAGTAGGCACTGCGGTTGGATTTATTTCAGGTATTGTTATCGGCGCAGTAGTAGAATATACCCCAGTAGTCGATTGGGTCAAAGATGGAGTTGGCTGGGTAGCTGATAAAGTCGGCGGCTTTTTAAGCAGTTTGTTTAGCTAAATAGAAGGCGGCGAATTATGAATCAAAATATAATTGTTTCCTTTATCGATAAATACACAAATGCTTTAACAATAAAGCATTTTAGAAACGTAAAATCACTTATAATATTTTTGACTATTGTCAAGATAAGCTTTACTCTAACAATAAAATCTTGGTTTTTTGTCTGCATATTATTGGCGATTTTTATAGCCGAATATGTATATATGCATGCAATAATAAAACGAATAAAATGCAATAAATTTAAGTTATATGATGCTATATGCGTAAATACAATATTTACCGCGGATATAGTATTCACAATTAATATCTCCTTATATAGCATACAAAAAATTTTAGGCACTTTTTATATTGTATTGCTAATTATTATTTTTGCTATAGAAATAATATGCGTAGTAGCAGGATTCTTATATATGAATTGGTGTATAAGAAGAAATCGCTCTCATAAACCTAAAGCGGCGGCAGGCTTTTCCATATTTTTAGCAACACCAGGTGTATTGGGGTATTTTATAACTAAACATATTATTGATGTAGCCCCCCTGCATATACAAAGCATTTTCTTTTCCGGAATCTTTGCTTTAGTCGGCTCTATGATGATGTTTTGTATTGGTATGATATATGTTACAATGATTTATCTGATAAAAAAATATAATATATCAAACAAGAGCATTTCCGTTATTTGATTTTTTGATATAGTTGCAGTTTATCGACAGAAGATACATATAAAAAATGAAAATGTTCCCAAGCACTCCGGCCTCAACGCGTCCATCCCTTTTTATCGAAGAAAAAAGATAGGTGGTGCAAATATTATTATGAAGGAGTATGATTTTGACTGCGGATGTATGGTGGAGACACGTATGGAGAATGGGATTGAAAAGGTCCGATTGTTTTCAATTCATTATTTAGGGTTAGAAACTGCGATACCAGTTCCGCAAGAAATAGCAAAATATTTTAATTCTTCCAGGACATGGTATCGTAAGAAAACGCATATGGAATACAACGTACATAGTTTAATTCAAATGTATCCAAACTGGAAACCAGAAGAATTCCAACAAAAGCTAAAGGAACATGGATATGTACAAGGGTTCTGTTTGGATTATGCAAAAGCGCGTAGAGATTTTTTGCATCAATGGGGAGACGAAGAACTGGAAACATATTTTTCGAAAATTCCGGATGAACAGCTTAGAGAGGAATTCATTCGACTGTTGCATGGGACGAATGTAGATAATGCATGGGAGGATTATGAAGAACAATGCCTGCTGAAAGCAGCGATGGAATGGTGTGATCAGAATCAGATTGCATATTACGTGGATGATTTGAGCTTAGAATATTTAGAAAAGGATCCGTTTTACCGCCGAAAGTAGCTGTGTTTTTGTTTAGTAAAAATTTTAGAAAGTGGTAGTAAAGTGGATATTCACTATTGGCAATATGATATGAACATGTATTACAGAAGTCGATATGGAATTTTTCCGCCATTAAACAAGAGAGGTTGGTGAATCTAATGAATCTATTTATTAACTCTCCGGCTTATTATACACAAAAACATGGAGTGCTTGATGATATCTACCAAATGTGTACATTGATATCCAATAAAATTGATATAACCTTATATACGGATAGCCTTGATACAATTGGTATCACGCCCATTATTGCGCCTATACAAATTTTAAATAGTGGGCTGTGGAAAGAAATAAGAAAAATTAGCCTAACTTATAGAATGGCAAGTATATCGCTTGTTTCTGATTATGACAATTTTTATAACGCTGATATAGCATTAAAAAAACAGATGATTGTAGAAAATATTTTTAAATCTTTGGGCGTAATCAAAAGGAGGTTGAAAGAAAACTTTGATTATGAATTAATAAAAAAAGACATTATAGATCTTCTCATAAACTCCTCCGCCTAAATCTCCATATAATATTGACCTCTTACAGTATCATGGTGTATCAGCACTCTTAAACGGTTTAATTGAGTCTTTCCAAACTGATTGGTGATGTCGAATACTACGGCAGACGAAGCTATTCTTCTGCCGGCAACTGGCCTATAAGTTTGACGGATAATTGCTGAGAATTATCGAGCGCAGCGGCGTTGCCTTTTTCCAACTGGCCGAAGCGCAGAAGCTGGAGGGGATCGTCGCCAAACGGAAGGACAGCCGCTATTATTTCGACAAACGGACGAAGGACTGGATCAAGTGCAAAGCGTTGCAGGAAGAGGATTATGTGGTCTGCGGGTATATCCCGAATGGCAGCGGCATGAGCAGTATCGTGCTGGGGCAATACGCAAACGGCGGCCTGCGATACAAAGGGTATGTGACGCTGGGCGTCGGCGAGGAAGGGTTCCGGACGATCTTGGAACCGCCACGGGCGTCCGGCCCGCCCTTGCCGATTCTGCCCGGCAAGGAAGATGAGGGTGGGGAGCGCCCGGGCTGTGCTGCATGGTCAGGTAGTGTCAAGAAATTTTCGCAAATTAGTTTGCAGACTCTGGAGTGAATGAAGTCAGCCAGCAATGGATGCGTCCACAACGGAAG
>CAJFTT010000011.1 GCA_904420005.1 Candidatus Tabaqchalia intestinavium | reverse complement strand
CGGCTCAAACCCGCATGGTTGAGCCGCTTTTCACTGGCAGGGGCAGAAGGACTTGAACCCTCGGCACGCGGTTTTGGAGACCGCTGCTCTACCAACTGAGCTATACCCCTATTGAAACAACGTGATTTATTATACAGGCAACTGCGCGGGTTGTCAAGAGCTTTGAAGACTTTTTCCGCCGTGCTGAATTTTCGTCACGAGTTGCGCATTGGCCTGAGAAGGAATTCTCTTTCGACAATCCTTTCTCACCGTTGCCCCAGAAAACGGACGATCTTTTCTCCGTCTGCGTATCCCTTTTGGTAAAGCCGCTTCATGGCCTCGCGGTTACGGGTCAGGGTATCCATGCCGCAGATGTCGTCCGGCGCGACGATCAAAAGCCGGCCTTGCTTTTCATAATTTTCGGCCAGATCGATTCCGTCGTTGTATCGCGCAGCGCGCTGCTCGAACTGTGCGGCGGCCAGGGGATATTTTTTGCGGATCCCCGCCGCCAGTTTTCGGTCTTTTTCCGGCGTGCGGCGAAAATCCCGCGGCCGGGTGAGAAGCAGAACAACTGTGTCGCAGCCAAGAGAGAACGCCTTTTCGATGGGTACCGGATCAGCCAGGGCGCCGTCGTAGTAGGGGACGCCGTCAATGCGGTAAGGTTGGCAGACCAGGGGGATAGAGCAGGATGCCTTTATCACATCGTAGTTATTTTGGGACATATCATTTTTATCGAAATATTGGACTTTTCCCGTTTCGGCATTAGCAGCCACAATAATGAATTGCGCCGGGTTGGCCGCCATCGCCGCGTAATCGAGGGGGTTCTCGCCGTCGCTGTTGCTGAGCACGCCGTAAACATAATCCATGTCGATATAACTTTTTCGAAACAGGAAATTGCGCAGGCTCATGTATTCCCTGCGGCCGGAATATTCGGTGTAAAATTGATAATTACGCCCCTTTTGCCCTGCCAGATAGGAAGCGATGTTGGCGCTGCCGGCAGAGACGCCGACGCCGGCGTCGAACCGGATGCCTTCCTCCAGGCAGCGGTCCAGGACACCGGTGGCATAAATGCCCCGGAGCCCGCCGCCCACGTCCACAACCGCGGTTTTCATGCTGCTCGCCCCTTTTCCTTCAAAATTTTATGCATTTAGAATAGACATGAATTCTTCGCCAGTGATGGTTTCTTTTTCATACAGATATTTTGCCAGCTCGTCGAGCTTTTGCCGGTGGTCGGTCAGGAGTTTGCGCGCTTTTTCGTGCTCCCTTTTGACCAGCGCCACCACCTGCTTGTCGATCAGGGCTTGCGTCTGCGCCGAACAGGCCAGGGAAGCGTCGCCGCCGAGATATTGATTCGAGACCGTTTCCATCGCGACCATATCGAACTCTTCGCTCATGCCGTACCGGGTGATCATGGCGCGGGAGAGTTTGGTCGCCTGCTCAATGTCGTTGGAGGCGCCGGTGGTGACGGAACCGAATACCACTTCCTCCGCCGCACGGCCGCCGGTGAGGGTGGCGACTTTGTTTTCAATTTCCTCCTTGCTCATCAGGTAATGCTCGCCCTCCTCCACCTGCATGGTATAACCCAGCGCGCCGGAAGTGCGGGGGACGATGGTGATTTTCTGCACCGGGGCGGAATGGCTCTGCAGGGCGGCCACGAGGGCGTGCCCGATTTCATGGTACGCCACGATCTTTTTCTCCTGATCGGTCAGGATCGCGTTCTTTTTCTGGTAACCGGCGATGACCACCTCGATGCTTTCCTCCAGATCCGCCTGCGTGACGGCCTTTCGCCCGCCGCGCACGGCGCGCAGGGCCGCTTCGTTGATGATGTTGGCCAGCTCCGCGCCCGAAGCGCCGGACGCCATGCGGGCGATCTTGCTGAAGTCCACCTCGGGGGATACTTTGATTTTCCTGGCGTGCACTTTCAGGATCTCTTCGCGCCCCTTCAGGTCGGGCAGCTCCACCGGAACCCGGCAGTCAAATCTTCCCGGCCGCGTCAGGGCGGGGTCGAGGGATTCCGGACGGTTGGTGGCGGCCAGCAGGATGACGCCGCTGTTCTCCTCGAAGCCGTCCATTTCGGTCAGCAGCTGGTTGAGCGTCTGCTCGCGTTCATCATTGCCGCCGAGCTGTCCCTCCCGCTTTTTGCCGATGGCGTCGATCTCATCGATGAAGACGATGCAGGGCGCTTTTTCCTTGGCCTGCTTGAACAGGTCGCGGACTTTAGCCGCGCCCATGCCCACAAACATTTCCACAAATTCCGACCCGGACATGGAGAAGAAAGGAACGTTGGCTTCGCCCGCTACCGCCTTGGCCAACATGGTTTTGCCGGTGCCCGGAGGCCCTACCAGCAGGATCCCTTTGGGCATGGAGGCGCCGACCTCCTTGTATTTGCCTGGATTGTGCAGATAATCCACAATTTCCGCCAGATTTTCCTTGGCCTCATCCTCGCCGGCCACGTCGGAGAATTTGATGCCTTCCGAGGATTTCACATAGACCTTGGCGTTGCTTTTGCCCATGCCGAAGGCCATGGAATTCGCGCCGCCCGCGCGCTGCATCAGCTTTTTGGACATATATTGGCCGATGCCGATGAAGATGGCGATCGGCAGCACCCAGGTCAGCAGAAAGCTCAGCAGCGGGGACATCTGTTCGATGATTTCCCCGGAAAAGGTCGCGCCGGAATCCGCCAGGCGCTGGGTCAGATCGGGATCCGGCATCATGCCGGTTTTGTAAATTTGGGTGTTGTCTTTGTTGGTGAAAACGATCTGGTTCTCCTGCTGCTGCACCTCGACCTGGCCCAGTTCCTGCTTTTCCGCCATCTCCAGGAAGGTGCCGTAATCCACCTGCTGCACCTGCCGCTGCATCAGCCAGGGCATGGCGAGAAAGTTGAAAAGCAGCAGCACCAGAAGGACGATCACATAATAATAAATCAATGGTTTTTTAGGCTTTTTGACTTCCTGCATAGGGATTTATTCTCCTTTCTGTTCGTCCACATCCATCTGCAAATCCATGGCTGCCAGGCAAGCGATCAACGCGTACCGCATGGTTTGCGTGGCCAGGTCGATGGCATATTCGGCATAAAGCGTGACGGCTTCCGCCTGCTCTTCCGCCAGGCCGCTCTCGGACGCTGGGCGGCGGTTCCCCAGCCGGCTTTGGAGCAGAGTCTCCATTCTGCGGCTGTAATCCAGCTGGGCCTGGGCCAGCTCTGCCACCGTCTGCGACCGGCTTCCTTGCGCGCTTTTCTTAAGGACGAGGGCCTGCTCTTTGTATTCGTCCTTCGTTTTTTCCAGCTCTTCGCGTATTTTCTGGTGGTTTTCTCGACCGCATCGATACAGCCGGCTTTGCAGCTTGGCGTATTCCTGCTCCATTTCATAGAGCTTGATGGCAAACAGCTCCTGATTCAGTTTCATGGCTAAGATTGACTCCTTTCCACGCACTTTGCCTCTCTGCTTTTCTTTATACCAACAAAATTTCCCCGCCGCTACTCCCAATTTTGCGATTGTGTCCTTACAGATCCGCGCAAGTGTCAGGATTTTTCACATTTTCCCGCGTTTGTAAGGACACATCCGAAAAATTGCCAGTAGTCAACACCGGCCGGTTCCCATATGATAAAGCTGGCGGCGCCATATAAGGCTGGCCGTACAGATCTGATTTATGATTGAAAGGGGACTTTTCCAATGAGAAACAGAAAACTTCTGGGATGGGGAGAATTGATTCTCGGCGTCCTGCTGATTTTACTGGGGATTTATACCTTCGCCAACCCCGCGACCGCGGTCACCGGCGTCACCGTCATTTATGGCGTTTTTGCGCTTGTGACGGGCATTTTGGATATTGTCTATTATGTGAAGCTGGAACAGCGTACCGGGTTTGGCCCTGTGTTTTCGTTGGTGGGCGGGATTTTGAGCATCATCGCCGGTATTTTGATTTTGTTTAACCTCTCTGTCGGGACTTGGGTGCTGGTGGTTTTGTTCCCGATCTGGTTCATTGCCCATTGCATTGCCCGGCTTGCCCATCTGCCGTTTATTCGCCTGTCGGCCGGCAACGGTTATTATTATTTCACGCTGGTCGTGAATATCCTCGGTTTGCTGCTCGGTCTGCTGATGATTTTCAATCCGGTCCTTTCGTTTATTTCCGTGGGTTACCTGATCGGCATGTATCTGCTCTTCCTGGGGATCGACAGCCTCGTGTTTGCGCTTACGCTGCTCAACTCGCACCGCTGAGGGATTGGGAATGGACACGATGAATCTTCTTGTGACGCTGGACAAAAATTATCTGCCGCCGCTGCAGGTGCTGCTGACGTCGCTGCGGCGCAACGATCCGGATGTGCCCGCCACGCTCTATCTGCTGCACAGTGGGATCCCGTCAGAGCCGCTGGAAACGCTGACAAGGCAGTGCGAGACGCTTGGCATGGCGCTCTGCCCCGTGCAGATCAGCGCTGCCGTTTTCCGGGAGGCCCCGGTGACGAAGCAGTATCCGCAAGAGATGTATTACCGCCTGCTGGCGCCGCAGTTCCTTCCGCCGGAGGTCCACCGTGCGCTGTATCTGGACCCGGATATTCTGGTCATCAATTCCTTGCAGCCCTTGTGGAATACGCCATTGCAGGGCCGCCTGTTTGCCGCCGCCTCCCATAAGGGCAAAACGGAGCTGGTCAATAACTTGAACCAGATTCGGCTGGGGACGGAAAGCAAATATTTCAATTCCGGCGTGCTTTTGATCGACGTGGATGCCGGGCGGCGGGAGATTGTCCCGGAGGAAATTTTTGCGTATACCCGCGAGCATACCAAAGAGCTGCTGCTTCCCGATCAGGATATTCTCAACGCTTTGTACGGGGACAGGACGCTGGAGCTGGACGATTCCCTGTGGAATTATGATGCTCGCTGCTACAAAACCTATTTTCTGCGCAGCGCCGGCGTGTGCGATATGGACTGGGTGCTCCGCAACACCGCGATCCTGCATTTCTGCGGGAAGTCGAAACCCTGGAAACCCGGTTATCTGCACCGGTTTGGAATTTTGTATAAGCATTATTTGCAGCTGACGCGCCGGACCGGGTTTTACCTGGGAGACCAGGAATAAAGCGGGGCCGCGCACGCCATCGCGGCGGATGGCTGGTCACGTCGGCGCTCAGCCCGTTTGCGGGCGCACCGCTTCACAAGGAAAAACAGGCGCTGCAGGGACAAGCCATGCAGCGCCTGTTTTCGTATGAAAGTTAAGCTTCGTTCCAGCTGGCCAGCTCGCCGGACAGGATTTTTTCCAGCTGAAGCGTCAGCCGGTCCTGGTCGAGATTGGCCTTTCCGCCGTAGGCCAGCAGCACGCCGACCAAACCGCAGGCATTATACCGGAGCAGAATCTCCAGATCCATGTAATTGCCGGAGATTGTCCGCGGCTGATTTTTGGCGATCCCAGCGAGATATGCGCTGACCGCATCGATCATGATCTGCTCGATTTGGGCGCGCCTTTGCGAATCCATCAGCTTCTGGAGCATGGGAAAGTGCTCCACCGAGAAAGAGATGAAAACCTGCAGTGCCGAACGCATATCCGCCGCTTTCAGGCTTTCTTCCACCAAATGCTGCGTCATCTGCTGGACGGACCATTCCAGCACGTCCATGATGTCCTGAAAATGATAATAAAAGGTCTGGCGCGAAATATGGCATTCCTCGATCAGAGCCTTGACCGTGATTTTGTCGATGTTTCCGTGTTGAACCATTCTTGAAAAGGTATCGGCAATGATCCCTTTCATGTTGGCTGGCATAAAGCGCCCCCTTTCTGCAAGCGGCGATGCCGCGGTTTTTCTCACGAATTAGGATTAAATATAGCATAAAAACCGGGATAAATCAAGACAAAATCCCGGTCCCACATGCCCGGCAATGCCCGCCGGCCGCCTGACGCGCCTTCTCCAACCGGAAGGCATTGTGTCCGGGCGGAAACCGTGTTACAATGGTCCCGGAAGAAAAAACCTGCCGCAGGGGAACGGCGGCAGGCTTGTGGTCGGATGGGCAGTGAAATCAATGGCAGAGGAGCGCGTTATGCAGAACATCTATGACGGCGTTTTACAATTCCGGGGAACATGGAGAGCGTATCAGCAGCGGGTGTTGTCCAAGGCACAGACCTATCTGGATGACAGAAAGGTACATATTGTCGCGGCCCCCGGCTCGGGGAAAACCACGCTCGGGATTGAGCTGATCCGGCGGCTGGGGGCGCCGTGCCTGATCCTGTCGCCCAGCATCACCATCCGGCAGCAGTGGTTGGAACGCATCGCCGACGGGTTTCTGGCCGCCGGGCATCCGGCGGAAGAAATCCTGTCAAACGACCTCAAGGACATGAAGGCCATCACGGCCGTCACCTATCAGGCGCTGTACAGCGCCATGCAGAACCTGCAGGGAGAGCTGGAGGACGGCGAGGAGGAAGAGGAAGAGGAACCGGCGGAAACGGAAAAGGTGGATTTCCAGGGGTTTTGCATTTTTGACGCCCTGCGGGCGGCCGGCGTGCGCACCATTTGCCTGGACGAGGCGCACCACCTGCGCAGCGAATGGTGGAAGGCGCTGGAAGCGTTCATGAAAGGCCTCGACGGCATGACGGTCATCGCCCTGACCGCCACGCCGCCCTACGACAGCACGCCGGGCCAGTGGAAGCGGTATATCGACATGTGCGGCCCGATCGATGAAGAAATCTTCACGCCGGAGCTGGTTCGGGAGGGCAGCCTGTGCCCGCACGAAGATTATATTTATTTCAACTGGCCCACCAAGGCGGAGCAGGCGGAAATCGAGGCGTATCAGGCGGGGGTAAAGCAGGTGCGGGATCAGCTGCTGGGGAACGATGCGTTTGCCAGGATGATCGCCACCCATAAAGGGCTGCGAGACCCCGAGGCATACAGCGACCGCTTTCTGGAGAATCCGCAATATTTTTCGTCGCTTCTGATCTTCTGTCAGGCGCGCGAGATTCCGTTTCCCCGGTATCTCAAAGAGCTCATCGGCACGCGGGGCAGGCTGCCGGCGCTCAACGACAGCTGGTTGGAGATCCTGCTGCAGGGCTTTATGTATGAGGACGCGGATTCGTACGAGGTGCCGGATGAGCAGCGGCAGCAGCTGCACAAAGCGCTCAAAGAAGCGGGTTGCATCTACCGAAAGAAAGTGACTCTGACGCACAAAGAGGACATGCAGAAGCTGCTGGTCAAAAGCCGGGGAAAGCTGGAGAGCATCGGGGCGATCCTGGAGGCGGAGCACCAGGCGTTGGGCGAGCGGCTCCGGCTGCTGATTTTGTGCGATTATATCAAGAAAGAGCAGTTGCCGCTTGTGGGAACGGATCGGGAAATGCAGGCCGAGATCGGCGCCGTGCCCATTTTTGAGTATTTGAGGAGGAAACAGCGGGAAGGGATCCGGTTGGGCTGCCTGAGCGGTACGGTGATCCTGGTCCCCGCAGACACGAAAGAGAAGCTCGAAGCGCTGCTGCGCGAACGGGGCTGCGAAGGGGTTCTGTCGCCGGTAGGGGACAGCGGCTATGCGCGGCTGCAGGTGAAGGGGAGGAACCCCCATATCGTGGCGGCGGTGACAGAGCTGTTCCGCCAGGGGGAGATCAATACGCTGATCGGGACGAAATCGCTGCTCGGGGAAGGCTGGGACGCGCCGTGCGTCAATTCCCTGATCCTGGCGACCTACGTCGGTTCCTTCATGCTGAGCAATCAGATGCGGGGACGCACCATCCGCACGGATCGCGAGCACCCGAAGAAAACGGGAAATATCTGGCATTTGGCCTGCATTTTTCCGCAGAAGTCCGGCAAGGAAAAGCATGCGGATTTTTCCGGCGATTACGAAACGCTGGCGCGCAGGTTCGAGGCGTTTTTGGGCGTATCCTGGCGAGAGAACGTCATCGAAAGCGGGATCGAACGGCTGGGGATGCCGGAATTCGATTCCCGGGCGGAAATGGAGCAGATCAATCGGGTGATGCTGCGCCG
Source organism: Candidatus Tabaqchalia intestinavium (assembly GCA_904420005.1). Classification (GTDB taxonomy): domain Bacteria; phylum Bacillota; class Clostridia; order Oscillospirales; family CAJFTT01; genus Tabaqchalia; species Tabaqchalia intestinavium. The sequence continues at coordinate 32,402 of CAJFTT010000011.1, read as the reverse complement.
CGCGGCCGACCGGGAGGCGCTGCGGCGGCGGTGGCAGGCTGCGATGGCGGAAATCCACGGCGAAATGGAAGTCGAGCAGGTGGAGGCCGTCCCGCGGGAAGAGATCAAGACCGGCTATGTATTTGTCAACGCCGTGGGAATGGAGATCCTGAGTCTGGTTGTGGTGCTGCTGTCGGCCTTCGGCCGCGCGCTTGTGCTGCGCGGCGCCGACGCAGCCTCGCCCGGTGCGGTTTTGCTTGGGCTTTGCATGATTGCGGCGCTGTTCTTTGTCGCGAAATATGCCGTCAGGCTGTTTCGCTTCAGCACGCCGGCGCGGAGAATGAAGCGCATCAGCCATGCGATGGTCTGCGCGCTGGCGGAGGCGGGCGAGCTCGAGGACCCCGCGCATTGCCGCGCCGAGGTCGATTCCATGGAAAGCGTGCTGATCGGCACATGGCTCAAGGGCGGGAGCATGCGGGATAAGACGACGTTTGCCTGCTGCATGGAAGAATTGTGGGGGATCATCGATAATCCGCGGTATTTGCTGGCGCGGGAAGTGTGGGGACGGCCTACCGATGAATATTATTGCGTGCCGGAAATATTCGGACGCCAGAAAGAGCGGGCCCTGATTTTTGAAAAGCAGATGCGGAAGGTTCTGGGGAACTATCGCGTCGTCTATACACGCACACCCGAAGGGCGAAAAACGTTGCTGCGGGCGAGGACGAAGTCCTTTGTCAACAAAAATCAGAAAGCGCTGCTGGGCAGAAAGGTGGCCAAGGGAAAATATGCGTAACCGGCCGGCGCGCCGAAAAGGGTGGCAAACAGCTGCACGGAAGAGAGGACGTGCCTGGAAGCGGCGCGCCGCTGGTTTTGCTTGGTGCTGCTTTCCGGCCGCCGAACATGGGCTGCTTGAAAAGGAAAACGAATGGGTTGACAGATTATGACCGGCGGGAGGGAAGCGCTGCGGGGCGCGAAAGACGGCGGGTATCCCGAGATTCGCCGCGCCAAATCGGCTGCCCGATGCGCGCAAAATTGAGAACGAGCCTTCACACCGGCAACCGGAAATCGCCTGCCGGTGCGGGAAACGGAGGCGCCAAAAGCCCTGTCTGCCTTGCGGCGGCGATGGCGAGGCTGGAATGCAAATATAGCGGCGGCCGACAGCGTGCGGCCGCGACGATGCGCTTAAACGCGCGAAAAAGCTGCGAACACAGGAAGTTCGCAGCTTTTTTTCCGTGAACTGGACGGATTTTCCAGCTATACTGGTATCGCAGGCCGGACCTATGCGGGCGCTTGACCGAGCGCCGCGGTGCGAAAGGAGATTCCGAGTCGTATGCCGGGAAGGCTTGCGAGAGATCGCGCTGTTGCGACAGGCTGCAAGAGCCTCCATATTTTGCGGGTTCGATTCCCGCGCCTTGTGCTGAACACACATGGTCCATGGTTAGGGAAACACGTTTTTCAGGAACGTTGCTTGTCAAACAGCGGCAATCGTCCGGTCCCAGGATGCACCCCGGCGTCGCCGGGCGGACGTCCGCGGGACAATGCGCCGGCAGCCTTGCCTGCGCGCGGATCCCGGTCGGGGAGGAGCCAGGCCAGAGCGTATGCTTCCGCTTCCCGATCCCCGGCCTCAAGCGCGAAGCCGCCGCCCGCGCATGGACGATTGCGCAGCCGAAAGAACGCCCGTCCCGGCATGCGGCCGGACGCCGGCAGGAACCGGTGTCCGCGACCGGAAGCGGGCTTCTGCGATAAAGCCCCAAAGGGACAAAAGGAGGAACGCAAACATGAAAAAGATCATCCTTTCGGAAAACACGCGGGGTCTGCTCTTTCAAAACGGCAGATTCCTCCGGCCGCTCGGACCGGGCAAATACCGTACGTTTGGTGGCAGGGAAATTGAGCTCCAGCAGGTCGGTATGCCGTTGACCTCCTCGCGGTGCGACCTGGAAACGCTGCTGCGCTCCGACGCCCTGCGGGAGCAAACCGTCGTGGCGGAGGTGCCGGAGCAGCAGCTGGCGCTGCACTATGTCAACGGGCGCTTTGCCGAGCCGCTCCATTGCGGCAAATACGCCTTCTGGAAAGGCAGCGACCGGCATGAATTCCAGTTTGTGGACGTTTCCACGCCGGAGGTGGCGCCGGAAGTGCCGACTTACATCTTTGCGAGGATTCCGACCACGTATTACTACAAGATTGAGGTCGCGGAATACCAGAAAGCGCGGCTGTATTTCGACCGCAAGCTGGTGCGGCTGCTGGATGCGGGCACCTATTATTTCTGGAGAATGGGCGTAAAAGTGGAGGCGGACTATGTAGACACGCGGTTGACCCGCATGGACATCACCGGCCAGGAGATCCTCACGCAGGATAAGGTCGCGCTGCGTATCAATTTCGTGTGCAGCTACCGCGTCACGGACTATGTGCGCATTCTCACGCAGATCGACGACTTCGCGGAGCAGCTGCATGTGGCCGCGCAGCTGGCGCTGCGGGAATATGTCGGCCGGTACCGCATTGACGAGATCCTGGAAAATAAAGATCAGCTCTCGCAGTTTGTGCTCACCCGCCTGAAGGAGAAGGAGACCGACCTGTTCGTGGAGATCCGGGACGCGGGCGTCAAGGATATTATCCTGCCCGGAGAGATCCGCGACATCATGAACACCGTGCTCGTGGCGGAAAAGCGCGCGCAGGCCAACGTCATCACGCGCCGGGAGGAGGTCGCTTCCACCCGTTCGCTGCTCAACACAGCCAGACTGATGGAGGAGAACCAGACGCTCTATAAGCTCAAAGAGCTGGAATACATCGAACGCATCTGCGAAAACGTCGGCAACATCAACCTCAACGGCAGCGGCGACGTGCTCTCGCAGCTGACGACGCTGCTGCGAAACGGCGCGGGCGCAGGCGGGAAATAAACCCGCCCTGGCGAGAGGCGGACAATGCGGCCGGCGACATTGAGGAAAAAAGAACGCCGCGATCGGAGCGAAAATCAGAAGAGCCGGGCAGGAAGCGAACGCTTCCCGTCCGGCTCTTCTGAACAGCTCAAACGCGGGTATAGAGGAAAGCGCGCCCTGCGGTCCCGGTTCGCTGCACGACGCCCAGAGAAGAAAGCACACGCAGCGTGGCCTGCGCGAGCGCGGGCGGGATTTTGGCTGCGGCGGCCAGATCCCGGCTGGTGAAGGAAGCGGGCAGCGCGGCGGGAAGGAACCGTTCGTAGTCGGCGGGACGCCGCAGCATGTATTCATCCAGCAGCCTGGTCGGTACACGGTCGCCGCGGGTGGCGCGCTTTTTCCGGCTGGGGCCGTATCCGTCGAGCAGGCGCGTTTCCTCCACCTCCAGCGCCGCGACGCCGATCTGCAGGCCCGGATGCTTGAGCAGCGGCAGGATCGCGTCCAGCTCCGCAAAGAGGGAATAAACCCCGCCGCGCGACGCGCAGCGGCGTCGGCTGACGCGCTCGCCGGATGCGGGATCGATCCAGGACAGATAGCGGATCTGCGCGACGGGATAAATCACCGTCACAGGCGCCACGGCGAGGAAGGCTTCCAGCTTTTTGCGCAGGCGGTGAAACGCGCGCGTCTGAATCTCTATAATGCCGTTTTCCCCGACGATGTCGGCGATATACGGCCCCACGCGGATTTCGCGGCTGTGGCCATACGGCTCGTAATACCGCTTGAGCACGGCGTGGACGCTTTTCTCCGAAAGGGTGCCGATGCCTTCCCGTGCCGGGCTTTGCAGCGTTTGCTGCAGCGCGGCGTCAAAACGGGCCGGATCCATGCGGCATACCTCCTTTTTGCTCGTGCTAGCCTTCCACTGTGACGTAAGGGCGCAGCTGCTCGAACGTTTTCTCCCCGATTCCCTTGACGTTGAGCAGCTCCGTGATGGTGATGAACGGGCCGTTGGCCTCGCGATAGTCCACGATGGCCTGCGCTTTGACCTCGCCGATGCCGGGCAGCGCCGTCAGCTCTGCGGCGGAAGCGGTGTTGATGTTGATCTTTCCGCTTGGCTGCGGAGCGGTTGGCCCAGGATCGAAAGATTCATTGGCGCCGGCGTCGGAAGAATCGCTGCCGGAGCTGGATGGCGCGGCGGAGGCGCTGGGCGTTTCGCTCGAAGAGGCGGGCGGCAAAACGGCGCTGTCCGGCGCCGAAGATACCCCGGCCGACGCGGTTTCGCCGCTTTGCGTGCGGGATGGAAGGTCGATCTGCGGCGCTTGCGAAAAAGGGATCGTGGCCAGGCAGCAGGCGACGATCGCGACGACGAACACAAGCGTCAGCGCGAGCAGGATTTTTTCCAAGGACGACATGGCAACTTCCTCCGGCGGGGCGGAAGCCCCGGGAATCTTTCCCTCTATCGGGGCGTTTTTCTATCTTTATTGCCTGGCTGGCGCGCCGGCTTGTGACGGCCGGCGCAGCGAACCTGGCAGCTTCATTGTACCATATCGGCGCCGGCAACGCAAAACAAACTGCCCGCTGCAACCATATGGTGGCAAAATACTGGAAATATGCAGCTTCCGCAATTAATTCTTGCATTTTTGCGGCGTTTCCGATACAATAAAAAGGAAAGCTGCGAAAGGAGAACGTCAAAATGGCCAGTGACCTGTTGCAATCCATTCAGGCGAGTATGCCGGGCTTTTCCAAAGGCCAGCGGGCGATTGCGAGGTTTTTGACCGAGCATTATGACAAGGCTGCGTTCATGACAGCGTCCAAGCTGGGCGCGACGGTCGGCGTGAGTGAATCGACAGTTGTCCGGTTCGCGTCGGAGATCGGGTTCGAGGGGTATCCACAGCTGCAGAAGGCGCTGCAGAAACTCATCCAGAACCGCCTGACCTCCGTGCAGCGCATCGAGGTTACGAGCAACCGCATCGGCAATGCGGACATTCTGGAAACCGTGCTCACAGGGGATATGGAGAAAATCCGCAAAACGCTCGAGGAAATTTCCCGCCCCGATTTTGAAGGCTCGATCGATTCCATCCTGCGCGCAAAAAATATTTACGTCCTGGGGGCTCGGAGCTCATCCGCGCTCGCGGGCTTTTTGAGCTTTTATCTCAACCTGATTCTGGAGAATGTGCGTCTGATTTCCACCACCAGTGCGAGCGAGATTTTTGAGCAGATGCTGCGTGTGGGGGAGCAGGACGTCGTGATCGGCATCAGCTTCCCGCGCTATTCCAAGCGCACGCTCAGCGCGCTGCGGTTCGCGCATGACCGCGGCGCGACCGTCGTGGGGATCACGGACAGCCAGCAGTCGCCGATGGCGGAGAGCGCGGATTTCCTGCTGCCGGCGCGCAGCGATATGGCGTCGTTCGTCGATTCGCTGGTGGCGCCGCTGAGCCTGCTCAATGCGCTGATCGTGGCGCTCGGCCTGCGCAAGCGGGAGGAAGTGTCCAAAACGTTCTCCGAGTTGGAGTATATCTGGGACGAGTACGACGTCTATGAGAAAAACGATCCCATTGCAGGGGAGCAGGAGACGCGATGAGGCAGACGGATGTGGCAGTGATCGGCGGCGGGCCGGCGGGCTGCCTGGCGGCGCTCACGGCGGCCGGACGGGGCCTGCACGTGACGCTGGTGGAGAAAAACGCGCGCATCGGCCGCAAGCTGGGGATCACGGGCAAGGGCCGGTGCAATTTGACCAACTGCTGCGAAGTGTCGGAAGCGGTGCAGAATATCCCGCACAATGGCCGGTTTCTCTTTAGCGCGCTGCAGGCGTTTCCGCCGCGCGCCGTGATGGAATATTTCGAGGCGCTGGGCGTGCCGCTCAAGGTCGAGCGCGGGGCGCGCGTCTTTCCGGTGTCCGATCGCGCTTCCGACGTGGTGGCTGCGCTGGACCGCGCGCTGCGGTCGGCCGGCTGCCGGCGCGTGCGCGGCGCGGTGGAGCGCGTGGAGCGGCGGCCGGAAGGCGGCTTTTCCCTTTTCTGCGGGGAGGAGACGCTCGCCGCGCGCGCCGTGGCGCTCGCTACCGGCGGCGCTTCCTATCCCGGCACAGGCTCCACTGGGGACGGCTACCGTCTGGCGCGGGCGCTGGGGCATACGGTCACCCCGCTGCGGCCGTCGCTCGTGCCGCTGGAGATCGAAGGCGGGGAATGCGGCGAGCTGCAGGGCCTGTCGCTTCGCAACACCGGTTTGTCCCTGTGGCTTGCGGGGAAAAATAAACCGGTCTATACCGATTTCGGCGAAATGCTGTTCACGCATTTCGGCGTGTCCGGTCCGATGGTGCTCAGCGCCAGCGCCCATATGTCGCGCCCGCCGCAGGAATATACGATCGCGCTGGATCTCAAGCCGGCGCTGTCGCCGGAGAAGCTTGAGCAGCGGCTGCTGCGCGAGCTGGAGGCGGCAAGCAACAAAAATTTCATCAACCTGCTGCCGGCGCTGCTGCCGCAGAAGCTGGGCCCTGTGGTCGCCCGGCGCAGCAAAATCCCGCTCGAGCGCAAATGCAACGCCGTCACGCGAGAAGAACGCCGCCGTCTGGCTGCGCTGCTCAAGGATTTCCGCCTGCGGGTTTCGGCGTTTCGGCCAATGGAGGAAGCCATTGTCACCGCCGGCGGCGTGAGCGTGCGCGAGATCCAGCCAAAAACGATGGAAAGCAAGCTTGTCCCCGGGCTGTATTTCGCGGGAGAGCTGATCGACGTGGATGCCTATACCGGCGGATTTAATTTGCAGATTGCGCTGTGCACCGGCTATGCCGCCGGGCGCGCGGCTCTCAAAGAGGAGGAAACAGCATGATCGTTGCCATTGACGGCCCCGCCGGCGCGGGGAAAAGCACCTTATCCCGCCGCCTCGCGGCGGATTTGGGTTTTCTTTATGTCGATACCGGCGCGATGTACCGGGCGATCGGCCTGTTCATGACGCGGCGGGGGATTGATCCCGCCGACGCGGCGTGCGTCGTGCCCGCGCTGCCGGAGGTGTCGCTGTCGCTGCGGCATGTGGCGGGCGAGCAGCGCGTGTTCCTCGGGGAGGAGGACGTCTCCGAAGCCATCCGGCTGCCGGAAATCTCCCTGGCGGCCTCGGCGGTTTCCGCTATCCCGGCGGTGCGCGATTTCCTGCTGCAGCTGCAGCGCGATTTCGGCCGGCAGCATTCCGTCCTCATGGATGGGCGCGACATCGGCACGGTGGTCTTCCCTGACGCGCAGCTCAAGATTTTCCTCACCGCCTCGGCAGAGGACCGCGCCCGCCGGCGTTTCGAGGAGCTGCGGGCGAAAGGGCTGCCGGTTTCTTATGAAGAGCAGCTGGCGCAGGTGCGGCAGCGCGACGCCCAGGACGAGAACCGCGCCGTCGCGCCGCTGCGGCCTGCGGCGGACGCCGTCGTCGTGGATACCTCCGGCTTTTCCTTTGAGCAGTCGTATCAAACCCTGCGAAACATCATCGAGGAGAGAATGCAATGAAAATGCGTCTGTACGGTTTCCTGCAGGTCGTGGCGCGCCCGTTTGTGCATCTGGCCTTTTTGTGCAAGATCCGCTTCATCGGGCGGGAGAATATGCCGGCGGAAGGTCCGGTCATCCTCTGCTGTAACCATATGTCCTATTTTGACGTCGTCTTGCTGGGGCTGATGTTCCGGCGGAAAATCCGTTTCATGGGCAAATCGGAGCTGTTTGAGCACGGACGCTTTTTCTCCTGGCTCATCCGCACGCTGGGCTGCTTCCCTGTGCGGCGCGGTACCGGCGATCTGGAGGCCATCAAGACGGCGCTGCGGATCCTCAAGGATAATCAGGTGCTGGGCATCTTCCCGGAAGGGCAGCGCAACCTTTCCGAGGAGGAGGCGGCCTCCGCCAAAGCGGGCGTCGCGATGCTGGCGTATAAGTCGCGCGCTACGGTGCTGCCCGTCGCCATCGCGACCAAAAGCGGGCGCATGCGGCCCTTCTCCGCCGTGCGGCTGCGCGCGGGCAAGGCCATTCCCGTCGAGGAGCTGGGCTTTGATGCCCGGGGTAAAAATTACGCGGAAGTGAGCGCGCGCATCATGGAGGAAGTATATGCGCTGCGGGAGTCAATCCGCTTCCCGTACGAGGGAAAGAAACAGGCCGAGCGGTGAGCCCGGCTGGGAGAAAGGAGGAGCGGAAATGCCGCAGGTGATGCTGGCGAAAACGGCGGGGTTCTGCTTCGGCGTGCGCCGCGCCATTGACAAGATTTACGCGCTGCTCGACGAGGGGAAACAGGTCTGCACGCTGGGGCCGGTGATCCATAATCCGCAGATGGTCGAGCAGCTGCGCCGGCAGGGCGTGCGGATATTGCGGGACACGGCGGAGGCCAGGCCGGGGGAAACGGTGGTCATCCGTTCGCACGGTGTGCCGCAGGGCGTGCTCGATGCGCTGCGGGCGCAGGGGAGCGAATATGCCGACGCCACCTGCCCGTTCGTGGCGAAGATCCACCGGATCGTGCGGGAAAACGCGGGGCCGCAGGACTGGGTGCTCGTCGCAGGGGATAAGACGCACCCCGAGGTGCTGGGCATCGTCGGCCATACGTCGGCGCGGACCCTGGTGCTGCAGGACGCGCAGGAGCTGGCCGACGCGCTGCAGGGAGAAGCGGGCGGCCGGATCGCATCATCCAAGTGTATCCTCGTGGCGCAGACCACCTTCGACGCAAAAAAATGGGAAAAATGCAAGGAAAGTGCCAAAAAACTATGTACAAACCTCTCGATCTTTGATACAATATGTAATGCAACTATGGATCGGCAGCTGGAGGCGGAAGCGATTGCTGCGAAAGCGGACTGCATGCTGGTGATCGGCGGCAGGGACAGCTCCAATACGCGCAAGCTGTTTGATATCTGCGCCGCGCATTGCAAAACGTTTCACGTCGAGACCGCGGACCAGGTTCCGTGGGCGGCGCTGCAAGGCGTCCGGTCAATAGGAGTTACGGCTGGTGCTTCCACGCCTGGCTGTATCATAAAGGAGGTACAAACAATTATGTCAGAAGTCTTGGAAAACACGAACGGCGGCGAGGAGTTGGATTTCGCAACAGCGTTGGAAAACTCTCTGAAGTCCGTTCGCAACGGTGAAATTGTGAAAGGAGTTGTGGTTGGCGTTACCCCGACGGAGCTGCAGATCGATATCGGTACCAAGCATGCCGGTTACTGCGCGATTTCTGAGTTCCCGCCCGATGCCATTCCGAAGAAGGGCGACGAGCTGGACCTGGTTGTTTACAGAATCAACGACGTGGAAGGCACGGTCGGGCTTTCCAAACGGCGTTTTGATGCGATAAAGGGTTGGAAAGACATCATCGAGTCCCACGAAGAGGGGAAAGTGCTGGAAGGCGTGGTCGATTCCGCAGTCAACGGCGGCATTCTGGTGCTGACCAACGACATCCGCGTTTTCGTCCCGGCGTCGCTGGCGTCGACTTCCCGCGTGGAGGATCTGAGCACGCTGGTGGGCAAGCAGGTTCGCTTCAAGATCATTGATGTGGACCGTCGCCGCCGCCGTGCGGTCGGCTCCATCAAGACGGTCGAGCGCGAGGAGCGCAAGGCCGCGGCGGAGAAGCTCTGGGAAACCATCGAGGTGGGCAAGGTCTACACCGGTACGGTCAAGTCCATGACCTCCTACGGCGCGTTTGTCGACATCGGCGGCGCGGATGGTATGATCCATATCAGCGAGCTTTCCTGGTCGAAGATCAACCATCCTTCGCAGGTGCTCAACATCGGCGACACGGTGGAAGTGTATGTCAAGGCGCTCGATCCCGAGAAGAAGAAAATTTCTCTCGGTTACCGCAAGGAAGAGGACAACCCGTGGCGGAAGTTCGAGCAGGATTACCATGTGGGCGACGTGGTGCATGTCAAGGTTGTCAGCGTGGTGCCGTTCGGCGCGTTCGCGCAGATCGTGCCGGGGATCGATGGCCTGATCCATATTTCCCAGCTGTCCAACCATCGCGTCGAGAAGGTGCTCGATGCGGTCAAGCCGGGCGACGAGGTCGACGCGCAGATCATCGATATCGACATCGAAAAGCAGCGCATCAGCCTCTCCATCCGCAGCTTGCTGCCGTCGGAGGACGACGCGATGACCTTTGGCGACGAGCCGGCCGAGGATGCGCCGGAATCGGCGGAGTAAGAGTCCTGCCCCAAAGCGGAGAAAAACAAAACGGAGTCACTCGTGGGAACGGGTGGCTCCGTTTTTGTCTCCGGGCAGAAATATCCGCCGGGCGCGCGGCTCTCAAAGGATCAGCCGCTCGTAAAAACAGGCCGCAGTTATGCCCGGTTCACAAAACGCATGCTCCTTGCTCACCTGTCAAAGGAATGTGTTCTTCTTGGGAAACGCAAACATCATACCGCCGTTCTCGCTCCTCCCCGGGGCCGCTCAACAAGGTTGGGTTTAGCTTAACGAATCTCTCCACAAAACACCCTATCGGACCAAGCAGTATTCAAAAACGGCTGAATTTTCAGGAACCGTCTCTCACCCGTCAGGCAGCGGCGGCACGCCCGGATGAAGCCTCCAGTCGGGCAAAGCCCTATTGCCGGCATACACAAGTCTCTGCCCACGCCAAGCCTTTCTCATCGCGCCCCCCTTTTTGCCGCCGCTCTACCCTGCAAAATAGGGCGGTAGACAAGGAACTTTTATGGGAGACAGTGTACAGCTGCCCCCGTTTGTTGCGAAATAACCGCACTCCAAAGCGAGCGCCGAGTCGGCAAAAACGCGCGTTGCGGTCGAAAAAGCGAATTTTTGCGCCGATACGCCGGGAGCGAGAAATGCGTCGCGTCCGAAAAACGACGCTACAGGGACATACAGTCGAGATACCGCGCCGCGAACGCCGCGTCACCGGCCAACGGAAGAATTTCGCATGCGTCGGCGAGCTTTTTCACCTGGTTGATCAGCGTTCCGTCGAGCAGGAGCATGGAAGCGCCCTGGGCTGCTGCGTTGCCCAGTGCGCGGGTGTGGGAAAGAAGGACGGGAGGAAAGAGGCCGATGGCGGCGGAGGAGGCGAGGGAAAGCCGACTGCCGAATCCCCCCGCCAGCAGCAGCGCCCGGCAATCCTGCGGAGAGAGCGCGGCCTCGGCGAGCAGCGTTTCGATTCCCGCCCGGATGGCGGCTTTGGCAGACTGCACCGCGCGAATATCCCGCTGCGTGAGCAAAAGGCCGGCGCCAGGCAGGGCGAAAGCGGCTTGCCCGGCCGATTCGACTACCGCCTCCTCGAAGCTGTGCCCCTCCTCGAGCAGGGTTCCCTCGCGGTCGAGGATGCCAGCCTGCCGCAGCGCTGCGAGCGCGTCGAGGATGCCCGATCCGCAGATACCGCGCGCCGGCCCGCCGCCGAGAACGTGGCAGCGCAGCGCGCCGCCGGTGTAGCGCACTGCGTCCACCGCGCCGGGCTGCGCCGGCATGCCACAGGACAGCCCGGCGCCTTCGAAGGCGGGCCCCGCCGCTGTCGAGCAGCACAGCAGGCGGCCGCCGGTCCAAAGCGCGATTTCCCCGTTCGTGCCGATGTCCGCGAGCAGAGCGGGCGGCGCGTCAAACAGCGCTCCCCCCGCCGCGAGCAGGGAACAGAGCGCATCCGCGCCGAAAAACGCGCCCGCGCACGGCGGCAGATAAATTTGCGCGCCCGGGGCGAGCGGCAGGCCCAGCTGCTTGGCGGACAGGAAGCAGCCGAATAGGGACGGTGCCTGAAACGGCGCGGTGAGCAGCGGCGCGGCGTCCAGCCGGGCCAGCAGCGTGAGCATGGCGGTGTTGCCGGTCAGCACCGCGGCGTCGATCTGCTCGCAGCCGATGCCGGCTGTTTTGCAGACCTGCAGGAGCAGGGAACGCAACGTCTCTGCGGCCGCATGGGCAAGCGCGTCCTGCTGTCCGCTTGCCGCTTTCTGCAGACGGGCGAGCACATCCGCGCCGAAGGCCCGCTGCGCGTTGGCGGCAGCGGCGCACGCCAGCAGCGCGCCGTCCGTCAGGCGATACAGGTAGGCCGCCACCGTAGTTGTGCCGATGTCCGCTGCAAGGCCGTATTGACGCCCCAGCGCCGCGCCGCGCTGCACCGGCGAGGCGAACTGCGTGACGGCGCTGAGGGTCTCCTGCACGGGGGTGACCGTCAGCTCCACGTCGCCGAGCGCCTGCGCGAGGCATGCGAGCCGAATGCCGCGGGCCACCGCTTCCGCGCCGAGCAGCGCAAGTTCCTGCGCAGAGGGGGCGGACAGCGCGCCGCGCGCCGTCACGCGGCATTTCCCACACAGGCCGTTGCCGCCGCAGGGGGTGTGCGGCGCGGTCCCTTCCAGCAGCGCCAGAAGGGGAACGGGCGCGTGAAATGGCACCACGCGTGTGCCGTTTGGCGTATGCAGCGTCGCCTGCATGCGACCGCCTCCTTTTGCTTGCAGAATTCTGGACTCTATGCGCGGGGGAATGTATCTAAAGGGCGGTTCCTTCACGAAACATTGTCCCGCCTGGTCCGCAGCTTGCGCCTTGGGGGACGGAAGCGGGCTGCCTGTCTTCGATCCGGGGGACGAATGAAACACCGACCGCAACGGCAACGCCCATGCGTTCAGCCGCGGTGGTATTCCGGCACGACGGCGAAGAAAAACAGCGGCGCCTGCCCATCGTTGTGCAGACTGTGACTGTGTCCTGGCGGGCAGTAATGGCAATCGCCGGCGCGCAGCGGTTCCGTTTCCCCGTCGCATACGGCGTGCCCCATGCCCTGTAGGATGAAGAGGATTTCGCCGTTGGTTTCGTGCCGGTGCGGCCCGATGGAGGCGCCGGGCGGCAGTTCACCCCGCATGATTTTCCCGTTGCTGTCGCAGAACATCTGCGCGTGGGTCTCGCCTTCGCCGCCGTAAAAATGCGGGATTGCCGTTTGCGGCATTGTTTGAAAGGAAATGCGCATGAGGAACCCTCCTATAGTAGTTTCGATTATACGCTTTTCCGCGCTATGGCCCTGTGACCGTGGAACCAAAACAGACCCGGTAGCAGGGCGGCCGCCAAAAGAAAAGGCCGCACCGCCGGTTTCGGCAATGCGGCCTGCGGTCAGCAAGAAGAATCAGACGGAGGTGTGTCCGCGCCTTTTGCAGCATCCGTGTTTGCGGGATCGTCCTGTGCCGGCTTGGCTGTCGGAGGCTCGGCCTGCGTGGAGTCGAGCGCCATAGCGCTTTCCTCCTCCGAATCCGGGTAGACAAACAACTTTTGCAGCAGCGCGGATTTCTGCAAAGCAGCCGGATGCACCAGGCTGCACAGCACCGCGAAGCACCACAGCAGCAGCAGCGCGTCCAGCACCGTGCTGGCCACGGTGGAATACAGCGGAACCGGCCCGATGCGGTGCCGCAGCACGGTCAGATAAAGCACTTTCGTCACCACGGATCCAAGCAGAAACGTCACGCTCAGCCCGCCGCAGAAAAGAAAAGAACGGTGGCTTTTGTCGTCGGAGCAGTTGGTGATCTCTTTGCAGTACGCGATGAGGAAAAACAGCAGCGCCCCGCAGGACAGCAGGGAGAAACTGTTGAGGTTGACAAACAGCGCCGTCTTGCTCTGCAAAAACAGGGAGACGATGCGCGTGCCAGGCCAGATCAGCGCCACCAGACTCACGGCGCGCACCCCGAGCGGCAAAAACGCGGTATTTCCTCGGAAATTGAGCATCGAAAACAGGAAGAAAAAGAGCAGCGCGCCAGCACAGCCAGACAGCACGGAGACCAATTCCAGCCCGCCTCTCACGCCTCCGAGCGCCTGCGTGATGCTGTCGTAGAGCAAAAACGCGCCAATAAACACGCACAGGTAACCGGCCGCGGGGGAAAGCGGGGTATTGGCGGAGCTGCGCCGGGCGGCGGGAGAGCGGCGGCAGACCAGCAGGAGCACAATAAACGCCGCCACGACGGCGATGACAAGCAAGATGGACAGCGCCGGGAACTGCACAATGCCGTGCTGGTCAAGAAAAAGCAGCTGTGCCGCGCGCAGACCGCCCACCACCAGGGCCGTGATGAGCGTGGTGAGGATCGGGTTCATTGCCAGGACTCCTTTCAAATTGGCGAAATGCGGGAGAGAAGATTATTCTTCTTCCTCTTCCTCGGCGTTTTCCCAGTTGTGGAAAACGTTCTGCACATCGTCGTTATCCTCCAGAAATTCCAGCAGACGGCGCATCTTTTTGATGTCCTCCTCGTCGGTCAATGTGACATACGTATCCGGGACACGGTCCTCCTCGGCCGATTCGAGCTGGTATCCTTTTTCCTCCAACGCCTGCTGCACAGAAAGCAGATCATTGGGTTCCGTGATGACCTCGAAAATACCGTCCTCCGTCTGCAGATCGGTGGCGCCGGCGTTGAGCGCGTCCTCGAGCAGCTTCTCCTCGTCGGCGTTGTCCTGCGCGATGACGATGACGCCCTGCGGCTTGAACATCCAACCGACACAGCCGGTCTGGCCGAGATTGCCGCCGAATTTGTCGAAATAATGCCGCACGTCGCCCGCAGTGCGGTTGCGGTTGTCCGTCAGCGCTTCGACGATGACCGCCACGCCGGAGGGGCCGTAGCCTTCGTAGGTGATGGCCTCATACTCGTCCCGATCGCCGCCGGCCGCTTTTTTGATGATGCGCTCGATGTTGTCGTTGGGGACATTGTTGGCCTTGGCCTTGGCGATCAGGTCGCGCAGCTTGGCATTGGAAACGGGGTCAGGGCCGCCTTCCTTGATGCAGACGGACATCTCGCGCCCGATTTTGGTGAAGATCTTCGCGCGCTGCGCGTCGGTCTTTTCTTTTTTATGCATGATGTTTTTCCATTTGGAATGTCCGGACATGATGGTACCTCCATTTTTTGCAAATACGTACCTTATATATTATCACTACCCGGGCGGTTTTGACAAGAGGGGAATCGCGTTTTTCTCCCGCAATCCCACAAAACGCGCAAAAAGGAACGAAAACCCTCGTCTCGCCCGTTGCTTGCAATATGCCTGGCCCGCCGGAAAGGGCCGCCCATTGCGCCTTCCTTTTTTGCGAGAACGAAAAAGCGAAGGCCTGTGTGGGAAAAGCACGCTGACAGGACCTTCGCAGGCGCAGCGCAGCAGTCTTTCGCGATGCCGATAGACGCTATATGCAAGAAGCCATTGCATTGTTTCCCGTGTCAGGCTTTTAAGGTGACTGGCGGTGTCGGTGTTCCTTCAAAATTAATACAGATGAACGCCAAATATTACGAGTCTATCTTGTAAAAAGCCGCTACATTGCGCAAAGATTCCAGCGCTTGGCGGGTTTCTGTGGCGCGCCTGCCTTTTGTGTGACAGGTCGCTGCAATTTTTATCTTCAATGCTCAGACCAGTGCGGCATAGAGCAGGGCGCGCTTGTCCCGCGGAATGAAACCCGCGCCGGGGTCATAAGCATAAAGGGAGAGGCTGGCGGCAGGAAGAACGGCTGCACTGGCGCTTGGAAGAAGCGGCAACGACGGAGGGAAGCCTATGAAACGGGAGAGAGAAAAGCTGCCCGAACCCAGGGAGAAAAAGGGCGTCGCGGCGAGGCTGGGCGAGTGGATGGAGATCCCCACCGATATTCTCAGCGGCCAACCGCACGTGGAATTGTTCGGCAATCGCGAGATCATGATCGACGGCTGCCGCGGCATTTTGGAATATGGGGAAACGTTCGCCAAGCTCGACTGCGGCGGTATGGTGCTGACCATCCGCGGGCAGGGGATCTGCATCAACAGCTTTGTGCAGAGCGCCGTCAACATCACGGGCGTGCTGACGGACCTGGATTTTTCCTGACGGGGACGGCGAAGGGAAGGGGAGAGGCAACGTGTTTATTTTGCATTTTCTGCACTGGCTGACGGGCAGCGTCGTCATCCGCGTGTGGGGCGGCTTCAACGAGCAGTTTCTCAACCTGTGCCACAAAAAGAGCATCTGGTTTTGGAAAAGTTATTGCCGGGACGGCGCGCTGTACTTGCATATGCTGCCGCAGGATGTGCACCGCCTGCCGGAGATCGCCCGTGCGACGGGCATGCGGGTGCATATCGTGAAAAAAACGGGCGCGGCGTTTCTCATACGGCGTTACCGTTGGCGCTGGGGGATCCCGGCGGGCGTAGGGCTGTTTTTGTTTATGCTGTTTTATCTGTCCGGGTTCGTGTGGACGGTGGAGATCGACCTGCAGAGCCAGTTTGTCACGGAAGAGCAGGTATTGGCCGCGCTGGAGGAAGCGGGGGTCTATCCCGGCGCGCGCATCGAGGAGCTGGACATGGACCTCGTGCAGAACGCCTGCCTGCAGCGGCTGGAAGCGCTCAAATGGATGGGCATTACCACCAACGGCACGGTGGTGCAGGTGCAGATGCGGGACAAAATCCCCACGCCGCAGGACGCGGTGTCAGAGGGAGAGCCCTGCCATGTCAAGGCCAGCCGCGACGCGCAGATCATCAGTATTATGCCATATGCAGGCACGACCATCGTCAAGCCGGGGGATACCGTGCGGGCGGGGCAGATCATCGTCAGCGGCGTGGAGGAGGATCGGTTCGGCAACGTCACGCTGACGCATTCGCGCGCCGAAGTCATCGGGCAGACGAACTACCAGGCCGAGATCCGCGTGCCCGTCACGGTGCAGGAGAATGTCTACACCGGGAAAAGCGAAAAACGCGTTTCGTTATTTTTGTTTGGATTCGAAGTAAATTTTTATCAAGACAGTGGAAATCCGCCGTATACTTGTGATACAATAATAAACAAAAACTTTTTGCATCTGTTCGGGACGCAGCTGCCTATCGGCGCGGTGACGCAGGAGCTGCGGGAATATTACGTCGTGGACAAAACGCGCGACGAAACGCAGATGCAGCAGGCGGTGGAGGATGCGCTGGCGCAATATGAGGCGCAGAATTTTCAGGGCAAGACGATCCTTTCGCGGCAGGTGGAGGAGACCCGCACCAAAGAAGAATATATTCTCCGCGTGCAGTATACCTGCGAGGAGGACATTGCGGTGCAGGAAGCCGTCGCGTGAACGGACGTAGCGCGGCGAGGAAACGATAAAATCCGGGAAAGGGAAAAGGAGTGGCGTATGGCCGAACGAAGCGTCAAATTCGACAGGATGGAGCAGCTCATCAGCCTCTTTGGCAGCTTTGATGAGAATATCCGCCTTCTGGAGGAGGAATATCACGTCAAAATCACCACGCGCGGCGACGAGATCAAGCTCGTGGGCGACACGGAGGATACGGCACGCGCGGCGCGCGCGATCGGCGCGCTGCTGGTGCTGTCGGAAAAGGGCGAGGGCATCAACGAGCAGAGCGTGCGCTACGTCATGGGCCTGGTGGGAGAGGGCTATGAAGAGCGCATCCGCGAGCTGGGCGGCGACTGTATCGCCATCTCGGTGCGCGGCCGCCCTGTCAAGCCCAAGACCATCGGGCAGAAGGAATACGTCGAGGCCATCCGCACCAACACCATCGTCATGGGCGAAGGCCCCGCCGGCACCGGCAAGACCTATCTGGCCGTCGCGATGGCGGCAAACGCCCTGCGCAGCAAGGAGGTCAGCAAGATCGTCCTGACGCGCCCTGCGGTGGAGGCGGGCGAGAGCCTGGGCTTTCTGCCCGGCGACCTGCAGAACAAGATCGACCCGTATCTGCGCCCGCTGTATGACGCGCTCTATGATATGTTCGGCGCGGAGAGCTGCGTGAAATATATCGAGCGCGGCGTCATCGAGATCGCGCCGCTGGCTTATATGCGCGGCCGCACGCTCGACGACAGCTTCATCATCCTCGACGAGGCGCAGAACACCACGCCCGAACAGATGAAAATGTTTCTGACGCGCCTGGGCATTCATTCCAAGGCGGTCATCACCGGGGACACCACGCAGATCGACCTGCCTGCGACCAAGCGCAGCGGCATGAAGGACGCGATGCGTATCCTGCGCGGTATCGACGACATTCAGATCGTCACCCTGACCAACAAGGACGTCGTGCGCAATCCGCTTGTGCAGCAGATCATCAAAGCATATGAAAAACAGGAACGAGGGGGAAAGTGATCTCCATGGAGAAGATCAAGGTGTATATTGAAGACCGGCAGGACAAGCTCAAGCCGCCCACAGGGCTGCGGCTGCTGCTTCGGCGGACCTGCACGGCGGTGCTGGTGGAAGAGAAATTCGCCGGCAAGGCCGAAGTGAGCATTTCCTTTGTCGATGACGAGCAGATCCGCGCGCTCAATAAAGAATACCGCGGCAAGGACATACATACCGACGTGCTGTCCTTCCCGCTGTCGCCCGACGGAGAGCATTTTGACGTCGATGAAGAAACAGGCGCCGCGCAGCTGGGGGATATCGTCATTTCGCTCGAGCGCGCCGACGTGCAGGCCAAGGCGTACAATCACTCGTTCCAGCGGGAGATGGCGTTTCTGACCGTGCATTCCATGCTGCACCTGCTGGGCTATGATCATGAGGACGACGCCGAGGCGTTCGCGCCCAAAGGAGCCGTGCGCATGCGGGAGAAGGAAGAGACCATCCTCGAGCGTCTGGGGCTGTCCCGCGACGCGTAAAGCGCCGGAACAGCGGCCGCCCGGCGGCAGGAGCCGGGACAGCGCGCCCGTTTCACGGCGGCGGGGCGCGCGGCAAAACCAATCACCGCCGCCGGGGAGAAAGACTATGGTAACGAAATCTGCATTCATCGCGATCCTGGGCCGCCCCAATGTGGGCAAGTCCACCCTGCTCAACTATCTTCTGGGCGAAAAGGTGGCCATCGTCTCACCCAAACCGCAGACCACGCGCAGCAAGGTGCTGGGGGTCCTGACGGAGGAGAGCCGCCAGATGGTGTTCATCGACACGCCGGGGCTGCACCGCCCGCGCACAAAACTGGGAGATTTCATGGTCAAAACGGTCGAAAAAACCGTCGATGACGTGGATATCGCCCTGCTGGTTGTGGACGCGCAGGACAAGCTGCACCCGGCTGAGGAGGAGCTGATCCGCAAGATCGGCGCGCAGCGGCTGCCCGCTGTGCTGGCGGTCAACAAGATCGACCTGCTGGAAAAAAAGACGCTGCTTATGGAACGCATCGCGCAGCTGTCCGCGCTGCATGATTTCGACGCGGTGGTCCCTATTTCCGCCGCGACGGGCGACGGCGTGGCGGCGCTCAAGCAGGAGCTCGCGGCGCTGCTGCCCGACGGGCCGGCCTATTTCCCGGAAGATACGCTCACCGACCAGCCGGAGCGCGCGCTGGCGGCAGAGATGATCCGCGAAAAGCTGCTTTATGTCCTGGAGGATGAGCTGCCGCACGGCATCGGCGTGGTGGTCGAGCGCATGAAGGAGCGCGAGGACGGCAGCGTCACGGATATTGAAGCCACCGTATTCTGCGAGCGGGACAGCCACAAGGGCATGGTCATCGGCAAGGGCGGCGCCGTGCTCAAGCGGGTCGGCACGCTGGCGCGGCAGGACATCGAGCATTTTCTCGGCGGCAAGGTCAACCTCAAGCTGTGGGTCAAGGTCAAGGAGGGCTGGCGCAACCGCGAGGGAATGCTGCGCGAAATGGGATATACCGAGCGCCGCTGAGCGGGCGGGAAATTTGCGGCAGATGGTCCGTTTTTCATGCATTTTGGCGAATTTACGCGGCATCGAGGGAAACGCGCCGTGCGCGCGCTAGTATTTATTTCCTCGTAACTCTTTCTTTCCGCTTGGATACAATAGCTATTAGAAGCTAGGACACAGCCAAGCGGAAGGAGCGTTATCATGGACAGCAAACAAGCATGGGAAATTTTCATGAAAACCGGACGGATGCAGGATTATATGATGTACAGGGCTACGCTGGGCGGTCAGATGTCCCCGCCGCCGCAGGCGGCTTCGGCGCGTAACGTCACGCCGGAAAACGACCGCCCGACCAATCTCACGACAGACCGGCATATCACCGGTTGAGCGATCGGCGCGCCCTGGCGGGAAAGGAAGCGGAAAGCCGGAATGCAGTTGAAGGTGACGGGCGTCGTGGTGCGGGAGATGAATCTCGGGGAGAGCGACCGCATTGTGACGATCCTGACGAAGGAGCGCGGCGTCGTGCGGGCGTTTGCCCGCGGCTCCAAGCGGCTGGGAAGCCGCCTGTTTGCCGCGACGCAGCCGTTTTGCCTGAGCGATTTCGTGCTCTATCATTCCAAGGATAAATATATTCTCAATGAAGCGCAGCTCGCCACTTCGTTTTTCAAGCTGCGGCAGGACATCGAACGGCTCAGTCTCGCGCAGTATTTCTGCGAGGTGGTCAGCCTGATCGCCCCGCAGGAGGAAGAGGCGGAGGAATGGCTGCGCCTGACGCTCAATGCGCTACATATTCTGCAGGCGGGGGACAAGCCCGCCTGCCTGATTAAGGCGGCGTTCGAGCTGCGCGCCGCCCTGCTTGCGGGATACTGCCCCGACCTGGAAGGCTGCGCCGGCTGCGGCGCGGCGGAAGGGCCGTTTTATTTTTACGCGCTGGAAGGCCGGCTGCTGTGCGAGCGCTGCGGCGCAGGCGCGTCCGGCATTGTGCCGCTGTCGCCCGGCGTGCTGGCTGCGATGCGGCATATTGTTTCCTGCCCGGCGGAGAAGCTGTTTTCTTTCACGCTTTCCCCAGCGGCGCTGCAGCTGCTGGGGGATGTGACCGAGCGGTATCTGCTGGTGCAGACGGAGCGGCATTTCAAGACGCTGGACTTTTACCACGCGGTGGCGGCGCCGGCGGCGCAGCTGCAGGCGGAGCAGCCCTGAGAAAAGGAGGCGGGCAGGATGCGGCATGTGCTGCTGGAACTTTCATTTGTGGGCACGGCTTACCACGGCTGGCAGGTGCAGGACAATGCCGTGAGCGTGCAGCGCACGGTGCAGGACGCCATCGAGCGGATCACCGGCGTGCGCGCCGGGCTGACGGGCTGCAGCCGCACGGATGCCGGCGTGCATGCCCGGCGGTTTTTCTGTGCGTTTTTCACGGAATCCGCCATCCCCGCCGCGCAGCTGCCGCGCGCGCTGACGGCAGTGCTGCCGTTTGACGTCGCGGTGCGGCGCGCCTGGGAGGTGCCCGCGTCGTTTCACCCGCGTTACAGCGTGGCGCAGAAGGAATATGCCTATCTCATTCATAACGCCCCCCAGCGCGACCCGTTTTTGCACGAACGGGCGTGGGAATACCGGCCGCCGCTCGACGCTGAACGGATGCAGGCGCAGGGGCAGGCCTTTTTGGGCAAACAGGACTTTGCGGCGTTTTGCGCTGCCGGCAGCAGCGTGCGCGATACGGTGCGCACAGTGACGAACCTGACGGTGGAGCGCCGGGGGGATCTGGTGGAGCTGCGCGTGCGGGCGGACGGCTTTTTGTATAACATGGTGCGCATCATTGTGGGGACGCTCGTGTCCTTCGGCGCGGGGGAGACGCGGCTGGCGCCCGTCGAGGAGATCCTCGCTTCCCGCGACCGGCGGCGGTCGGGCCCGACTGCGCCGGCCTGCGGGCTCTATCTCGACCGGGTCTGGTACGCGCCCGAGTGGGAGACGGCGGGCGTGCCTGTGCAGCGGCCGGAGGAGAACGAACGCACGGCGGAAGGAGAGACGGACAGAAGATGAAAAAGCAGGGGAAAATCGTATATCTCGACGGGACGACGCCCGAGGGCGTGCCGCAGGAGGGCGACGGCAACGGCAAGGGAAAGAAACGCCGCCGCGGCCCGTCCCTGCGCGCGCTGATCACAGGAGGACTGGCCATCGTGCTGGCGCTTGCGGCGGTGTGGATTCTGTTTCTGCGCGGCAGCGCCTCGATGAATTCCCTGGCGGTGGCCGTCGAGGACCTGCTTCAGGGCAAGAGCTACGAAGAGAATTTCCCGCTTGATCTGGACGGAATGCAGGTTATGGACGTCAATCGCTTTGGCCCCTGTTTCGGTCTGCTGACGGACGTGAAATATCAGATTTATTCCCCGCACGGCAACCTGCTTTCGGAATATCAGCATAATATGCATGCGCCGCAGGTGGAGACGTCACCTACACGGGCGATGCTGTATGAACGCGGCAATTACCGGGTTGTGCTGCATTCCCGCAAACAGGTCGAGGATGAGCTGACGCTCGATCAGAAAATCATCACCGCCTGCATCAATGACCGCAATTATTACGCCATCGCCACCGAAAGCGACCGTTATCTCGCGCAGTTTTCGCTGTATACGCCCAACGGGGAAGCGCTGCTGACGTGGTATTCCTCCGACAATTACATCGTGGACATCGCCATCAGCCCCGACGCGAAAAAGGTGGCCGTCGCGCTGGTGCAGTCGCAGCAGGGGGAGCTGCGCGGCGGGGTATATATTTTCCGCACGAATAACGCGGAGGGGCCGGTGCAGCAATATACCTATACAGATGAAACGATTCTGAGCGTCGCGTGGCACAGCAACAGCATGCTCTCCGCCGTCGGGGAGAATAAGACCTATTTCTATGACGGCGACGGCCAGACGACCGGTGAATATGATTATGCGGGCAATACGCTGGCGTTCTTCAGCCAGGAGGAGGACGATGCGGTGCTGCTGGGATTCCAGGGGACCGATGCGGCGTCTTTCCGGCTGGTGGAAAGGACCGGCGCAGTGCGGGACGAAATGACGGTTGCGGGAGCTGTGCAGTATTTATTTTTTGACGAGGGAGAATGGAATTTTGTGCTCGCGGAAAAGCTGCTGGTGTATCGGCAGGTCAACGGAAAATACGCGCAGTCAGCGAGTATGGACGTCGGCGGAGACGTGATAAAACTCTTGCCAAATGACGAAAAACTCCTTATACTAACATTGGAAGCCCTGCAAATCACCGACAAGCCGTGAATGACGCAGAGGAAAACGCACAGAATACGGGAGGGAACGGCATGGCGTTTTTGTTCGATTTATTATTGTTGGCGATCGTCGTCGGGACGATCCTGACCTGCATGCGGAAAGGCTTCGTGCGCTCTGTCATTGAGCTGGCCGGCGGCATTTTCGCGGCCATCGCCGCGTATTTTCTCGCGCAGCCGGTAGGCGCCTGGCTGAGCGGCACGTTCGTCAAACCGTTTTTTGAAGATAAAATTGCGGCCAGCCTGCTGAGCGTCGCCGGAACGGAAGCGACCGGAAACGCCGCGGAGGCCATTTTGAATTTCGACCTGACCAAGGTGCTGTCCGACGCGCCGCAAGCGCTGCAGGAGCTGCTGGCAAGGTATAATATCGATCTCGCTTATACCCAGAGCGTCGCCGCCGCCGAGAGCACCGTCGCGGACAAATCCGCGGCCGTGGTGGACGCCATCGCGACGCCTGTGGCCAACACCATTTCCCTGTGCGTCAGTTTCCTGGTGCTGTTTGTGCTGTTCATGATGGTCATCGGTCTGCTTGCGCGCCTGGCGAGCAAGATTTCCTATATCCCGGTAGTCGGCAAGGTTAACCGCATTTTGGGCACGGTATTCGGCGCCTGCAAAGCGGTGGTGCTGGTGTTCGTCGTTGCGGCGCTGCTGCGTTTTGTGGTGCCGTATCTCGCCGAGCCGATGCATTTGGATCGCGAGAATCCTTATCAGAATACTTTGATTTTCAAGTACGTCGATCAGATCAATCCCATTTCAAAGCTGTTGCCAGATAGTTTCTGACATGGTATAATACCTCTCAGCTGAAGGGAACGGGCGTGCCCGGCAGCGGAAAGGGCGGCCGTCTCCGGGGGAAGAAGAGAGGGCTGGAAAACGCGGCCGGCGGAGGATGCCGTTTCCCGCAGGGGAGGGAAGGCGAAGCCGGCGCGCAAATCAAAATGTGGGTGTAAAAAGTACGATGAATAAGAATTTGAATGTCCCCAATGTGTTGTCGGTCGTCCGGCTGCTGCTGGTCGGCGTGTTTGTGTATGTGTTTTTCGCGGTGTCGCCGAGAGTGTCGGGGTTTGTCGCCGTGGCGGCTGCGCTGACGGATATCGTGGACGGCTTTGTGGCGCGGCGTTTTCACATGGTGACAAATCTCGGCAAAATCATCGACCCCCTAGCGGATAAAATGATTCAGGCGGCCATCTGCCTTTGTATCGGCATCCGGTATCGGATCCCGATCCTGCCGGTTCTGTTTGTGCTCAAGGAACTGGCGATGATCGTCGGCAGCTTCATCATCCTGCGGTCCGGCAAGATGATTCCCGGCGCGCAGTGGTATGGCAAGCTGGCCACCGTTGTGTTTTTCGCCTGCACGCTGGCGATCCTGTTCTTCTGTGAAGAGAGCGATTTCTGGCCGGTGGTGATTCTGCTGCTGGTGGCGGCGGCCTTCATGGTGCTGTCGTTTGTCAATTACAGCCGCGTGTTTCTGCGGCTCAACCGCAAGACCGGCCATGCGCCGGAGCGGGACGAAGAATGAATGCGACGGGGAATCCCCGGATTTTTGGTTGCGGCGCAGGCGGGCCCATTGGACGGACCGCAGAATGCCGCATGGAGGTGACGGAATATGCTTTGCAGCCGCTGCAAAAAGCGTCTGGCAGTGGTGTTCATCACGCGGTCGGACGGTGAGAAAAACATCAATGAAGGACTCTGCCTGCAATGTGCGAAGGAGCTCAATATCAAGCCGGTCAATGACTTCATGGATCAGATGGGCATCAATGAAGAGCAGCTTGGCATGATTAACGAGGAAATGATGAACCTGCTGGGCGGCGCCGGCGCGCCGGCCGAGCCGGGGGAGGACGACGCCGAAAGCGACGGTCCGCCGGAGGAGATGATGGGCACCACGGCGGCGTTCCCATTTGTGGAGAAGCTGTTCGGGCAGGCGCCGGGCCAGAGCGGCGGCGACGCCGACGCGGAGAAGTCGACCCGCGAAAAAGGCCGGGACAAAAAAGGAAAAAAGAAATTCAAGTTTCTCGACACCTATTGCGTCAACCTCAACCACAAGGTGGCGTCGGGCGGCATGGACCGCATCATCGGCCGCGATAAGGAGATCGCGCGCACGCTGCAGATCCTCTGCCGGCGCAGCAAGAATAACCCCTGCCTGATCGGTGAGCCGGGCGTCGGCAAGACCGCCATCGCGGAAGGCATCGCCATGCGCATCGTCGAGGGGAAGGTGCCGGTGCGCCTGCTGGATAGCGAGATTTACCTGCTGGATCTTGCCGCGCTCGTGGCGGGGACGCAGTTCCGCGGCCAGTTCGAGAGCCGCATCAAGGGACTCGTGGACGAGGTGCGCCGCGCGGGCAATATCATCCTGTTCATCGACGAGGTGCATAACCTGGTGGGGGCCGGCGACGCCGAAGGCTCGATGAACGCGGCCAACAT
Organism: Candidatus Tabaqchalia intestinavium; assembly: GCA_904420005.1. Lineage (GTDB taxonomy): Bacteria > Bacillota > Clostridia > Oscillospirales > CAJFTT01 > Tabaqchalia > Tabaqchalia intestinavium. The sequence goes on along the minus strand of CAJFTT010000011.1, from coordinate 7,433 downwards.
CCTCAAGCCGTCCCTGTCGCGCGGGGAGATTCAGGTCATCGGTGCGACGACCTTCGAGGAATACCGCAAATATATCGAGAAGGACGCGGCGCTTGAGCGCCGGTTCCAGGCGGTCAAGGTAGAGGAGCCGTCCATTGCGGATACCATCGAGATGCTCACGGGCATCCGCGATTATTACGAGAATTTCCACAACGTGCGGATTTCTCCCGCCATCATTGCGCGCATCGTCAATCTTTCCGAGCGGTATATCACCGACCGGTTCCTGCCGGATAAGGCCATCGACCTCATGGATGAAGCGGCGACCTGCTGCGCGCTGCGCAACAAAGCGGCGGAGGACGTCGCCGCCATCAAGCGTGAGCGCCGGAAGATCGAGGAGGAGCGCGCAGCGCTGGAGGCCGAGTGCGAAGCGGCGGCAGAGCCGGATCAGGCGCTGTTCGCGCGCACGGCCGAGCTCAAGGCGGAGGAGTGCCGTCTGGCCGGCAAGCTTGCGGGCTATCAGGGCCAGGATCTGCAGGCGGAAGTGACCATCGACGATGTCGCGCAGGTCATTGAGCTGTGGACGGGCATCCCTGCCAGCCAGATCCGGGAGAAGGAGCTGGGGCGGCTTGCGGGCCTGGAGGAGCGCATCGAGCAGAAGATCATCGGCCAGCACGAAGCCGTGCATGCGCTGGTCAACGCCGTGCGCCGCAGCCGCGTCCGCCTGAGCCGGACGGGGCGGCCCGCGTCGTTCATTTTCGTCGGCCCGACGGGCGTGGGCAAGACCGAGCTGGTCAAGGTGCTGGCAAACGAGCTGTTTGACACGCCGGAGGCCCTCATCCGCCTGGATATGTCGGAATTCATGGAGAAATTTGCGGTGTCGCGCATGATCGGTTCGCCTCCCGGCTATGTCGGTTACGACGAGGCGGGGCAGCTGACGGAGAAAGTGCGCCGCAAGCCCTATTCGGTCATTTTGTTCGACGAGATCGAAAAGGCGCATCCCGATGTCATGAATATCCTGCTGCAGATTCTCGACGACGGCCGCATCACCGACGCGCACGGCCGCACGGTCAATTTTGAGAATACTATCATCGTCATGACCTCCAACGCCGGCAGCGACCGGCGGGAGGGAACCGTGGGCTTCAACCGCGCGCCCGACACCGTCGCGAAGGAAAAGGCGCTCAAAGCGCTGCGTGAGTTCCTCCGTCCGGAGTTTTTGGGCCGTGTTGATGAGATCATCGTCTTCCGCAATCTGGAGAAGGAGGACTACCGCAGGATCGCGGCGCTCATGCTCGAGGAGATCCACGAGGGCGCGGCGGAGAAGGGGGTCGCCGTTTCCTGGGACGACGCCATGCTCGATTGGATCATCGACAAAGCGGGCGCAGGAGAGCGCAGCGGCGCGCGCGAGCTGCGTCATACGATCCGCCGGGAGGTGGAGGACCGTCTGGCCGCGCTGCTGGTTGAGCAGGAAGGGACGCTGCAGGCGGTTTCCTTCACGGTGCAGGACGGCGAAGTGCTTACGCGGACGCTGACGCAGTGAAGCGGCGCTCGCCCGCGCGAGCTGCCGGAAACGTAGGAACCCGCCGGAAGGCGGCGGGACAAGAGACGACAGGAAACAGAAAGGAGCAAACCACATGCTGGTGGAAATCCGGACGAGCAGCGCCGCGGCGACGGTGGAGACCAAGGGCGCGGAGCTGCAGAGCTTGAGCGATGTGCTGGGGACGGAATATCTCTGGGATGGACAGAAAGAATTTTGGAACCGGCGTTCCCCGACGCTTTTCCCTGTGATCGGCGTGGTCAAAGAACAGACGGCTACGATCGACGGCGTGGATTATCCCATGCCCAAGCATGGGATTGTGCGCGACGTGGAATTTACCGTCGAGGCGCAGACGGAGGACAGCGTCACGCTGGTCTACCAGGCCTGCGAGGACAGCCTCCGGCATTATCCGTTTGCATTTGCGCTGCATATTACTTATTCGCTCAAAGGGGCGGAGCTGACGGTCGGTTGGCGGGTGGACAATCTGGGGGATAAAGCGATGCCGTTTCAGATCGGCGGACACCCGGCGTTCCGTGTCCCCATGGGGGAGAACGAGCAGTTTGAGGACTATGAGCTGCGCTTTGACTGCAAGGAGGACTTCATTTCGCTGCGTCTGGATGGCGAAGGCCTGCTGCGCAGCGACGTGCTGACCGTCGCGCGCAATACGGACACGATTCCGCTGCGGCACGCGCTGTTTGACGACGATGCGCTCATGTTCCGCGGCCTGCAGTCGAGCGCCGTCAGCCTGCAATCGAAAAAGACGGGCCGCGGCGTGCGGGTGACGTTTGGCGGGTTCCCGTATCTTGGTATCTGGTCGCCGTCGGCGCGGCCGGCGCCGTTTGTCTGCATTGAGCCGTGGTATGGAATCAATTCCAAGCAGACGGATACGACGGATTTCCTCGCCAAGGAAGGGATGCAGTCCCTTGCGGTGGGGGAGCGCTTTTTTGCCCGGTATAAAATCGCGCTGCTGTGAAACGATAACGCAGCCTGCCATCGCCGCCGGACATGATCCTGCGGCGTGGCACAATAGACGGGGAAAGCGGACAGCCTTTTTGGTTGTCCGCTTTTTGCTTATAGCGCTCCAACCGTCGGCCCGGCGGGAAAAAGGGTTCTGTACGCCGGCTTCCGAATGGCCTTTTCGGCCGTAGCAGCGTTGACAGGGCAGAAAGAATATTTACCCTCGGTGAACAAGGGGCAACGCGCTCGCCGAGTGCGTCAACGCCGTCCATGCCATTCCAGTCGCCCGTGTTGCCTATTGTCCGCTGAGGCGGAGAAATTTATAGAAACGTTCCCCGCCGCGGCGGCTCTGCCCCGAAACAGGATGCAAGCGATACAAACCTTTCCTCCGCCAATGTTGCCGAAGAAAGGGGAAACACAAGGACGGAGGGGACGCATACGGATTGGGTAGAGCAATGCCGGATTTGGAACGAGGATGCGCGACAGCAGACAGAAGGCCATCGCCATGGAGGCGCTGCTGGAGGAGGAACGGACGCCCGAGCCTGTCAGCGAACCGGCGCGCGCATTCCCACCGCGGCGATGGCCAGCGCCTGCCCACTGTGGGATGCATATTGGTGTCGGTGATAGATGCCCGATCATACTGCGCTTGCCTTACGAAACTGTAAGGCACAAAAGGGGAAATGTAAGCCGATTCGATGGCTTCCATTCTCCTTTTTTCGTATACTGAAACCGAAAGAAACGCACGGGCCCGTTAACGGCGGGCGCCCATGCGGGAAAACGGTTGTGCACGCAGCGAGGGGGATCGGCATGGAGAGAAAGTTATGCGGGGAAGGATGGGCGCTGCCCGCCGCGCCGCAGGGGGAGGAACCCTGGAAAAAACGCCTGCGCCGTTATGCCTGCAATCTGGTGACATGGATGGGGATTGTGGCGGTGGGCCTGCTGGCGCTTCCCGTTGGGCTTGTGATCCTGCTGATCTGCGCGGCGTGGTCGCTGGGAGACTGGATTGCGGCGCGCATCCGCCGGAAAGGCGGAGACTGAGCGCGCGGGCAAGAAGGGAGGAGCGGACATGAAACGAGGGATAAAGATCGCGCTGCGCGTGCTGGCGGCGCTCGTGGGAGCGGCGCTCGTTGCGCTGCTCGCGGTGGCGGCGGTGTTCGGGGTCAAGGGCTATCGCCTTTACCGCGACGCAGTGGAGCGGGAACCCATCGCGGAGAAAGTGGAGGCCATTCGCGCGATGGAGGGTTTCACGCGGTATGACGAGCTGCCACAGATCTATATCGACGCGGTGCTCTCTGTGGAGGACCATCGTTTTTTCTCCCATCCGGGTATCGACGTCATCGCCATCGGGCGCGCGGTCTGGAACGACCTGCGCACACTGTCCTTCGCCGAGGGCGGCAGCACCATCACCCAGCAGCTGATGAAGAATCTGTATTTCACGCAGGAAAAGAAACTGGAGCGCAAATTTGCGGAGGTATTCGCGGCGTTTGCCATCGAGGCGGCGTACAGCAAAGAGGAAATTTTTGAGCTGTATGTCAATACCATCTATTTTGGCAGCGGCTATTACGGTATTTGCGACGCGGCACAGGGCTATTTCGGCAAGACGCCCGGCGAACTCGACGAGGCTGAATGCGTGATGCTGGCGGGCCTGCCCAATGCGCCGACGGCCTATTCGCTCGACGCGAACCCCACGCTCGCGCTGCAGCGCATGCGGCAGGTGCTGCGCCGCATGGTGGAGTGCGAAGCCATGACGCAGGCACAGGCGGACGCGCTGCTCGATCAGGCGGCGGTGCAGGTCGCGCAGCGCGCGCCGGAGCCCGTGGCAGCCGCGTTGCCGCCGGCAGGGGAGAAGCTGCGCGCGGCATGAAACCGGACGAGCGGCCGGCAGCATTCCAAAAGCGCTGGGGAGAAAAATTTTCTCCCCAGCGCTTTTGGAATGCATCTTCCCACCGCGGGCGGCGGTATGGTACAATGAAACCAGAACAGAAAAGTCGCGCCGCAAAAAGGCAGAAGGGGGCCGCTTTCATCAGAACGGGCGTTGCTTGAGGGGCGCGCCTTGCCCCGCGCGCTTGCTTTTCCCTGCCATGGCGGGCGGCGCGCGACGGCGGGAACGCGGCTTTGGCCGTAAGAGGAAGGAGTGGAACGTATGGCATCGAGAAAGGACTATGTGGAGTATGTCGCGGAACAGTGCGGCGGGGCGGGCGCCATTACGTGGCGCCCGATGTTTGGGGAATATGGCCTGTACTGCGACGGAATATTTTTCGCCGTTGTCTGCGACGACCAGCTGTTTGTGAAGATCACGCCAGAAACGCGGCAGCGCTTTCCTTCGCTGCCCGCCGCGCCGCCGTATGAAGGGGCGAAGCCTTATTTCTTCGTGGAAGATGTGGACGACCGAGCGGCGCTGGCGCAGCTGATTGCGGCGACCTGCGCCGCCCTGTCCGTGCCCAAGCGGGGAAAAGGACGCGCCTGCAATGGGAAAGATTGATGCCTGCGGGCCGAATTGGATTTTGCCGGCCGCCACGGACGCGGGAAATCGTCGGGACATGGCCGGCGTAAGCGCTCGCGGCGCACAGCCGTGGGGAAAGCGCTATCAGCGGGAAGATCGAAACGTCCGGATGTGCCCTATGTCGCGCTTGGCCAATCCCGCGCCCAGCCGGACGCCTTACAAGAATCCCATGAAAATTTTACATGCCGTATGGGCTGCGCTTTACATGCCTCTGGTAAAACAAAAGGGAAATGAATAGGAATGGAAGGGGCATGAGACATGAATCAGAAAAAAGCCAAGAGCCTGCGCAGATGGACCAGCGCTGCTGCGGCGACGTTGCTGTGCGCCGGCATCACGGCCACTGCACTGGCGGAGGGCGGCTTTGACGACGCCACCGCGGATCTGCGTGTCGCGCTGTCCGGGCGCTACAGCACCGGTACGCCCAACGCGGACGGCGGCGTCGAGGAGATCGTGGCGTATAACCCGGAGAACCAGTGCGCTTACGCGGTCAACGGCCAGACCGGCGAGTTGGAGAAGATCGACCTGGCCACGCTCAGCAGCGGCGCGGAAAAGCCGCTGACCCTCACGTCGGAAAAGATTCCGGTCAAGGAGATTCTGGAGGCGGAGTTTGCGGATTTCACCTACGGCGACATGACGTCTGTCGCTGTCAGCCCGTCGCGGGCGCAGCTCTTTGTGGCGGTGCAGGCGCAGGGGTATACCGACGCGGGGAAAATCGCCGTGTTTGATCTGGACGGCAACTATATCTGCGCTTATGACGCCGGCGTGCAGCCGGATATGATCCTTGTCAACGAGGAGAGCGGCCTGGTTCTCACGGCCAACGAAGGCGAGCCGCGGGAAGGTAAAAACGCGGCGGATCCCCAGGGCAGCGTCACGATCCTGGACCTGCAGCAGCAGGAAGCCGTGACGGTGGACTTCACGGCCTTTGACGCGCAGCGGGAGGCGCTGGCGGATGCGGGCGTTGTGCTGCGCAAGGGGACGCAGCCGTCGGAGGACCTCGAGCCGGAGTATATCGCCGTGGCGGGAGACCGCGCGTTTGTCAGCCTGCAGGAGAACAACGCCGTGGCGGTGCTGGATCTGACGACCCGCGCTTTCACGGGGGTGTACAGTGTTGGGCTGGAGGATTATTCCAAGACGGCCATCGACATCGACAAGGGCGACGAGCAGTATGCGCCCAAAACCTACGACAATCTTTTCGGTATCCGCATGCCCGACGGTATCGCCGCGTTTGAAGCGGATGGGAAAACCTATATCATCACGGCCAACGAGGGCGACTCCCGCTCGGACTGGGGCGAAGGCGACGATTCGCTGGAGAATGAAATTGAGGGAAAGGAATCCCCCAACGGCGATATTGTCACGGATAAAAAAGTGGTGTATTTCGACGCGTCGCAGTATGACGGCCTCGACGAGACGAAAAATTACCTTTTCGGCGGCCGCTCGGCCACGGTGTTCGAAGTGACGGACGACGGGCTGGTGGAAGTGTTCGGCACCACGAATGAATTTGAACGAATCACGGCGGAAAAGCTGCCGGACAATTTCAACTGCTCCAATGACGACAAATCCATCGAGGATCGCTCCGGCAAAAAGGGTACCGAGCCGGAGAGCGTCACGACAGGTACGATCGACGGCAGAACCTATGCCTTCATTGCGCTCGAGCGGATCGGCGGCATCATGGTTTACGATGTGACCAGCCCGGCGGAAGCGTTCTATGTCAACTATGTCAATACCCGCGACTTCAGCGAGGACATCGCGGGCGATGTCGCGCCGGAGGGCCTGTGCTTCATCCCGGCGCAGGACAGCCCGACCAAAGCGCCGATGCTGCTGGTTGCCAATGAAGTTTCCGGTACGGTGGCGACTTATGACCTGGCGCTGCAGTATGCTGATTACAGCAACGTGGACGCCGCGCTCGCGAAGATCCCGGCGGACCTTGACGGCTACACGCCGGAGAGCGTCGCCGCGCTGGAAACGGCCAAGAACGCTGTTGTGCGCAACCTGGTGAAGAGCGAGCAGGAGACGGTCGACGCTTATGCCGAAGCCATCGAGGCCGCGGTGCGCGGCTTGCAGGCGCGGCAGGACGGCGGCGAGCAGATCCCGGATACGGGTGCGCTGGACAGCCTGTGGGCGCTGGCTGCGGCGGCGCTGGGCCTGACGGGAACTGGCGCGGCGCTGGCTGTGGAGAAAAAGCGCAACGTGCGGTGACTGCGAGGTAGACCGGCGGATTGACAGAAACAGAAAGCTGCGTCTGCACGCTTCATCCGCCGAGCGCGATTTTGCCTGATACAGCAAAAGACAGGAGACACGATTTTTCGTGTCTCCTGTCTTTATATTGGCGAGGCAACCACCGGCCGTGCCGGTGGAGGAGGCAAAGCGAAAGCGTCAATTGGAGAAAAAAAGACCTCCTTTGGTAAAATGGAAGCGGGTAACGCCACCGCACCAGAACCAAAGGAGGTCGAGTCCAAATGG
>CAJFTT010000010.1 GCA_904420005.1 Candidatus Tabaqchalia intestinavium | reverse complement strand
GCCGTTCCCATGCCGGGGCAGCACCGACTTCCTGCGCCGCGCCGTTCCGGGCGGGGAACATGCCGTTCCCATGCCGGGACAGCACCAGCTTCCTGCGCCGCGCCCGCCCCGGGCGGGGAACATGCCGTTCCCATGCCGGGGCAGCACCAGCTTCCTGCGCCGCGCCGTTCCGGGCGGGGAACATGCCATTCCCATGCCGGGGCAGCACCGGCTTCCTGCGCCGCGCCGTTCCGGGCGGGGGAGAGCGGCCGTCGGTTTGGCCCTGAAAAATCGCGGCGTCCCCTTATCTCACCACGGGCACGAAAAATAGGAAATCGCATTTGACTAAAAGTATTATCAATAAAAAATATTCCAAGCAGGAATTGCGATGTTCATAATTCGCAGGGGTTTTTGCCTGTTTTGCCGTAGTTTTCCCCAATTTCAACAGGCGAACTGTGGAAAACTGGATGGTTCAGTTTGCCGAAACTCGACGAACGATGCCGCAGCGGCGCGGGTTTTGCGGGGCCGCCCGTCCGTGTACCCGGCAGTTTTCCCCACCCTGTGGAAAGCTATTTGCGAATTTCCCACAGGGCGGAACCCGGCGCAGAGGCGAATGCGCAATCGCGCAGTTGCAGTTTTCCACCGTGCGGCGACGCGCCTGTGGAAAACTGCTTGGCGGCGTCGCCGATTCCACCGGGTTTCCACAGCCGGGATGTGGAAACCCGAGCGGAATCGGCACAGCGCCGTCCCCGTCCCGGGAAAAAGCGGCAAAAATCCAGCATTCATGCGGTTTTGCGCCTTGGCAGCCCGCCGAATTGCGAGGCGGTACTGGCGGTGAATCCCGGCGTTATTTCCGCCGGGGTGTGCAAAATTTTCCGCAGCCTGTTTTCCGCCGCATTTCCCTGTGGAAAAGGGCAAAAAACATGGGGAAAACTACCCCAACGGCGGAAAAGGAGCTGCGGGCCGGCGAATGAAGCACAGCCGCCGCGGCGACAAAAACGGGGAAGGCCGCGCGGCTGCGAACCGGGGGGAGCGGGCCGGGAGGCCCGCCGGGGAAGGGAACGCACGAACGCCGCCCATCATCGCATGGCACAGATCAGCGAAAACCCCGAGGGCAGACGAAACCGCGTCGCTTGCGCTGCGCAGAAACCGAATTTTGCCACGCTGGCCGGCGTTTCCGCCGATGAAAAACCATTCCCGAAAACAAAGGCGAAAATGTGGCGTAGCCCCCCTGCAAAAACCCCGGCGGTAGCTTCCCACCCTTGTGGAAGCAGCAACCCCGCCGCGCGCAGACCGCGCTCGCCCGCGCCGCCAGGGATCCCAGCGCTGGCGCGCGGGTCGGGTCAACCTCCGATGGCCCGCCGCCACGAAAAGCCCCCGCCTTTCCACGCTTGCGAGGGTTTGCTAGGACTGCCGGGCCGCGCAGAACCCCCGCATTACCGCATTTGTGCGGGTTTACGATAATGGCCGGGCCGCCGCGTGGCGCAGAGCCCCAACGCTGTCACAGCGGTGGGGGCTTCCTCCGATGACCGGCCGCCCTGCGGCGTAAGCCCCCGGCCCCGACAGATGGACGGGAAACAACGCCGTTTTCGCCGCGCCGGAAAGCGAGGGCATGCGCCGCGCAGCCTGCGGGGAGCGCGGTCCGCCTCTGCCTGCACCGGAAAAAACCGCCGCCGCGCCACGGGGACGGACCGCCGGCCGACGGGCTCGACGAGGAGCCGCAGAGAGGAAACCCCGCCGCGGGGACTTTCGCCACAGGCGCAAGGGAGCACTGTACAGGCCTTGCGCGGATTGCAACCCGGCCTGCGCCGGATCACGCCCGCGCGTTTCCATTCCCCCGCCGGCCGCCCGGATTTTCCCCGGCAGAGCGATCATCCCAGCCGCAGGCGCAGACCATGCGCCATGGCTTCAAATCCCAGCCGCATGTACAGGGGGACGCTTTGGGCTCGGCGGCGAAGATTTCCGCGCCCCTGCGGCGTGCGCCCGCTCGAGCAGAAGGCCAAGAAGCTGCTGCATATAGCCCTGCCCGCGGTAAGTCGGGCGCGTATAGACCGAAAACAGCGTCGCGCAGGTTCCGTGCAGGTTGATTTCGTCCGGCATCACCGTATACAGGCAGCGCATGGCCGACCCGACCGGGACGCCGCCGTCTTCCAGCAGCGCGCAGAGGCACCCGCCGCCGTCGAGCTGCGCGGCGAGATACGCGTCGATGGCGGCGGGCAGGCCGTCCGGGAGATGGCCTGCCACTTCGGCCAGCATTTGCAGGCGCAGGTCGCGGACGGCTTATGCGTCTTTGCCTGTGGCGATACGAAATTGCATGGGTTTCCCCTCCTTCGTTATGTATCCCGCGCGGGTCCCTTCGGCCCGGCGGTTATCCGGGCGGAACCTGTTCCTGTGGCCCCATGGCAGCGCATGGCCGCAGGGCAGGGAAGCCCCTGTTTGGGATGCGATGCGGCCAGTCTGCGGGTGGATATCCGGCGGCCGCAGGCCGCGCTGCCGAAGTGGAAAGGGGAGGAGCGCGCCGGACGCCGCAGCGGTGGCGTCGCCGGGCGCGATACCACGCGGAGCGGTAACGGCCGATTTTCACAGGCCGGGGGCAGCCCTTGCTGGATTCCAGCTGGAGCGCCAGCGCCTTTGCTCGACTTTCACAGGCCGGGGCCGGCCTCTTTGCGCCGTCCGGCGCGCGGATACGCCAACAGGTCGGTGCGGCGCCCTTTGCGGAAAAGGAGCTTACGCGGGCCTGCCTTACGGACGCCGCAGCGGTTGCCTTCCGCGTGGAGCGCGGGAGATGCCGGTTTGTTCTCGCGGGCCGGGCCGTCCGGCGCGCGGGCCGGTCTCTACGGGAGGGAGGCGGCGCTTGCGTTCTGTGCGGGATGCCGCGCGAAAGACAGGCTTCTCCCAGAACGGGGCGGCCGCCTTGGCGCATGGGACGCCGCAACCGGCGCGCCCGGCGGGGAAAGCGGGGACTCCGGCACCCCGGCTCGGACTGCGCCGGGCCGCGATGCCCGGATGGGGAAAGGCCGGCATCCGCGGCAGGGGTGTTATTCCATCTCGCCCGCCAGCCGCTTGACCAGCGTTTTCAGGTCGTCCTCGCCGTAATATTCGATCTGCACGACGCCTTTTTTCGCGCCGTGGGTGACCTTGACCTTGCGGCCCAGCCGGTCGGAAAGCAGCTTCTGGCTTTCCGCGGCCAGCACCGGCGTGCGCAGCCGATCCTCCCGCTGCGGCGCGGCCGCCGCTTCCTGCTGCCGCTGCATCTGCTGGACCAGGCGCTCGGTCTCGCGCACGCTCAGCTCCTTCTCGATGCACAGCGCGGCGGCGGTCCGGCGGTCCTCCTCCCGCTCGAGCGCGAGGATGGCTTTGGCGTGCCCTTGCGTCAGGCCGCCCTCGCCGATGAGCGAACGGATCTCCTCCGGCAGCTGCAGCAGGCGCAGCGCGTTGGCCACGGCGGAGCGCGATTTGCCCACCCGGTTCGCGATCTGCTCCTGCGTCATGCCGTATTCCTCCTGCAGCCGCCGGTAGCCCTCGGCTTCCTCGAGCACGCTCAGCTGCTCGCGCTGCAGGTTCTCGATAAGGGCCAGCAGCATGACTTCCTCGTCCGTCAGCTGCCGGATCATGACCGGCACCTCCTGCAGGCCCGCGCCGCGCGCCGCGCGCCAGCGCCGTTCGCCCGCGACGATCTGGTACCGCCCGTTGAGCATCGGCCGTACGAGCAGCGGCTGCAAAATGCCGTGCTGGCGCACCGACTCGGTCAGCTCGGCCAGCGCCTCCTCGTCGAATTCCACGCGCGGCTGCGCGCGGTTGGGTTCGATCTCCGACACCGCCAGCATCGTGGGGCGGTCGGCCGATTCCGCGATATTTTCCGTCAGCAGGGCCTCCAGCCCTTTGCCCAGACCTCGTTTCTGCATATGTCTCCTCCTTCTTTTGCCGGGAACGCCCGGCCCGCACGTTCTTCCCGCACCGGGGAAATCTGCCCCCCTGACGAGGCCGTGCGGTTGTCCGTTTTGCGGCAGCGACCGTCCCGCGGTCGGGAAAGCCGGTTTTTATAGGCGCGGCGCGCAGCCCGGCAGGAAGCCGTCCTTCCCGCGATCGGGGAAGCCGCGCCGCCGTGATCCTGGCAGCCTCCGCGCCGCGTCCCGGCAGCTTCCCACTGCACGCCCCGCAGCCCCAAACGCCGCAGACAGCGCGGGTTCCGGGACCGGCGGCCCTGCATGGGGGCGGACGCCGATAATTGCCCCGCCTTGCGTTTCTTCCCGCGCCGCCCTCAGCGCCGCCGGTTGGCGCGCAGGATCTCGTCGGCCGCCTTGCGGTAGGCTTCGCACCCCTTGGAGCGCTTGTCGTAGGCCGTGATGGGCATGCCGAAGCTCGGCGCTTCCGACAGGCGCACGCTGCGCGGAATGGGGGTTTTATATACTTTCTGCGGGAAAAATTTCTTGACCTCGTTCATGACCTGCACCGTCAGGTTGAGCCGGCTGTCGAACATCGTCAGCAGCACGCCTTCCATCTCCAGATGCGGGTTATACAGCCGGCGCACCTGCCGCACGGTGCTCATCAGCTGCGACAGGCCCTCGAGCGCGTAATATTCGCACTGGATGGGCACGAGGAACGTGTCCGCCGCGCACAGCGCGTTGAGCGTGAGCAGCCCGAGCGAGGGCGGGCAGTCGATGAGCAGGAAATCGTAGTCCTCGCGCACCTGGCACAGCGCCTCTTTGAGCCGGTTCTCGCGGCGCTCCACCTCGACCAGCTCGATCTCCGCGCCGGCCAGCTCGATGTTCGACGGCAGGATGGAGACGTTGGGATAGGGTGTCACGATCGCCAGCTCCCGCGCCGTCTGCTCGCCGAGGATGAGATGGTAGCTCGACGCGCGCAGCTCCTTTTTGTTGATGCCGAAGCCGCTCGTCGCGTTGCCCTGGGGGTCGATGTCGATGAGCAGCACCTTTTTGCCGCGCTCCCCGAGGCAGGCGGCCAGGTTGACGGTGCTCGTGGTCTTGCCCACGCCGCCTTTCTGATTGACAACCGCGATGATTTTCCCCATGCCCTGCGATTCCTTCCTTTCTTCTCTGTCGCCCCGGCCCGCCGGGAAAACAAGGGCAAACCGCGGGCGGTTCCCCGCGCGTTTCCCCTTGTCCGATGCTTTTATTATACCATACCCCGCCCGCTTTGCAACCTCCTTTTCCGCTGCGGGCGGGCAAAATGTTCCACGTGGAACATTTTGCCGCGCTGGCCGAAACAGGATTGCGCCTGGCGGCCTGCGGCAAAAAGATGGCGGCGGGGACGCCCCGCAATCCGTTGCCGGGCGTCCCCGCCGCGAAAAGGCGCAGCCGCACGGGGATTCTGCAATTTTGCTATAGCCGGGCAGCGCGTCGCCGCCGGGCAGCAACAATACGCGCCGGCCGGGCTGCTGGGAGAAAACAGGGGCGGCGATAGCCGCCCCTTGCAGGGAAGGAAATTCGATTTTGCCGCGCCGCCCTGCCGCGCCGCCCGCTCGGTATGGCGCGCCTGGCCGCGAAAGCAGGGGAAAGCACGAAAGCCATCGCCGCCGGGCAGAGACAAGTCCGGTTTCCGCCGGCGCACGACAATACCGCGCCGGCGGAGGTTCGTTGGCGCAGCGGGAAGGGCATTGGCACGACGGGACATTGGCGCAGCGGGGGCATTGGTACGGCGGGGGCATTCCCGATCGGCAGCGCTTTCGTGCCGCTGCGATGCCACCCCCGCCGGGCCGGGCGTCGACAGGAGGGACGCTGCACCGTTGCCGGGCCGGGGCGATAAAGGCGGCTGCCCCGGCGGCGGGGGAGAGGCGCAGATGCGGGCTGCGGCCTTATCCGGTATGGCCACGGTCCCCGCGGCCGGGGGAGAGGGAATCCGTTCTTGCGTCCACAGTCAAAAGCAGCAAAGCTGCCGTCCCGGCGGCGGGGAGCCAGCCCGGGTTCCGAGGACGTTATTCCCCGCGCAGCAACGCCTGAAAGTGCCGGCCGCGCTCCTCGAAATTGCGGTACGCGTGATAGCTGGCGGCGGCGGGGGAGAACAGGCACTGGGTTCCCGGCTTCGTCCAGCGCCGGGCGAGCGCCACCGCGTCCGGCAGGTCGCGCGCGAGCAGCAGCCGGCCCGCGACGCCCCGCTCCCGCAGCAGCGCGAGCAGGCGCGGCCCCGTGTCGGGCAGCAGCACGACGACCGGCACCGGCCGCGCGGCGAGGAAATCGGCCAGCGGCGTGTAATCGATGCCGCGCTCCATCCCGCCGAGGATGAGGCAGCCGACGTTGCCCAGGCTCTCCACCCCCGCGATGGCCGTGGCGGGGATGGTGGAGATGGAGTCGTCGAAATATTCCACGCCGCCGAACACGCCCACCGGCTCCAGCCGGTGCGGCAGCCCGCGGAAGGTCTCCACGGCGCGGCGGAACGTATCGTCCGGCACGCCGAAGCGGCGCGCCACGGCGTAAACGACGCCGATATTGCCGAAATTGTGCGCCCCGCGCAGCGGCACCCGCGCCGGGTCGAGCGAAAGCGTATGCACCCCGCCGGGCGTGCGCAGCCGCAGGGTCCCGTCGCGCGCGAGCAGATCGGCCGCGGGGTCGGCGACCGAATAGGTCAGCGCCTCGACGCCCGCGGGGATTTCCGCCGGCGCGAGGTGGGGATTGCCGTAATCATACAGCAGGAAATCCCCCGGCCCCTGATGGCGGAAAATCTGCTTTTTGGCGGCATAATAGCGCTCCACCGTGCCGTAATGGTCGAGATGCTCCTCGTGCAGGTTGAGCAGCACGGCCGTGCGGGGCGAAGCGGGGCTGTCCTCCAGCTGGTGGCAGGACAGCTCGTAGACAAAGACCGTCTCCGCCGTCGCGTCCTCGAGACTGTCGAAAACCGGCGCGCCGATGTTGCCGACCAGCCGCGCGTCGCGCCCCGCCGCCCGCAGGACATGGTGCAGCAGGGAGGAGGTCGTGCTTTTGCCCTTGGTGCCCGTGACGCCGACGGTCTGCGCGCCCAGCGCGCGCAGGAACAGATGCGTCTGGCAGGTCATTTTCGCCGTCAGCGCGGGGTCGAGGTCGAAGGTCGGGATGCCGGGGCTTTTCAGCAGCACGTCGCAGTCGCGGCAGGCGTCGAGGTAGCCTTCTCCCGTCACGACGCGCGTGCGCGGATCGTCCCCGGGCAGCGTCACGGGGTTGCGGTCGGCCACGAGCAGCGGCATCTCGGGGAAAACGCGGCGCAGCAGGCGGTAGGACGACAGCCCTTCACGCCCGAAGCCGACGATGGCGACGCGCCGCCCGGCGAGCGGCTGCAGCAGCGCGCGGATCTTTTCTTGCATGATGATTCCTCCTTGCGGTTGCGGAATGGGTGCGGGAGAACCGCCCCGCCCCTGGCGGGGCGGCGCGGAAACGGACGGGGAGCGGGGCGAGGCGGCGCTGCCTCCGTCCGGATTTCACAAAAACGCCCGGTTGTCCCCCGGCGCGCAGGCAGCGCGGTTATAAACTTGATTGGAATACGAATGGTGTGCGGTCGCCCCCATGACGTGCAGATCGGTGGCTCGGGCGGCTTTGCGCGGCAAAGGGCAGGAAGGGGAACCCATTACCCCGGCGGGACGGATGCCGCGCAGTTGGGGCAATGCGTCCGCTCCGGTGCGCGTTTCGCGCGCCGACGTGGGGAGAAGCGGCGGCGCTGCAGCCGCGGGCGGTTCTCGATGCGGCCGCCTCTCCCTGCCGGCTGCGGATGTTCGTGTGTCCGCCGGCGGGAAAGGCAGCGGCCCGCCGCTTCTCCTGGAGGGGCCGCACGGCCCGCTGCCTGCCCGCCTTGGCCGTTGGATTGGAAATTAGGAGCGCCGGCCCGCGCGGCCGTTCAGCCCCGCCGGAAAAACCAGCCGGCCGCCCGGGCGCGGCGATAGATTGCCTGCAAGCGGGGGTGCAGCCCGGCAGGGGTCCCGCCGGGGCCAGCCTGCGGCCGCTCTGGCCTGCGTTGCTGCCTTTATGTTGGGCAGCGGGCCGGCGGTTTAATCAAACGCCGCGCCGGCTGGCCATTCCTGCCGCAGGCGCAGGGCCTCCGCGGTGGCTTCGATATACGCTTGCCGCGCCGGCGGCAGGGCGCGGGAGGACATCGCCGAAGCGACGGGGTCGATGCAGCAGTAAAATCCGCCGCACAGGAGGAAGATGGGACGAAAGCGCAGCGGGTAGGCGCTCCCGCGCGGCCGGATCTGCTCGAGAAAATCGGACAGTTCCGCCTCGCTGGGCGGGACCTGCAGCAGCAGCGCCAGGGCGTTGAGCGGAAATTTTTGAAATCCATCCGCGTTCACAAGCCGCAGCTTTTTGTCCAGCGCCTGCAGGACGAAGCGGATAGACTGGCCGCCGGGGACAGGCCCTTGGCTGGGGGAGACGGCCCGCAGCCGGCCGCCGGAAAAGTCCAGCCCGCCGGTGAACCGCCGAAGGACGGGCGCGGGAATGCCGTCCCGGCTGCGTCCGAGGTACCGGTAGGCCAGCGCCAGCGCATAACCGTGCTGGTTATCGATGGCCTGCGTGATCTCGAGGCCGATCCCCGCCGCGGGGTTGACCCAGTCGGGCGATTCGCTTTTGCGGAAACCGGGGATATACCCCGGCCAGCATTCCCGGATCAACAGCAGGGCGGAAAGCTCCAGCCGCGTTTTGTCAAAGCGGCGCTCGTCAGCGGACATTCTGATTTTCCCCCTTTCCCGCGGCGGCGCGGCCGTCCGCTGCGGGTGAAAGCAATACGGATTGTAATAATGGAGCAAAATAATACAGGAATCGGCCCTTTGCGTCACACATACTGATGATCCAGCTCGATCACGGCGGCGAAGCGCGGGTCGGCCTGCGCGAGGGCGTCGGCGATGGAGTCGCGCACCGCGCGCGCCTGCTCGGGCGTGTATTCGTAGGGCACGACCAGATCGAACACCAGGTTGATGCGCGCTTCGCCGCGCACCACGCGGAAATCGTGAAACGACAGTCCGGCCCCCGCCGCCTCGACGATGCCCGCCGTCAGCGCGCGCAGCCGCGCGACCTCCTCGTCGTCCTGGGAGATGGGGTCCATATGGATGACGACCTCCACGCCCAGCCGGTCGCGCAGGCGGCGCTCGGCGGCGTCGATGACCTCGTGGATTTTGACCAGATCGGAGGTGTCCGCGACCTCCGCATGCAGCGAGGCCATCACGCGCCCGGGGCCGTAATCGTGCACGATCAGGTCGTGCACGCCGAGGATCTCCGGGCTCTCCCGCGTGATGCGCTCGATGTCCTGCACCAGTTCCGGCGACGGCCGCCCGCCCAGCAGCATGCCCACCATGTCCTTCGCGATGCCGAAGCCCGTATACATCACCAGCAGCGAGACCGCGAGGCCGACGAACCCGTCGATCGAGAAGGGCAGGAACGCGCCCACCGCCGTCGAAACGATGACCGCGCCCGTCGCGATGACGTCGCCCAAACTGTCGCGCGCCGTCGCCTCCACCACGGCCGAGCCGATCTTGCGCCCGATATAGCGGTTATAGGAGAACATCCACACCTTGACGAGCGTGGACAGCGCGAGGATGCCGATGAGCAGCCAGGAGAACTCCACCGGCGAGGGGTGCAGGATCTTGTCCAGCGAATTGCGCGCCAGCTCGAAGCCCACCAGCAGGATGAGGAACGAGATGACGAAGGCCGCGATATATTCGATCCGCCCGTGGCCGAAAGGATGCTCGCGGTCGGGCCGGCGGGAGGAGAGCTTGGCGCTGAGCAGGGAAATGAGCGACGAGCCCATGTCGGAGAGGTTGTTGAACGCGTCGGAGAGGATGCCGATCGAGTGCATCAGCGCGCCGATCGTCAGCTTGACGGCGAACAGCAGCAGGTTGCACGCGATGCCGACCGCGCCGGAAAGCACGCAGTAGCGCTCGCGGACCTGCTTGTCCTGTGTATTCTCCGCGTCGGGGATGAATGCTTGGATGAGCAGGCGGATCATCGTCCGTCACCGGCCTTTCTGTAAACGATTTGGAATAAGAAACTATAAATATACAATAAGTAGATAAAAGTAATGCGTTCGGCGGAGAAAACGGGCATGAGCGCGCGCCCGCGCGGCGGGCGTCAGCTTTTGGCGCGTATGTCCCGCCGGGCCGGACGAGGCGTATGCTCGCCTGTGGCGGGCGGCCGTCCCGCCGTCCTGCTGCGGCCTTGCCCACGCGCCGCCGGAGGACGAGCGCAGGCACGCGGGCGAGGGATATGCGGCCGGCCGCCGGTTTGGCGGGGGGAAACCGTGTCCCCCGTTACCCGCCGAGGGGTACATGGGGTCTTGCCAAACGCGGGAGCCCCGATCGTTTCCGCGCGGCGCACCAGTTCGGCTGCGCCCGCCCGCATGGCGTCTCGCCTGCGCCGCCGATCTTTCGCGCGCCGCGCGGGCGGCTCCCCCGGCTTCCTTGGCCGAAGGCTCGCTTCGTATCGCCCCAACGCGAGAAGGACGAGCGTCGGCATTCACAGCAGGGAGATGACGGCTATGACAGCAGGGACAGCGATTGCGCATGGAGCGGCGCCGCCCCTTCCGGGGATGGCTCTGCAAATTGGCGCTTTGCATCCGCGCCGCGCAAGCAGCGCCGCCCATGCGAGGGACGGCAGGGAAGCCGATCCTATTTGAATCAGAAGCGTTTCCGCCCGCGGCGGGAGACGGCCTGCGTGTTTTTCATGCTTGCGGGGACGTTGCCGCCGCCCCGGCAGCAGAGAGCGGCGGGTGCGCATACGGCTGGGATTGGCGCGAGGGGGGAAGCGGAGCGGGAGCTGAACACATCCCCTCCGCCCGCCGCGGGGCGCATGGGGGACTAGCCAAACGCGGGAGCCCCGATCGTTTCCGCGCGGCGCACCAGTTCGGCGACATACCGCCAAACGCGGCGATGCTGCTTCTCCTGCGTTGGCGCACGCCGACGGGCCGCGCCCCGCAGCGGGGTGTACGTCTGAGATGCTATTATACCACATCGCGCGGCCCCACGCAAACGGCCGGGCAGAGGAGCCGCCCGGCCGGGAGAGGTTCACGGTTCCAGACCGCTCACCAGAATGTAAAACAGCGACAGCAGCAGCGTTTCGTCGCATTCGTCCTCCATCAGCACGAGGATCAGCGCGATGAGCAGCAGGTCCTCCGCGTAGATCGAGCAGAACGGCAGCTTGAGCAGCGGTTTGTGCCCGAGGTCGCGCGGCAGCAGGCGCAGCAGCGAATCGAGCAGCCCGTTGCCGTCCGCCGGCGGAGGCGGCTGCGGCCGGCAGGCGTCCGCCCCGCCGGGCCCCGGTTTCCCGCAGGGCGGGGCAGCGGCATGCGCAGGCCGGCGGGGTTCGCTGCGCCCGCCGCCTTCGGGCGCTCTGCCGCTGTGCCCGGGGCAGCCTGCGCGCCCCTCCGGGGCGCAGCGGGGATCCCCGGCCGGCGCGAACCGTGCGGGCGGCGGCTCGGACGGGCGGCGCGGCGGCGTATGGTGCGCTTCCGTTTCCCCGCGGCGTCCGCCGCCGCAAGAAGGCGACTGCCGGTCAAAAGAAGGCGGCCGTCGGCCGGGAAAAGGCGCATGCGCAGGCCGGCGGGATTCGCTGCGTCCGCCGCATTCGGGCGCTCTGCCGCTGTGTCCGGGGCTGCCTGCGCGCCCCTCCGGGGCGCAGCGGGGATCCCTGGCCGCCTCGGCCTCGCGGTGCGGCGGTTCGCCCGCTTGCCCGGCGCGGGACGGCCCGCCGGGATGCGCCCGCTGGCTGTGTCCCGGCGCGAAGGCGGCCGCTGCGTCCGCGCCCTCCGAGGAAAGCGACGCGGCCGGTGTTGGCGGGGCCGAAGCGGGGAGATCGTGTCCTGCCCCGCCGGATGCCGCCTGCCGCGTTTCGCCGCGCCGGCGAAAGCTGGGAACGCTGCGGCGGGCGGTCTGCATTCCGCCCGGGGATTGCCGCGGGGCGGACGCGTCCGCCCTTGTATCCGCCGCCGGCCCGGGGGAAGCGGCAGGCGGCGCTGCCGGCTGCATATGCGGCGGGTCGCGACGCGGCGTGTTCCGGCTGGCCAAAGAGAAATGCATCATCCCGCCACACTCCTTTCTGCTTGAAAAATCTCCCGCCGCGCGTTCCCCCGGCCTGCGCGCGAAGCGCCCGGGCCGGGATGGGTACGCCCCTGCAGCGCGGCCGGGATGGGACGCGCCGCCATCGGGATGGCCGCGCCGGCGGTGCCGTCTCCGCGCCGGGACCGAAGGCATAATCCTCTTTTTTGAGGAACGCATTGCGCGTGCCATCCCGGCGTGCAGGGCTGCAACTTCGGAATCTCCGGATAGTCTCCGCTGCCGCCAGTGCCATCCCGGCAGGCAGGGCTGCGACCGCCATTAAGCACACCCTTACCGAATGGACTGTGTGCCATCCCCGCGACGGAGCCGCAGCCCGCCGCCGGCCTGTCGGCAGCGCCCGTACTCCCGCGGCATGGCCTGCCTTCCATTCCCGCCCGCTTGGTACTGTGCAGCGGCGGTCCGTGTCCTGCCGCGGCATGACCGGGCCCGCGGCAGGAGGATAGTTTCCTATCCCGGCCCCCAGCGCGGCCGGGGTCAGAGCTAATGAGCCCGCAGACGGGGCGCGGCGGTCAGAGCTTCTGCGATTCCTTGAGCAGCGGCGCGAGCTTGATCAGCCGCATGAGCTTCGCGGCTTCGTCCACTTTCTGCTGCCGGCGCGGGCGCAGGTACGGCCGCAGCGCCAGCAGCAGGCGGCTGCTGTCGTCCTGCCCGCTGCCGGAAAGGGCGTTTTTGACCTTGAGCAGCACGTTGAGGTCGAGGTTGCCCGCGCTGAGCCCGCCGCCTCCGCTGCCGCCGGCGTCTGCATTGTCCGGGTCGGCGCACTCGTCATGCCCGCCGAGATATTCCTGTGCCAGCGCCGACAGGCGCGACATGCTCTCCGGGTCGGACAAAATCGCGTCGAGACGCTTCTCCAGATCATCCATGGTTTATTTGCCTCCCAACAGCTGCGAAATGAGCTTCTGCGCTTTGGGCGAGGAAAGCAGGGAATCGACGGCCTGGGGGTCGGAGAGCAGCTGGTTGAGCTGCCGGCTGTCCACCTTGCCCAGCAATTTACCGAGCTTTTGGGCCGAGTCGCCGCTCGAGGCTGCGTCGAGCACGGCGGCTTTGGAGGCGCCGGTTTTTTTCTCGATGGCCGTCAGCAGCGTGTCGAGCTTCTCGGGCGGCAGGGAAGAGAGCGTTTTCTTGAGATTTTGATCCATAGTATGTACCTCCCAGAATTGTTTTGCCGAGGCGCGCCCGCCTGCGCCGGCACGCCCGTTACCAGTGTATGCGTTCCTTGACCGGGAAAGCACCAGAGGCTATAATGAATGCAGGCTGCATCCATGCAGGGAAAGGGGATTGGCAGATGAAACTGATTGTCTTTTCGGATATTCACGGCGCGAGCGGCAATTTCGCCCGGATCCTCGCGCGGGAGCCCGACGCGCAGGGCGTGCTGTTCCTTGGCGACGGCTACCGCGGCGTCGAGGACGCGCTCGCGCGCTGCGGGCTGCCGGTACACGCCGTCTGCGGCAATTGCGACGGCGACTGCGGACTGCCCGAGGAGGCGGAGCTGACGGCGGCGGGGCGGCGGATTTTCCTCACCCACGGCCATCGCTACCACGTCAAGTCCGGCACGCAGCTGCTGGAGGCCGAGGGCCAGCGGCGCGGGGCCGAGATCGTGCTGTTTGGCCATACGCACCGGGCGCTGGAAGCCTACCGCGGCGGCATGTATGTGCTCAATCCCGGCGCGGCCAGCGGATACGGCGCGTCCTACGGCAAGCTCGACGTGCGGGCCGAAGGGGTGCTTTTCTCCGTGGCGCGGCTGTGAACCGCCCCCGGCGCGGACCGCGGGAAGGGAAGCTGCGCGGGGCGCGCCCGCCTGCCCGTCCGGCTGTCCGGATCAGGGGGGAGAACGCACCGCCCGCCGCGGCGAAGCGCCCGGGAGAGGCGACGCGGCCCGACCGGAGCCCGCTCGTTTGCGCGGGACGGGGATGCCGCGGCCGCCGTGGCGGCGCAGGCCGGACTTGACCGGCTGCCGCAGCCGTCCGCAGGGGCGCAGGCCGCCGCCCTGCGCGGGCGGGGCGCGTTCATTGCATTCTATGCTCTCCCGCGATGGCTTGCGCCTGTCCGGGCGGGGCTTTTTTGATGTCCGGCGGGAAGCGCGCGGTTTGGCGGGGGGCGAAGCGGCGGAGGTGGACGCGCGGCGGGGGCCGCCGAGAAGCCTTGACCCGCCGCCCGGCGTCGCGGCGGAAGTGGCCGCGGGTCAAGACGGGAGACGGCCGATCGGCGTCATCCCCGTCTCCTTCGCCCCGGCTGTGCAGGGAAAAAGGGCGGATTGCCGCGCGCGGCTTCCTGTTGCAGCCGTGTCCGTTCGTCCGCGGGGGTGGGGATCGCTGTTGTTTGTTGTGTTATCGGGTGAATGCCAGGTGCTTTTCGTCGCCAGGGCTGTTCCTCTGCGTACGCGAGGAAGACCGTCACATGTTTGGCGATTTCCATAAAATTAGGTTGCGTTCTTCCACGCGCGGAAGGAGGACGGCCGTCGGCGCTCGGACAAGCGGGGATCGTCCGTTCGTCCGCGGGCGGATGACGGACCCGAGGTTTCCGGCCGGGGTACACGCGTCCTCCCCACCCGGCTGTGCTGCGCAGACGCGGGCGGGCACGCCGCAGCCGGAGCAGGCCGCGCAGGCCGCCGGGCGACACATTTTTGCGGCTTCGCTGCAAAAAATCCGTTGCATTTGCGTATGCATATGGTATACTGAACACAACGCCGTCCCGCGACCTCGCGAAACGGTCCTCCGGCGGTGCGTTCGGGGAGGAAGCCGAAGGGAGCGGATGCTTTTGCAGTTTCATGGACGGCTGCCGCGGCTGTGCCGCCGCGCGGCAGCACTGGGGATGCTGGCGATGCTGGGGCTCGCCGCCCTGCCGCGCGCAGCGGCGGCGCCGGCGGATACGCTCGTCGCGCTGGGGGATTCGATCGCGTCCGGGTACGGCCTGTCGGACCCGCGCCATCAGAGCTACACCGCGCGCGCGGCCGAGGCGCTCGGCATGCGGGCGGTCAACGAAGCGGTGGCGGGCGACCGCACGCAGGAGCTGCTGGAGCACCTGCGCACCGACGACGCCCTGCGCCGGAAAGTCGCCGAGGCCGACGTGATCACCGTCTCCATTGGCGGCAATGATATTCTGCGCGAAATCGGCCCGCTGCTGCTGCAGCAGGTGCAGGGCAAGGATGAGATTTTGCAGGAAGCGGCCGAGACGATGTACTGCAATTACGAGGCCATCCTCGCGGAGATCCGCGCGCTCGCGCCGCAGACGCCCGTCGTGCAGACCAATCTCTACCAGCCGGCCGGCGCGCTGGGGCGCTGGCTGATCCAGGACGCGCTGGACGCGATCAACGCCAATTACGTGCAGTATCTCGAAGCGCACCCCGGCGACATCGTGCTGCTGGACATCGCGACGCCGCTGAGCCGGATGGAAGGGATGTTCCAGGATGATTTTGTGCATCCTTCCGCCGCGGGGCATCTGGAGATTGCGCGGCTGCTCACGGGGCGGCTGCGCGCGATGGGCGAGGATCGCACGGGGACCGACTGGTCCGCGCTGACGGCCGCTGTTTCGCAGGCGCGCGGCCTGCTGGAGGACGGAGTGGCCCGGGGCGAGCAGCGGCTGCGCGCCGCGCTCTCCGCCGCGGGGGAGACGATGCGGTCGCTCTCTGCAGGGCAGGAGGCGGCCGACGCCGCGGCCGCTGCGCTGCGCGCGGCGCTGGAGGATGCGGGCGGGGCCGACACGGGCAGCGCGCCGCCTGCGTCCCGCCCGCCGGACGGGACGGTTTCCGCGCCCGCCGCGCAGGACGAGGATCGAGGCGCGCTGTGGATCTGGCTCGTCGCGGCGGCGCTGGCGATCGTGCTGGCAGCGGCCTGGCTGGTGTATCGGACGTGGCGGGGGCGCAGGCCGCGCGCCTGAGCGGCCCGGCTCGGGCGGCCGAGGATAGACGCCGGCGTCCGGGGGAAGGCGCGCCGCCCGACCGGGCGGTCGCGGCCGCCTCATAGGTCCACGTTGGTTCCTGGCGGATTCGCCGCCCTGCGTCGCGATCTCTCGCCCCGCCCCGCGCGCCGTCCGCGGCGGCTTTTCCTGCAAGCGTCTCGCCCGCTGCGGCAGTCGCCTGGCCCTGTGATCCGGCGCGTGCTTCAGCCGCAACAGAGGCAACAAGGCGCAGCCTGAAGCAAGCCCATACGCCCGCGCCGGCTCCGTTGTCAGCGGGCGCATAAAATCCCGCAAAAGGGTCGCCTCATACGCCCGCGGCGGTTCCTTGCAAGCAGAGCCGTGCTGCGGGCGGTCGGGCCGGCGCTGTCCCCCGCACCCGCAGCGCCCCGCACCGCCGCGCCTGCGGCGCTTCCTGCTGCCGGAATGCGCCGGCCGTCCCGCGCGCTGCCCGCGGCGGCTTCGGTTTTCCCGGCGCGGGAAAGAGGCAAAACGCCGCCCGCCCGTTCCGAAATAGCGGACGGGCGGCCCGGTTGGGGAAGAGCACTGCAGCGTCCCGGCCCGGGATCGCGGACTTGCGCCGGCCGCCGCTGACGCGCGCTGCGCTGGGGTTCGGCCTTGCCGCGCGGTCGGCAGGATAGGACGACTGGCGCAGCAGACTGGTCCCGCGCTGCCGGCACGCCGGCTTTGGACGAAGATGGATTTCCGCCGGGCGGCGCGCCCGGCAGGGAGAAAGGAGGTGGCCGCATGCCGCAGGCCCCGTTTCAGCAACACGATGAACATATCCTCAAAATGCCGCACAAAAAGCGCCGCAGCCAGCTGGACGGACAGTATCTTTACGAGGATCGCCGCCTGCTCCCGCTGCTGCACGGCGCTGCGCTGCGCGGCCTCGCGCTGACGGTGATGCCCGTATGGGCGCGGCTGGCCGTCGATTACCGCATCGTCGGGATGGAGCATCTGCGCGCGCTCGACGGGCAGGGCGCGATCCTGGTCGCCAATCATGTGCATTTCCTCGACGCGCCCATCCTGTGCGCCTGCCTGCATCCGGCGCGCAAGATCCGCTATATCATGCTGGGCGAGAACGTCGATATTCCCGTCGTCGGCGGCATCATCAAGGCGCTCGGCGGCATCCCCATCCCCGACAATCTCGAGGGGATGAAGGCGTTCACACGCACGATCTACCGTCTGCTGGATGAGAAAAAGCTGCTGCTGTTCTTTCCCGAGGCCGTGCTGTGGCCGCATTACCGGGGCGTGCGGAAATTCCACAAGGGCTGCTTCACCTATGCGGTGCGCCGGCATGTGCCGGTGCTGCCGATGATGTATACGTTCGAGCAGACGGCGGCGGGCCGGGAACGGCTGGTGCTGACCATCGCCCCGGCGATCTCCTCGGAGGGCAAGACGCCCCAGGCGCTGCTCGAGGAGACGCACGCGTGCTTCGCGCGGCATATGCAGGCGTTTTACGGCCCGGAGCAGCTGCGCCTGCCGGAGAAGGCGGGGCAGGGGGAGGATCCGCCGGAGCGCTGAGCCGCGGCGGGACGGATTTGCAGCTGCCCGCAATACGAGCCGCGGCCGCCGGCCAGCGGGCAGAGATCAATACGAACTGTAGAACGAAGTCTTTATATAACCGATAGGACTGTGTTTTGCGCGCCCGGCGAGCCGGATCAACGGCCCGCCGGGCGCAGGAGCGGGGAAGCGGAGGTTGCGCGCGGGAGCCGGCTGATCCGCGCGGCGAGAAGATGGAATGCAGGCGGCGCATCTTCTAGCGCGGGGCTGGCCAATGCATGATTTTTCCGGGTCCTGCGTGCCGGTGCATTCTTCCGCGCGGGCGACGGGGCTGCATCGGGAAAGGGGAACGCACAATGAAAGTCAAGAAACGCACGCTGCTGCTGTTGGCGTGCCTGGTGTGGGCCGCCGCGGGGGCGAATATTCTGCGCATCGGCGTGCTGGCCTATCCGGCTTATATTTCCGTGCTCAATCTCGCGCTGTCGGCGCTGGTGTTCGCGGCGTTTCAGGGGATGGTGTTCGGCCGGCTGGTGCGCCGGCACACCCGGCGGATCCTGGACTATGCCGAGCAACGCCAGTTTTTCCTCAAATTTTTCGACGGGAAGTCCTTCGCCATTATGGCCGTTATGATGACGGGCGGCATTGCGCTGCGGGCGTCGGGGATCGCGCCGGAGCGGTTCATCGCGGTGTTTTATTCGGGGCTGGGCGCGGCGCTGCTGCTGGCGGGGCTGGGCTTCGGCTGGCAATATATCCGCGCGGGCCGGCTGGGCGCGCCCGCGGTGGCGGAAGGGGAACCAGCGCGTCCCGACGAGCCGCAGCGGCCGCGCCCGTGACGGCGTTTGGCGCCCGCCGGCGAAAAAGCAATATTTTTGCAATTTGCGCTTGACACGCGCCGGGTTTTTGCATATAATAGGATGGTGCTGGACGCGGTGCGGCCGGCAGAATAGCGGGGTGTGGCGAAGTTTGGTATCGCGCTTGGTTCGGGACCAAGAGGCCTCGGGTTCGAATCCCGACACTCCGACCACGTCGGAACGGACTTTGCTCCGTTCCGATTTTTCTTTGCAGAAAAATCAGTCACGCGCGCCGTCGTTCCTCCTCTTTCGTGAAAAGTCACGCGCAGTTCGCCTGCTCGTTTGTAAACGCACTCGCGACGGCTCACAAT
>CAJFTT010000009.1 GCA_904420005.1 Candidatus Tabaqchalia intestinavium | reverse complement strand
TCTCTTGCCGACTTTGATGTGCAGCTCGCTGCACACCAAAATCGCTCCAACGACTTACCTATGCGTCCCCTTGGCTGGCTCTCTCCGAAAGAAAAACTCGCTGCTTTTTTCCTTTCTCTGACTGTACAAAATGTTTGACAAACCTACACAGCGGCCTAGTATAAGTTTCTTTCATTTCTTCCACCTCGCTTTTTACTTTTTGCCTCGCTGAAAATAATCTCTGACGCACCGCTCCTTCGCTGGTATTTTGGCACTCCGCGATTTGTGCTGTGGACAAGCCGTCTATGTAGTACAAAATCATCACTTCGCGGTAGGCTTTGGTGAGAAATGCAATGCGCCGATAGACCGCATCCAACAGGTCATCGCGGTCATCTTCCGGTTCTCTGTCTGCCACAGCCTGCAGGACATTCTCCGCATCGCCAGGATAGAATAAATCCGTGTATTTTCTTCGGCGCTTTGAAAAATCCGCATACACATTCCGGGCCACTCTCCAGATGAACGAATGCAAACTTTCGATTTCTCCCTCTGTATGCGACGCCTTGATCAAAGCGAAAAGGATGTCCGAACACAGTTCCTGGGCTTCATAGCTGTCGTTGGTGCGTGCGTAACAAAATCCAAACAGTTTGTCCAGCAGGGCGTCGTTAAAACATTTCAGCAGTTCCTGTTTTTTCATGCTTTCACTCCAAGCGATTGATCAATGCTTTCACCCCTATAGTCTGTGCGAAAGCTGAATTGTTAGGTTCCCTATGGAATTTATATAAAAATTATATCAAAAATCTATTCCTTTTGCCACGCAAATGTGTTATAATATAAATAGTTTTTGGAACTTTCATGGACAACAGAACATAGTTTGTGAAAATATCGGCCTGCTGAATGCAGCGCGCAGCGGCGCTTCGTCTGTCCAGACGATCGCAAGCCGCGCTTGGCCCGTCGTCCGCCGGATTCTCACCGGCAGAGAACGGGGCGGCCAGCGCACGGCTTCCCGCGGGCGGACCGCGCTGTATTTTCCGTACGTCTCTGTGCACGGGAGCTTCGGCCGGCAATCGGCGTCCGGTCCCGCGAACCCGGGGCTTTTGCTCCCTGCCACGCGGGGCGTTATACTGGCGGCGTTCCTTCACAGCGCGCAGGGCCGGCGGCGCGGCCGGGGTTTCTGCTTCCCCCGCCTGGGCAGCGGGGCCGCTTTGCACGCCGGGGCGGAAAGGCGCGCCTGACGGCGCGGGTTCGCGCGGCGTAGCCCGTTTCCGTGTGAGGCGCGCGGCGGGCGCCTGCGCCGGAGGCGACGCTTTGCACAGTCCCATCCTCTCCCCTGCAAATTGCCGGTTTCCTTGCGAAAAATCCGTAATTTCTACACCGCGCGGCGCCGTGACGATCCGGGCACGTCGCCGCAAAAGGGAGGTTGCTTTATGCTGTACAAACCGTTCATGCTGCTGACTGCCGCGATGCTGGTCGTTTATTTTGCCCTGTTCACACGCCGGTCGAAATACACCGCCCTGCTGCAAACCATTTACACCTCGCTGTGCCTTGCGGGCTGGACGGTGCTGACCGCGCTGTATGTTCGCGCCGCTTTCTGGCCGCGCGGCGGCGTGGTGCACACAACGACGCTGATGCGGCTGCTCAGCGGCATGGAGGACGTCATGGCCTCCCCGTCGGGCCGGATCAGCGGCGTGATCGTGGGCGGCTGGCTGATTGTGCTGTCCGCGCTGCTGCTGTGCGCCGCCCGCGCCGGCGGGCGCGCCTGGCGCGCCGCGCACGCGGCGCCTGCCTCCCCTGCGGCCTGAGGGCGTTCCGGCCGCTCGCCCCATCCTTCGCGCGCAGCGCAAAATCATGGACAGCTCTGACAAAATTCGCGAAATTTCCACCCAATCCCTATTGACGAAACGATGTCCCGACGCTATAATGGAACTTGCTGCTTTGTGAGCAATTCGCCGAAATCCGGCCAAAAAAGAAAGAAATCCTGCGCCATTGCAACAGGCAATCGGTTTTCCTGATTTTTTTCCGTTTTTTCCGGGATTTCGGCGTTCCTTTCTTTATATCTATCGGGACAGGCCGCATCGGCCAGCGGAAGAAAGCAAGTTTTGAGGGGAAAGGTCGTGATGGTAGGGTTGGATGAGAAGCTGAAACTGTACGGCTTTAACAACCTGACGAAGTCTCTGAGCTTCAATATCTATGACGTATGCTACGCCAAAAGCGAGCGGGAACAGCGGGACTATGTGGCGTATATCGACGAACAATATAACTCCGAGCGGCTCACAGGCATCCTGGAGCGCGTGACGGAAATGATCGGCGCGCGCGTGCTGTCGGTCAGTCGGCAGGATTACGAACCGCAGGGCGCGAGCGTGACGCTGCTGATGGCCGAGGGCGGGCACCTGGACAAGATGGCGGAGCAGGGCATCCACCGCGACACGGTGGTCGCGCACCTGGACAAAAGCCACGTCACGGTGCATACCTATCCCGAATACCATCCCGAAACCTCCATCGCGACGTTCCGGGTGGACATCGATGTGGCGACCTGCGGGGAGATCACGCCGCTGAGCACGCTGGAC
The DNA here is from genome assembly GCA_904420005.1 of Candidatus Tabaqchalia intestinavium. GTDB lineage: Bacteria > Bacillota > Clostridia > Oscillospirales > CAJFTT01 > Tabaqchalia > Tabaqchalia intestinavium. Next base: position 25,228 of record CAJFTT010000009.1, on the reverse strand, counting down.
TTCCTCATCGGCAGCTTCGATTCCGACATCATCACCACCGATTACCGGGTGCGCGGCTTCACGCGCGACGTGACCGGCCGGAAACTGTTCATGGATCATAAGATCACCTCCATTCAGGATTATATCGACGACCGCACGCTCAAAAAATACGACGCGATCGACATCAACGTCTATCAGTCCAACCTGTTTCACACCAAAATGCTCATCAAAGAGATCGATCTGCAAAACTATTTGTTCAACAAAGACGTCTACGAGCTCGCGCCCAAGACGCGGCTGGACATCACGGACAGCCTGCGGCGCGAGATGATCGAGATTTTCAGCGGGACGAACGTGTTTTGACGTCCCTCGGCAAAGCGGCCCCGCCGAATCGGATGGCGGGGCCGCTTTTGCGCGCCGGGGCGGGAAAGGAGAAACCATGGCAATGAAGGTGGAGGTCGTCGCGCCGTCGGCGCGGTGGCCGGAGGAATTCCGCCGGGAGGCGGCGCGCATCGCGGCGGCGCTGGGCGACCAGCTGGTGGAGATCCATCATATCGGCAGCACGGCGGTGCCGGGGCTCGCGGCCAAGCCCATCATCGACATCCTGCCCGTCGTGCGCGACATCGAGGCCGTCGATGCGAAAAATCCCGCGTTCGAGGCGCTGGGTTACGAATGCATGGGCGAATTCGGGATCCCCGGCCGGCGGTATTTCCGCCGCGGCGGCGACCGGCGCACGCATCAGGTGCATGTGTTCGGGCAGGCCAGCCAGGCCGACATTCTGCGGCATCTGGCGGTGCGCGACTATCTGCGCGCCCATGTGGACGCGGCGGCGGCCTACGCCCGGCTCAAGATCGCGCTGGCCGCGCAGTTCCCCTTTGACATCGAGGCTTACTGCGACGGCAAGGACGCCTTCGTCCGGCAGCTCGAGCGCGACGCGCTGGCGTGGTACCGCGGCCAGGGCGGACGCGCAGCCGGACCGGGCTGCTGAATTTTTGCGCGCAGAACTTGCTTTTTATACCAGCGATGGTTTATAATAATGGCAAAGAAAGGACTGCCGCTCGCTGCGTCGGCAAGGCGGCGGAACGAAAACGAGAAGGAAAGGAACCTGCAACATGAAACTTTTCATCGACACCGCCAATATCGAGCACATCAAGGCTGCCAATGATCTGGGCGTCATCTGCGGCGTCACGACCAACCCCTCGCTCATCGCGAAGGAAGGCCGCGACTTCGCGGAGGTCGTGACGGAGATCTGCGCCATCGTGGACGGCCCGATCTCCGCGGAGGTCATTTCCCTGGAGGCCGACGGCATGGTCGCGGAGGCCAAGGAGCTGGTCAAGATCCACAAGAATATCGTCATCAAGATCCCCATGTGCGCCGAGGGCCTCAAGGCCATCAAGATCCTCACCTCCATGGGCATCAAGACCAACTGCACGCTCATCTTCTCCGCGGCGCAGGCGCTGCTCGCGGCGCGGGCCGGCGCGACGTATGTCAGCCCCTTCATCGGGCGGCTGGACGACGTCGGCCAGCGCGGCATGGAGCTGATCGAAGAGATCGCCGAGATCTTTGGCATCCATGGCATTGAGAGCGAGATCATCGCGGCCTCCATCCGCAGCCCCATCCATGTGACGAGAGCGGCCATGGCGGGCGCGCATATCGCGACGGTGCCCTACGCGACCATCCTGCAGATGATCGAGCATCCGCTCACCAAGAGCGGCATCGAGCGTTTCCTCAAAGACTGGGAGAGCGTTCCGAAGAAGAAATAATCCACTCTGCGCGCCCGGCGAAGCCGGATGCGGGAGAAGCGGCTCGATCGAAGAAGAGCGCTTCTCCGCAAAAGAGAAGGATAAAAGACAGGGGAGAGAAACGCCTTCGTTTCTCTCCCCTGTCTTTTTCGTGCAGGGACGGTCGGAGCCCACAGCCTGTCACAAACGCGCCTTGGGCTCGGCCGGCAGAGCGCCGCGGCAGGCAGCCGCAGACCTCCAGCGCGGCGCAGACCCCAAGCGGGCAGACCGGCGCCCCGCGCAGAAGGCACGGCGCGCGCATGCGCCTGCGTTCATTTGTCGAAATGCTTCTCCAGCATGGCGTTCTGGGCTTTGACCGCTTTATTGAGCCGGTACCGCTGCGCGATCCCCACGGCGTTGGAGATATTCTGATGCCGCCGCGTTCTGACCAGCTCCTCGTTGCCTTCCTCCACGGCCGCATACACCGCCTGAAAGCCGGACATCATGGAAGAGTGCAGGTCCCCCACAGCCTCCTGCACCATCCGGCCGGACTGCTCCGTGGCGGTCCGCTGCCGGTCCCGGTCCAGCAATTCCATGGCAAAACGGATGTCATGATCCGAGGAACGCATGTCATCATAAAGCCAACGCAAAATCCAAAGCTCCCGATATGCCAGAGATACCAGTTTCGTCGTCTCATACAAATTCTCCAGCGTCTCGCTGTTGACCTGCAGATCCTCCTGCAAAATGGCGATTTTTTCGGCCTGTCTTTTCTTCCACTCGGCAAGCGCCTGCTGATAGGCCGGCAGCGTCACGGTGTCGTACTGCTCCTGCTCGGCCTGATAGTTCGCGTCGAGCTCGGCCTGCTGCTTTGCGGTTTCCTCCTGCGCCTTTTGCTGCTGCTCCGCCGCCGCGCGCTTTGCCTCCTCCACCGCCGCCAGATATTCGGGTGACTGCGCCAGCTGCTGATTGCTCTCGCTGCGCTTTTTCACGTAGCACACCACCGATACGATCAGCGCGATCCAAAACGCCGGCACCAGAAACGTCGTCATAAAAAAGAACGATTTCATCAAAATACTGATCAAGACCGCCAGCACGACCGCCGCCACGCAAAACAGGATAACGCGTTTTTTGTTGGCTTTCAAATAGTCCGTGTACCGGAGCTGCGACTTGGGCGGCTCGGGAATCTGCGGCTGGACGGTCGGTATATCGAGCACGGTTCTGACCGGCCCCGCGGGCTTGCTGCGGAACCGCTCCGACTGCAGCCGGCGCAATTCTTCCTGATCGATCTGGATCGCGGTCGTCAGCATCATGGCGTCGCGGACAATTTCAGTCTGCTCCTGCTGGGTATATTCACGCATTTTGTATCCTTCCTCCCATTGTTGGAATTTCCCCCTGGAAATCTTTGGCTTTATCTTATCATTTTTGTCGATGATTGTCAAATATAAATATCAAAATGATAATGAAACGTCATTTCGGTTATTTTATTCTGTTGAGGGAGAGGTGATGCGCGTGTCCAAGGAGCTGTTTACGTTAGCCGACAGAATAAAATCATTGCGGGAGCAGGCCGGCCTGACGCAGGCTGATGTCGCCCGCGCGCTGGGTCTGACCCGTTCGGGCGTCAACGCCTGGGAAATGGGGCTGTCCGTCCCTTCCACGCAATATATCGTGGAGCTGGCCAAAACATTCCACGTGTCGACGGACTATCTCCTGGGGATGGAAAGCACCTCCACCATTTCGGTCAAAGGATTGTCGCACAAGCAGGTTTCCGCGCTTCTTCAAACGATCGAATGTTTTCGTGAAACGATGGAACCCGGCCGCCAACCGTCCGACGGCGACTGATTTTTTGCCCTCCTCGCGGCAGAGCGTCGCGCGGCGCGCAAAAACGATGCAGCCGTACCCCGCCAGAGAAGCGGCCGGCCCGATCCGGCCGGCAGAACAGGGCGGATCGGCAGAAAGAAAAGGGAAGCAGACAAAAGGCTGTCTGCTTCCCTTTTCTTTTTGCAGGCCGGCGGGGCGCGAAAATCGGGAAAGCGCCGCAAACGCCGCGAAGGAGCCGCGCCGCTGCGGGAAGCGCGGCGCCGGGGCCGAAAATGCGCCCGGCCGCGAACGAAACCACGGCGAAGCGCCCGCGCGCGGGCGGCGACAGCCGTGGCAGGGATCGAGCAGGCTGCCTTGCGTCTTTTCCCGCGCCCCCGCGAGGCGGCGCGATGGACGTAGAGAAATTCGCGGCGTCGCTGCATCTTTCCCCGGCGCGCCAGGTTGTGGCGTCAAGGCCAACGCCGCAAAGTGGAAAAACGCCGTCTTTCCTTGGGTGCGCCAGGCGGCGCAGGGGAAGCCTGGGGATGCCAGCAGCACGTTTTTCCTCGGACATGCGAGGCGGCGGCAAGAAAAATTTCGTTTTTTCCCGAAACGTTCCACCCAGAGGGAACTTTTTCGCGCCGCGCGGGGGAGGGATGAAAGGAGTGGCACAGGATGAAGCGCAAAGCACTGTCCCAAAAGGAGATCGATTTCTGCCGGTATTACGCCCGCCTGCGCTCCCCGCGGGAAGCGGCGGTGCTGGCGGGCTACCCGGCTGTCACGGCGCGCCGGCGGGGACTGGCGCTGCTGGAGGACCCTCTGATCCAAAAGCAAGTGGCCCGTTTTTCCTCCAGCGGCGATCCGGACGCCCTGCGGGCGCTGGCGGCGGCGGGGCTGGAACGCGCGGCGTTCGGCGATGCGGCCGACGCGGTGCGGCTGACCACCATGGACGACGAAACCATCCAACGCGAGGCGGGAAAGATGGAGCTTTTCTCCATTGCCGAGCTCAAACGCCCCCGGGGCGGCGGGCTGGAAATCAAATTTCTCGACCGCATCAAAGCGTTGGAGGCGCTGGGCCGTCTGTGCGGGCCGGCCAATGCCGCCGGCCCGGACGACGCCGGGTTCTACACGGCGCTGGCCGAAAGCGCCCGGGCGCTCGCGCGGCGGCGCGACGCGGACGGGCCGCCGGACATGCCGGAGGACGGCCAGGCGGCGGAGGACGGGCGGGAAGCGCCTTGAGCGGGTTGCGATTCGTGCGGTTCTCCGAAAAGCAGCTCGCTGCGCTCAGCTGGTGGTGCGACGGATCTCCTTACCGCGACTGCTGCGGCCTGCTGTGCGACGGCTCCGTCCGCAGCGGCAAGACCCTGTGCATGTCTCTCTCCTTTCTGCTCTGGTCGTTCTTTCGGTTCCGCGGCCAGAGCTTCGCCCTGTGCGGCAAAACGGTCACGTCCCTGCGCCGCAACCTTGTGACGCCTCTGCTCGGCATCCTCCCCTCGCTCGGTTTCCGGACCCGAGACATCCGCAGCCGCAGCGTGCTGGAGGTGGAGCGCCGTGGGGTCACAAACCGGTATTATCTGTTCGGCGGCAAGGACGAAGGCTCGGCCGCGCTCATCCAGGGCGTGACGCTGGCGGGCGTGCTGTTCGATGAAGTGGCGCTCATGCCGCGCAGCTTCGTCGAGCAGGCGCTGGCCCGCTGCTCGGTCGACGGCTCCAAATTCTGGTTCAACTGCAACCCCGATAACCCCGCGCACTGGTTCTACCGCGAATGGGTGCAAAAGGCGGCGGCGCGGGGCGTGCTGCATCTGCATTTCACGATGCGCGACAATCCCGCCCTGTCTGACGAAATCCGCGCGCGGTACGAGGCGCTGTATTCCGGCGTGTTTTACCAGCGGTTCGTCGAGGGGAAATGGGTGGCGGCCGACGGCGCGGTCTATCCGTTCTTCGGCCCCGCGCAGCAGGCGTCGCCCCCTCCCCCGCCCTACGACGACTGCGCCGTCTCGTGCGATTACGGCACGGTCAATCCCGCCTCGTTCGGGCTCTGGTGCAAAAAGGCGGGCGTGTGGTACCGGGCGAAGGAATATTACTTTGACTCCCGGCGCGAGGGCTGCCAGCGCACCGACGAGGAGCATTACGCCGCGCTGGAGGCGCTGGCGGACGGGTTCCCGGTGCGCGTGGTGGTGGTCGATCCGTCGGCGGCGAGCTTTCTGGAATGCATCCGCCGGCACGGGCGCTTCTCGGTGCTGCCGGCGAAAAACGACGTCGTTGACGGCATCCGCCGCGTCAGCGACGCGCTCAAAGCCGGGGAGATCAAGATTTCCCCCGACTGCGCCGACGCGCTGCGGGAATTCTCGCTTTACGTCTGGGACAGCCAGGCGGGCCGGGACGTCCCCAGAAAGGAGCACGACCACGCGATGGACGACATCCGTTATTTCGTCAGCACGGTGCTGCGCGGCGGGGAGGAATTTTTCGCGCTGAGCGTCGAGCGGAACCGATGATATAGACGGCCGGCGCGGCCTTTCACGCCGGCCATCCGGCAAAGAAAGGAGGAAATCCATTGGGCATTTGGGAAGGGCTCAAGCGGCGCGCCACGGTCAAGGCGGTGGAAACCCGCCGCCTGCCGCCGCAGCCGTTCGCCGAGATCGAGCGGTACCGCCCGCTGTCCGGCTGTGACCTGCGGCTTTACGCCGCGCTGCGCGAGGCGATCCCCATCATCGACGCCGCCATCTGCAAAATGATCCGGCTGACCTCCGGCTTCTCCCTGGAGGGGGAGACGGAGGAAGCCACGGCGGCGCTGCGCGCCTTCGGCGAAGAGGTGCGCGTAGGCGGCGCGGGCACGGGACTCGCGCAGTTTGTCAACACCTATCTCAGCGAGCTGATGACCTACGGCAACGCCGTGGGCGAGATCCTGCCCGCCCCGGACGGGCGCGGCGTGGCCGCGCTTTACAACACGGCGCTGCAGGATGTCGAGATCGTCGAGGCGCAGGGCGGCGCGGCCGCCAGGGTCTGCGTGCGCGACGAGACGGGGCAGCCGAAGGACGTAGCCTATCCGCAGCTCGTCGTTTTCTCCGCGCTCAATCCCCCGGCGGGGCGGGTGACGGGGCAGTCCATCCTCAGCGGGCTGCCGTTCGTCAGCTCCATCCTGCTGCGCATCTACCAGACGGTGGGACGCAACTGGGAGCGCGCGGGCAACGTGCGCTTCGCCGTGACGTACAAGCCGCAGAACGACGTGCTGGACAAGGCCTACGCCAAGGAGCGGGCCATGGCCATCGCGAAGGAATGGCAGCAGGCCATGCGCGAGGATACGCCGCGCGATTTCGTCGCCGTGGGGGACGTTTCCGTCCGGGCGATCGGCGCGGACAATCAGATCCTCGACAGCAGCGTACCGGTGCGGCAGCTGCTCGAGCAGATCGTAGCCAAGCTGGGCGTGCCGCCCTATCTGCTGGGACTGAGCTGGTCCTCGACCGAGCGCATGAGCAGCGATCAGGCCGACATCCTCACCAGCGAGCTGGAATCCTACCGCCGTATCCTCACCCCGGTCATCCGCCGCATCGCGTCGCTGCATCTGCGGCTGGGCAATCTGCCTGACGGGGTCACGGTGCGCTGGGTGGACATCAATCTCAGGGACGAGCTGAGCGAGGCGCAGGCCGCGCTTTACCGTGCGCAGGCCGAAGCGCTGCGAAAGCAGCAAGGGCTCGCCCCGGAAAGGAGCGAATGACGCGAAATGGAGCATTACCGCAAGGCCGCCGCACAGCCGGCCCCTCTCGACGAGGATACGCTGCGCCGCATCGGGCAATTCGCCAAGACGCCGCCCGCCGCGGAGAGCCTGTTCGTTTTCTCCGTGGTGCTGTGCGACAATGAGATCGACCGCGACTGGGATCAATTCTCCACCGCGGCGCTCACCGCGCTGGCCCCCATGATGGTGGGGAAAACCGGCATCTTCGACCATAACCCCCAGGCGGGCAACCAGCTGGCGCGCCTGTTTGACTGCCGCGTCGAGGTCAGCGACACGCGGCGCAACAGTCTGGGCGAGCCGTACGCCGCGCTGGTGGGGCGGGCCTACATGGTGCGCAGCGAGAAAAACCGCGACTTCATCGCCGACATCGAGGCCGGCATCAAAAAGGAGGTCAGCATCAGCTGCAGCATGGGCAGGCAGACCTGCTCGATCTGCGGCAAGGACATCCGCCGGTGTGGGCACACGCGCGGGCGGCAATACGCGGGCCGGCGCTGCTTCGCCGTGCTGGACGAGCCGGGCGACGCCTATGAATGGTCGTTCGTGGCGGTCCCGGCGCAGCGCGCGGCCGGCGTCACCAAGGCGAAGAAAGGAGGAACCCCCATGGAGGAAGCGATGTTCAAGAGTCTGTTCACCCCCGGCGCCGCGCTGCCGGACGAGCTGCTGCTGCGCGGCAGCGAGGTGCAGGCGCTGCGCGGCGAGATCGAGGCCCTGCAGAAGCAGGCGGCGCTCGGCGAGCAATACCGCGCGGCGCTGGCCGGGGAGGTCACGCGGCTGGCCTGCCTGGCGCAGCCGCAGCTGCCCCGGCGCACGATGGAAGCCGTGTGCGGCAGGCTGACGGTGGAGGAGCTGACCGAGCTGGAAAAGGCCTACCGCGCCGCGGCGGCCAACGTCCTGCCGCTACAGCCGCAAACCGCGCCGCGTCCCGCCGCCGGCGGCAAGCCGGGCGCCGACGCGGGCTTTCGCATCTGACCGGGACGATATTTCCCGGGAAAGCAACCATTTTAAGGAGGGTATCTTGTCATGAAATATTCGTATGAAGGATTTTTGCAGCAGATCGCGACCTTCTCCAGCGCGGACGAAATCGCGCCCGGCGCGCCGGTGAAGGTCTCCGGCAGCGGCGCGGTCGCAGCGGCCGCGGCCAAGGACGGCGTCGCAGGCGTCTGCATGTCGTATCAGGACGGCGTCGCGGCGGTGCAGCTGGCGGGGTTCGTCGAGCTGCCCTATACCGGCACCGCGCCGACGGCGGGCTTCGCCAAGCTCGCGGCGGACGGCAAGGGCGGCGTCTCCGTCAGCACCGAGACAACGGCGCGCGAGCACCTCGTGCTGACGGTCGACACCGTCGCCACGACCGTCGGGTTCCTGCTGTGACGCGGCCAATAACGGAAAGGAAGGGATTTCAGTATGGGATATTTCGATCAGATTCATCCGGACAAGGACATGTACAAGCTCTCTGGCAAGAGCTTCTCGCAGGTGCTCGAAGAGCTGGACCCGTCGGAAGCCTATGAGGACACGGCGCTGGGCCGGCTGGACGCCTTCCAGCGCCAGCTCAAACGGTTCGACATCCGCGTCAGCGGGCCGGAATCGGACGTGGTGGACAAATTCTTCCAGACCGCGGACAGCGCCGCGCTGTTCCCCGAATACGTGTCCCGCGCCATCCGGCAGGGCATGGAGGAAAACAACATTCTGCCGGAAATCGTCGCGACGACAACCAAAATCTCCGGTCTGGACTACCGCAGCATCACGGCGCTGTCGGGCGACGGCGTCGCGCCCCGGCCGGTGGCGGAGGGCGCTTCCATACCGCAGACCGTGCTGAAAACGCAGGAGAACCTCATCCGCCTGCACAAGCGCGGCCGCCTTCTCGTCGCTTCCTATGAGGCGGTCAAGTTCCAGCGGCTGGATCTGTTCACCATCGCGCTGCGCCAGATCGGCAACGCCATCATGGCCTCGCACGTGCAGGACGCGGTGGACGTGCTGCTCGACGGCGACGGCAACGACAACGCCATCGGGTCGGTCGAGGCGGCCGGCGATTCGCTCGCTTACGACGACCTGATCGCGCTGTGGGGCAAGTTCGACCCCTATGAGATGAACACGCTGCTCGTCTCCAACAAGGATATGCAGTCCATCCTCAAGCTGGAGGAATTCAAGAATCCCGACACGGGCCTGAATTTCCAGGCGACCGGCAAGCTCAGCACGCCGCTGGGCGCGCGTCTGCTGCGCTCGGCCTGCGTGCCGGAGGGCGAGATCATCGGCCTCGACCGGCGCTACGCGCTGGAGATGGTGCGCGCGGGCGACGTGACGCTCGACAGCGACCGGCTCATCGACCGGCAGCTGGAGCGCACGGCCGTGACCTCCATCGCGGGCTTCGCCAAGATCCTGACCGACGCGTCCTGGGAACTGACCGTCTGACGTCCGTCCCGCTTCGGCGCGGGGAGCGCATTTTCCCGCGCCGGGCGAAAGCCGGGCTGCACGCCGCCGGTACCGCCGGGATTTCCGTTGTATTTTCCGCGCGGGGCGGGCGCCGGGAAAGCATCGCACGCCGCAGGAGCCCGCCCTTCTTCCACGCAGGGCGGGCTTCCGGCCTCCCCGGAGGCAGCCGGGCAGGCAAGGCCGCCTTTCCGCCGCGCGGAGCGGGCGCTGGGAAAGCTGCGCCGCGCGCATTGCGGTGGTCGGCTTCCGCCGCGCGGAGCGGCAGCGCCCAGCCCCGCGCGGCGCGCACCGGAGGTCTGCGGCATCCCCTCTTGCGCCTAGTACCCACCCCGCACGCCGGTCTGCTCCCAAGCCTGCGGCGCACCGGCGCGGCGGATAGGAGCGCGGGCGGCGCGGCAAAAGGGCGCATTTGTGCCAGGCACCCCCCGGCGCCTGCGTTTGCTCCGCCCCGCTGCCGGCACGGCACCCATCTCGCCGAGGCGGTCCCGGCGGAGGCAGGCAGCGCTGATTACGGGGAGCGCACCGCCGCTTCGTCTAGGCCGTCCTCCGCGCGGCAGGGTTCTAAAATCCGCCCGCGCCGCATATAGTATCATCCCCGGCGCTTTTTCCTGCGGGAGAAGCGCCGGCCCCATTCCACCGCGCTGACCGGCGGCCCGCGGCGGATCCCGATTCCCCGCCGGAGAAATGGAGGCATTGCGATGCCCAACGTTTTCATGGTTCTGGACCGGTTCGTGCTGCTCTCCGGCCTCAGCCGGGAGGAGAGCGCGGCGTATCTGCCGGTCTGCTCCTCCGCGCTGGCGAATATCCTCGCGCATCTCAAGCCCGGCGTCGACGCCGAGCAGCACGCCGAAGAAATCGCGCACGCCGCGGCGGCGGTGGCCTTCTACCGCTTCGCCCTGATCTCCGCCGCGCGCGAGGAAGAGAGCTTCTCCGCCGGCAACCTCACGCTGCGGCAGGACAGCGAGGCCAAAGCCCAATATGCCCGCGCCGTGCGCGACGATGCGCTGGCCACGCTCAGCGATCTCGCGGAGGACAGCGGCTTCCTGTTTGGGCGCATGTGAAACTCTCCCGCGAAACCAGCGCACAGGCAGCTTCCCCCTGCACCGCCCCAGCGCGGCGCGGGGCGTTCCTGCTTGTCAGAAAGGAGCGCATCATCCATGGACAAATCCCGTGCGCTGCGCCGCATCCTCGACCGGTGCGGCTGCAGCATCCGGCTGGCGGACGAGCCTGCCGGCAGCGCCTGGAAAGCGGTCGTCCAGCCGCTGATGTATAAAAACAAGATGTATGTGGAGGAATCGGCCGTGGAAGCCGGCATGGTCAACCGCATGGCGTATCTTTACCTCGGGCCGCCCGAACCGGATCTGTCGGCGCTGCCGCGCGGGACGTTGCTGTCCACCTGCGGCCATCTGGTCACCGTGGCGCACAGCGAAACCTTCTACTATGCGGACAAGCCGTTATACATCTGGGCAGTGCTGAATTTCTACGCCAAAGAGGCGCAGCAGGCACAAACGCAGACAGCGCCGGCGGCCGCGCCTGTGCCCGAGGCGCAGAGCGGACAGGATCCGCAGCAGGAACAGGAGGGACAGGAAGCATGAATTTTTATTTCATCGACGATCTCATCCGTCTGCTCAAGCAAATCCCCCTGCTGCAGGACGCCGACGTCAACAGCGCCTATGCGGCCCCGACAATGTCCCGCCCGGTACTGCGCAAGACCGTGTCCGTCGGCCTGCAGAGCGCCGAATCCACCCCCGCCTCCCGCACGACCTATCAGGCGCAGGCGGAGGTATTTCTCTCGCTGCTGTTCCCCTGCGGCATGGGACCGAGCTCCCTGTCGGACTGCGTGGAAGACATCTGCCAGAAATTCACCGGCCAGATTTTGCAGAATTATCTGATCGCCCGGATCACAGTCGGCCGGGCGAAGTTCGATTCCACCGCTTACGCGATCCGCGCGGAGATGGTGTTCCATCTGACAGGGCGGTTCGAGCCCGCGGTCAACAATCAGGATCCCCCGACCCGCGTGAGCTTCGGCAAATACACCTTCGACGAGACGCCCGACGAGATCCTGCTCGAGCAGGAGGTCGAGGGGCTGCAGGAGGACGGGACACTGCCGCTCGACCGTTCCGTGCCGGTGACGGTCACGCTGCGCGGCGACTGTATGCATGACGCGGACAGCACCTTCTGCCAGAACCTGCAGTGGATCTATACGCTGCCGAAAAAGCAGCTGCTCACGCTGCCTTATCACGGCGCGTTCGAAATGGTGCCGGTGCGCCTGTCCATCAAAAACAGCGCGGACGGCTTCGGATTCTCCTATGAGGCAGTGTTCCGCGAATGGATCCCCGACCTGACGCAGACGGAATCCACCTGACGCGCCCGCAACGGGAAGGATGGCTTCTGCGACCAGCGCGGATCGCAATTCCCGGCCTCTATCCGCCCGGGGCTGCGCCGCGCGCCGGGAATCAGGACCGCCGGCTGGGCCCCGCATGGAGGCGCGGCCCCCTTTCGCGCGGGGTCGGCTTCCTGCGTGTGACGGTATCGGCGGCGCAGCGATCCCCTCGTGCGCGGGGCCGGGCCGAAGCAAGAGCGCTTCGCAAAAAGATCGGCGAAGCGGCCCTCTTTCGCGCAATAACGCCCGGTTGGCTGCGGCGCAGAGACGGCGCCCGCCGAAAAAACGGCTCGAAACACCAGACAGGTGTTTCGAGCCGCTTTTCTTTTTCCTAAGGCCGGTGCGGGAAGCTCAGTCGTTATAGCCGCAGCAGTTTTTATACTTTTTGCCGCTGCCGCAGGGACAGGGATCGTTGCGGCCGGGCTTCTTGGCCTTCTTGGCCGGCTGGCGGCGCACCGTCTTGTCCCCGCCGCCAGCCGAGGCGTCCGTCGCCTTCGCGACGGCCTCGCGCTTGGGCTCTTCCTGCCGGCGGATGCGCGCCAGCAGCAGATACCGCGCGGTGTCCTCCTGGATCCGGGCGATCATCTCGTCGAACATGTTCGACCCCTCGATGCGGAACTCCGTCACCGGGTTATGCTGGCCGTAAGCCCGCAGGTAAATGCCGCGCTTGAGATCGTCCATCGCGTCGATATGATCCATCCAGTGCGTATCGACGCAGCGCAGCAGGATCACGCGCTCGAGCTCGCGCATGATCTGGCTGCCGTACTCGGCCTCCTTCGCCTCGTAGATGGCGTGCGCGCGGTCGGTGAGCGTCTTTTTGATGTCGGCCGGCTCGAGCCGGTCGAGCTGGGCGACGTCATAGCGCAGGTCGTCGTTGGTCGTCAGCCAGCCGAGGAAGTAGTCGCGCAGCGCAGACAGGTTCCAGTTCTCGGGCGCTTCCTCGGGGGAAACGAAACGGTTGACCTCGCGGTCGATGGTGCCGTCGATCATGGACATGACGTTGCTGCGCAGATCCAGCCCGTCGAGCACCTTCTGCCGCTGGCTGTAGATAATCTCGCGCTGGCGGTTCATCACGTCGTCGAATTGCAGCACGTTCTTGCGGATGCCGAAGTTGCGCGCCTCGACCTTCTTCTGCGCGTTCTCGATGGATTTCGAGAGCATCTTGACCTCCAGCGGCGTGTCGTCGCTGATGTTGAGCGAATCCATCATGTGCTGCATGCGCTCGCCGCCGAACAGGCGCATCAGGTCGTCCTCCAGCGACAGGTAGAAGCAGCTCTCGCCGGGGTCGCCCTGCCGGCCGGCGCGGCCGCGCAGCTGATTGTCGATGCGGCGGGACTCATGCCGCTCGGTGCCGATGATGAACAGGCCGCCCGCCTCGCGCACGCGCTTGGCCTCCGGCTCGATCTCCTTGCGGTATTTCGCCTCCAGCTCCTTATAGACGCGGCGCGCCTCGAGGATGTCGGGATTGTCCGTCTCGGCGAAGCCCGTCGACTCGGAGATCAGCTCCTCGTCGATGCCCATGCGGCGCATCTCGGCCTTGGCCATGTATTCGTCGTTGCCGCCGAGCTTGATGTCGGTGCCGCGGCCCGCCATGTTCGTGGCGATGGTGACGGCGCCGTATTTGCCGGCCTGCGCGATGATCTCCGCCTCGCGCTCGTGGAACTTCGCGTTGAGCACCGTATGCTTGATGCCGCGGCGGGAGAGCAGCCGGGACAGATGCTCGCTGGTCTCGATGGAGATCGTGCCGGCCAGCACGGGCTGGCCCTTCTCGTGGCAGGCGACGATCCGGTCGATGACGGCGTTGAATTTCGCCTCTTTGGTCTTATAGATGATATCGGGATCATCCTTGCGGGCGAGCGGGCGGTTGGTGGGGATCTCCAGGCAGTCGAGCTTATAGATCTGCTGGAACTCCTCCTGCTCGGTCAGCGCGGTGCCCGTCATGCCGGAGAGCTTCTTATACAGGCGGAAATAATTCTGGAAGGTGATGGTGGCCAGCGTCTTGGACTCGTGGGCGACCTTGACGCCCTCCTTGGCCTCGATGGCCTGGTGCAGGCCCTCGTTGAAGCGGCGGCCGTACATCAAACGGCCGGTGAATTCATCGACGATGATGACCTCGCCGTCCTTGACGACATAGTCGATGTCGCGCTTCATGATGCCGCGGGCGCGGATGGCCTGGTTGATGTAATGCTGCAGCTCGATATTCTCCGAGTCCATCAGGTTCTCCACGTTGAAAAAGCTCTCCGCCTTGCGCACACCTTTGGGCGTGAGGGTCGCGCTCTTGGCCTTCTCGTCGATGAGCACGTCGCAGTCGACGTCGTCATGGCTCTCCTTGTCGTCCAGCTCGACGAATTTCTCGAATTTGAGCGACCGGGCGAACTGGTCGGCGCGCTCGTACATCTCCGTCGGCTTGTCGCCCTGGCCGGAAATGATCAGCGGGGTGCGCGCCTCGTCGATGAGGATGGAGTCCACCTCGTCGACGATGGCGAAATTATGCCCGCGCTGCACAAGCTGGTTTTTGTAAATGGCCATATTGTCGCGCAGGTAATCAAACCCGAATTCATTATTGGTGCCGTAGGTGATGTCGGCGGCATAGGCTTTCTGCTTCTCCTGACTGTTCATGCCGTGCACCACCAGGCCGACCGTGAGGCCGAGGTAGCGGTACACCTTACCCATCCATTCGCTGTCGCGGCGGGCGAGGTAATCGTTGACGGTGATGATGTGCACGCCCTTGCCCTCCAGGGCGTTGAGGTAGGCCGGGAGGGTGGCGACGAGCGTCTTGCCTTCGCCGGTCTTCATCTCGGTGATGCGGCCCTGGTGCAGCACGATACCGCCCATGACCTGCACATAATAGTGCTTCTGCTCCAGCACGCGCCACGCGGCCTCGCGCACGGTGGCGAAGGCGTCGGGCAGGATATCGTCGAGCGTTTCACCGTTTTGCAGCCGGTCGCGCAGCACCTGCGTCATGCCGCGCAGCTCCTCCTCGCTCATGGCGGTGTATTTGTCCTCCAGCGCCACCACCTTGTCGGCGATGGGCTTAATTCTTTTGATCTCACGGCCGCTGTGCGAGCCGAACAGTTTCTCCACCAGACCCATAATTCACGGACCATTCCTTTCCCTGCGCGCGGCCTGGCTGCGCCGCGCGAATGCCAGATATGGTTTCATTATATACCATATCCAGTAAAATTACCATACCATTCTCTGATTTTTTGTCCACAATTTTGGCCAGCCGGCGGACGGAACGCGGGATCGGTCCCGCCGGCGGGGCGCGCCCTCATCCGCGGGACGTGAGGAAACGGCCCGCGCGCTCGATGGCGTCGCGCGCATTGCCCCAGTCGGCGTCGCGGTTCTGGTAATCGTGCTTGCGGCAGAACCACGCCACATCCTCCCGCAGCGCGGTCAGCCCCGCGCGGCAGACGGCGGCCGCGGCGTCGGCATACTGGGCGAATTCCTTCTTGCCCAAGGCCTTCTCCCCCGTCGCGAGCAGCGCGTAATAATGCGGCAGGCACAGCATGGGCTGCGCGTCGAACAGCGCGCGGAAATCCCGCTCGGCGGCGTAGGTGCGCGCCAGCGTATCCAGCAGCCGCTCCAGCGCCCACTGGGTGCGGTCGCAGACGAAGCAGGAGGACGCGACCTCCCCGGCGAGGGGATATTTTTTGGCCGGGGCGGGCCTGGAAAAGGGCAGCGCGCCCTTGCCGAACAGGCGCTCGTCGAGGCGCGCGAGATGGCTCTCGAGCACCAGCGCGACGGGCAGGCGCTTCTGCTGGGCGAGCAGCTGCGCGAAATGCGTCGCGCAGAAGCCCTCCTCATTGGTGCGCTGGCGCACGTCCGGTTCCATCATGGCGGCGCCCGTCACGAACTCCACCACCCGGGCCTCCACCGTGTCGCGCAGGCGGCAGACGGGGCAGCCGTCCTGCTTCTCAAAAATCTCCGAAAGGGGAATGGTCGTCAAATTGTCGCGCATGGCGTCTGGCTCCTTCCTCATGGCTCCCGCCGCGCCCGGCGGGAACGATTTGCATCCGGCGGACAAGGGGCAGCGCGCCCGGTGGCGTCCGGCATCGAACGGGCAGCGTTCTCGCGCGCGTCGGACGTCGGCCCGCCAGCCTGCTACCCTTGCTCGCCCGATCCCCTCCGCCGCGTTTTTCGGGGAGAAACGGGCGCGAATCTTGCTGACGAGGCAACCGGGCGCTCTCCCGCGGGTGAGGAAAAGGCATGCTCGCATCCGGCTCACCTCCACCTCGTGCCGGCGCTCTCCCGCGGGCGAGGAAAAGGCGGCCGGGCGCCCGGACCCGAAAAACCTTACTATCCCCTTGTCCACCGAGCGTATGCTTCCATTATACACGCCGGCGTGGTATAATGCAATCAGACACAGCTGCGTTCGTCCCCCGGCGTCCGGGGGCAGCGCTCCGTTTGGTTTCCATACGCCAGAGGAAGCGATTCGTCCCCCTGCCCGGGGACGCGGCGCGGCAGACCCTGCGCGGGCGGTTGCGCGCCGCGCGGGGCGGGAAAGGAGCGGAGCTAGCATGCATTCTGGACAGACGCGCCCGGCACGGGCGGAAATCCTGCGCGGCGGCGCGCTCGTGCGCTGGGACGGCGTGCGTCCGCTCGACCTCGCGGCGACGCTGCACTGCGGGCAGGCGTTCCGCTGGTCGGACGGCGGCGCGGACGGGCGGTTCCGCTGCACGCTGCTGGGCCGGCAGGTGACGGTATGGCGCGAGGGAGAGGCGCTGCTCGCCGCGGGAGAAGGCATGGCGGAGGCGGCTGACGCGCTGGCGGATTATTTCGATCTGGAACGCGACTACGAAGCCATCCGGGCGCTGCTCAGCCGCGACCCCATCCTGCGGGAGGCGATCGCGTTCTCGCCCGGCATCCGCATCCTGCATCAGGACGCCTGGGAGGCGCTGGCCTCCTTCCTCTGCTCGAGCAACAACCACGTGGCGCGCATTTCCGGCATCCTCTCGCGCTTTTGCGAAACTTTCGGCACGCCGGCGGCGGGCGGCGGCTTCTGCTTTCCCACGCCGCAGCGGGTCGCCGCGCTGGACAGAAGCGATCTCGCCCCGCTGCGCTGCGGCTATCGCGACGAATTCCTGCTCGACGCGGCGCGGCGCGTCGTCTCGGGCGCGCTGTCGCTGGAGGAAGTGCGCCGTGCGCCGCTCGCGCAGGCGCGGCAGATGCTGCAGCAGGTGCGCGGCGTGGGGCCGAAAGTGGCGGAATGCGTGCTGCTGTTCGGCTTCGGCCGGCTGGAGGCGTTCCCGGTGGACGTGCATATCGGCCGCGCCCTGCGGCTGTTTCCGGCAGGGCTGCCGGATTTCGCGCTGCCCTATGCCGGCGTCGCGCAGCAGTATCTGTTCCACTGGATGCGCACCGGCGGCGCGCGATGCGGGGACGCCAGCTGACCCCCGGCCCCCGGCCGCCGCGCCGCTTCTTGGCTGGTCCGCCTTCGCCGGGCAGCCGGAGCGCCGCGCTCCGAGCGCACGCAGCCGCGGCCATTCCCCCGCCTGCGGGTGGGGGAATGCTTTTTGTCGCCGAAAAGGCAGGAATCAGCCCCCAGCAAACGGGTGGTTTTGATTCCCGCCCCGCGCCGCCTGGCGGACAGGAAAGGGCCAGCCCGCCGGGGAGAAAAATTTTCCGCTCCCCCATATTTTGCTGGCTTCCCGCGCGCCGATCTGTTACAGTAAAAACCAACAAATCCGAAAGGTGGGAGCGCAGATGGACACATCGCTGCAAGCGCAGATCGCGCAATGGCACGAGCAGGACGAACAGGAGAAGATCATCCAGGCCATCCTTGCGGTCCCGACGGCGCAGCGCGACGCGGCGCTCGTCGGGCTGCTGGCGCGGGCATACAACAATCTCGGCCGCTGGGAGGAGGCGGCCGGGCAGCTGCTGACGGTGCGCGCCGAGGGGGAGAACGACCCGCTGTGGTGTTACCGTCTGGGCTTCGCGTATTATCATCTCGACCGGGAGGCGGAGGCCGTGCCGTATCTGGAACGAGCCTGCCAGCTCGCGCCGGAGGATCTTGACGCCTGGGCGTTGCTATATGCCTGCTGCCGTGTGCCCGGCGTGCAGACCAAGCTGGAGATGCCTTCGGCCGTGCGGGACGCGCTGGCCGCGCGCGAGCAGGCGCGTTATTCCCCCGAAGTCTATGCCCCGGCGCAGCTCGACGCAGTGGAGAAGCATATCGGGGAGCAGCTGGGCGAATACAAAACCGTCTTTCACGAGCTGGTGTCCCCGGATATTCACGTCGACATCTGCATCATCGAGCCGACCCAGGCGCGGCCGTATTACACGCTCGTGACGATGGGCATGGGCGCGCACGTCATGGCGGTGCCGGCGCAGCTGCGGGACAGGAAGCTCGAGCGCGCCGAGCTGTTTCTCCGCCTGCCGGCCGGCTGGAAGGTCGGAGACGAGGCCGAGCGGTGGTATTGGCCGCTGCGCTGGTTGAAGATCCTGGCCCGTCTGCCCGGCCAGCAGGACACATGGCTGGGCTGGGGGCATACGGTGCCGAGCGGGGAGCCGCTGGCGGAGGGCACCCGCTTTTCCTGCCTGCTGCTGACGCTGCCGGACGGCGCCGACGCGGCGGCCGCCTGCTGCGCGCTGCCCGACGGGGAAGAAGTGAATTTTTACCAGGTGGTGCCGCTGTATCCTGAAGAGATGGAATATAAGCTCGCGCACGGCGCGCAGGCGCTGCTCGACCGGCTGGGCGCGCGGGCTGCAGCCCCCATCGATATACGCCGCCCCAACGTCTGCGACAGCGCGAGCGCGGAAAAGCCCGCCCCGAAGGAAAAGGCGTTCCGCCTGCGCGCCGAGGCGCTGCGCCCGCTGCTGACCGACTGGGAAGGGCCGGAAGGCTGCATCGCTTCCGACCGCATTCTGGTCGACGGGTGCCGCGTGGGATACTGTTACCGCGAGGCGGCGGATGAGAGCTATCCAGACAGCGGATGGCGCTTTTTCGCCGGGGACGAGGAGGAAGCGTATCTCGACGACGCCGGGCATTTCGGCGTCTATGCGCTCAACACGCTGTGCAATTACGACCCGGACATCCTGCCGCTGTTGCATGCGCCAGCAGGGACGGCTTACCTGCGCGGCGAGGACGGGCGCTTTCACCCCCAGGCGCGTACCGCCGGGGCGCCTCGATGAGACGGCCGCCAGCCGGTCGCGCGCGGGCGCATGGCGGTATTTCTCCCAGTTTTTCCTGCGGCATGCGATGAGGCGTGCGGCGCGCCCGTTGGCACAGGCGCGCCGCACGCAGGCGAATGGGTCCCGGCCATCCGGGCGGCCGGGCGGGGCTGCCGCCGCCCTCCCCCGTCGGGAAAAGCCTGCGGGAAATGGAAAAGCTCAAACGCTGCGAGCGCCTCTTCCCCCGCGCGGGGAAAGTCACATTTATTTCATCGACAAATCCATGCGCCGCAAGCCTCTTCCCCCCGCGCCGGGAAATCCTCCCCGAACGCCGGCGCCGGCGCTTCGAAGGGCGGCGATTTCCCCACGCCGGGCAAAATTCCTCTTGCCAAACGCCGCGCGATGGGCTATACTAAACATAATCAGGAAATGCACAGCGATGCGGGGAGACCCGGCGTTCGCTTCCCCCTTTCAGAGAGCCGGCGGCTGGTGCGAGCCGGCGGGGCGCGGCGCTTTTCCGCTTCCCAAGCTGCCGGCGAGGAGCCGGCGGGCGCGCCCGTTACAGCGCGGCGAGCGGCCGGCTCTGCCGGCAATATGGGTGGCACCGCGGAAGTCTTCCGTCCCATGGTTTTGGGGACGGGGGCTTTTTCTTTTTGGGCCGCGCCGGCCCGCGCGCTGTGCGAAGAAGCAAGGAGGAATCACCGTGCTGGACATCAAATTTGTCCGATCCAATCCGGACGCCGTCCGGGAAAACCTGCGCAAGAAATTCCAGGAGGAGAAGCTGCCGCTCGTCGACGAGATCCTTTCGCTCGACGCGCAGTGCCGCGAAGCGCGCACCCGCAGCGAATATCTGCGCAGCCAGCGCAACGCCATCAGCAAGCAGATCGGCGGCCTGATGGCCAAGGGGCAGAAGGAAGAAGCCGAGGCCAAGAAGGCCGAGGTCGTGGCGATGGCCGACGAAATGACCTCGCTGGGCGAGCAGGTGGACAAGCTCGACGCCGCCATCCGTGAGCGCATGCTCGTCATCCCCAACATCATCGACCCTTCGGTGCCCATCGGCCGGGACGACAGCGAGAACGTCGAGCTGGAGCGCTTCGGCGAGCCGGTGGTGCCGCCGTTCGAGGTGCCCTATCACGTGGACATCATGGAAAAGCTCGCCGGCATCGATCTCGACAGCGCCCGGCGCACCAGCGGCAACGGGTTTTACTATCTCTGCGGCGACGTGGCGCGGCTGCATTCGTCCATCCTCTCCTACGCGCGCGACTTCATGATCGACCGCGGCTTTACCTATTACATCCCGCCCTTCATGATCCGCAGCAGCGTCGTCACCGGCGTGATGAGCTTCGCGGAGATGGAGAACATGATGTACAAGATCGAGGGCGAGGACCTCTACCTCATCGGCACGAGCGAGCACTCGATGATCGGCAAATTCATCGACACCATCCTCGACGAGGCCCAGCTGCCGCAGACGCTCACCAGCTACTCCCCCTGCTTCCGCAAGGAGGTGGGCGCGCACGGCATCGAGGAGCGCGGCGTTTACCGCATCCATCAGTTCGAGAAGCAGGAGATGGTCGTCGTCTGCCGGCCGGAGGAGAGCGCCGACTGGTTCGTCAAGCTCTACCGCAACACGGTGGACTTCTTCCGCTCGCTCGACATCCCCGTGCGCACGCTGGAATGCTGCTCGGGCGACCTGGCCGACCTGAAGGTCAAGAGCGTGGACGTCGAGGCGTGGTCGCCGCGGCAGAAGAAATATTTCGAGGTGGGCAGCTGCTCCAACCTCGGCGACGCGCAGGCGCGCCGGCTGGGCATCCGCGTGCGCGGGGACAAGGGCAACTATTTCCCCCACACGCTCAACAACACCGTCGTCGCCCCGCCGCGCATGCTCATCGCCTTTTTGGAGAACAATCTGCGCGCCGACGGCCGCGTCGCCATCCCGGCGCCGCTGCGGCCTTACATGGGCGGCAAGGAATTCCTCGGCTGAAAAAGCGCCGTCCCGCCGCGCGGGAAATGCGCGGGCGACGCCTCGCCGCGGTGGCGGGGACGCGCTCGCCGGACTGCCGCGGGTGCGAAGCACGATCAAGCTTGTTCGGAGCCGGGTCGGCAGAAAAGCCAGCGCCCTGACGCGGGCGAAGCGCACCGTCTGCCCGGTTCCATGACGCGCGAGGCGCCGGCCGGCCTGCCGCGGGCCTTGTGCGCGCCGATTTCCTCCCGCCGTCGGATCCGCGGCGTTTTCCGGGAGAAAGCGGGCGGCCGGCAAAGCGGACGAAGCGATCGGGGTGACAGCCGCGAGCAAGGAAAATGCGGCCGGCTGTTTGACCCCGAAAAAGCGCGTTTCCCTGCGCCCACCCACGCTACCCGGCTGAAAGACACATAGAAGCATCCCCGTTGCGCAAATTCCCAAAATGCAGCGCAGCGGTTAAGGCACAAAGCCCGTAGATTCAGAGAATCTACGGGCTTTGTGCCTCTCAGCCGGGTGCGTTTGCAGACACCCATGGGCGGTCCTCGTGTTTTCTCGGGGGCCGGCTCTCTTTCTTCGCTTTGCGCATGATAAAACCCCCGGTTCTGCCGGGGGTAGGGACAAAATCTCGGCCAAGTAAGAATTGGAATTGCGTCGTAAATCCCAAAACGGATCTGTTTTCCACAAGAGAAAGTTTGAGCTCAAATATACAAAAGCCCAAGAATGGCTATAAGCCCAAAGCCAGAACCAGCACGCCTGATTAGTCGGCGAGCGAAGCGATGGCAAACCCTCTTTCCCCTTTTCAGGGGGACAGCGGGACGCCTTCTATGAATGTGGCCCCTTGCCGTTGGCTCACCGGTAGGCTTTATGCCTTCGGCGCGGAATTCTCCGCCCGGCCGGAAACAGCGAAATCCCCCAGGCCCAGCGCGGGCGGGGCGGAGCACCGCATCGCGCGGCGGGTCATATCGTTTCCGCAAGCCCGCCGCGGGCATACAGGCGCGCGCCGACTCCCGCTGCCCGGCTGAAAGCGCAGCCTCACGCCTGCGCGTCCGCCGCGTCCCGGCACATCTGCGCATAGGGCAGCGCGACGTAGCCCAGCCGGGCATACAGGCGCGCCGCGCCCTCGTTGTCCGGCTCGATCTCCAGGCGGAAACGCGCCGCGTCCGGGTACTGCGCATGCAGCGCCCGCAGCAGCGCGCTGCCCAGCCCCTGTCCCTGGAACGCGGGGCGGACATACAATTCATCCAGCCAGACGGTCAGGCCGCCCGCTTCGTTCGACCAGGTCAGCCCCAGCAGCGCATAGCCTGCGCTCTGCCCGTCCAGCTCGATGAGCCAGGCGGCGATATAGGGGCTGCCGGCCATGAGCGCGTCGAAGGTACGCGCATGGTGCGCGGTGGGGATGGAGTGCAACACGGCGGAAGAATGATAAAACTCGTCGGCCAGAGAGACAAACAGCGCCTTTTCGTCGGCGCGAAACGCACGGATCATAGGTCTTTCCTCCTGTCAATCGGTGAAATTTCAGAGCCGGGCGCAAAGGCGGGGCGGCCGGGGCTCTATAAACCGGGAATTGTGCGAAAGGGGGCCGCTTCGCGGGGCGCTCTGCCCGCCAGAGCTCCACGCTGACGGCGAAGGGCACGGGCCGGCAGGCCTCGGCGTCCCCGCCCGCCGGGAATCCGCTTGACGAGCGCGCGGGCGATGGCTCTCCACTGCAAGGCGCACCCCGCCGGCCGGGGGCTGCTTTACCGGGCGGTATACGATCTTGACCGCACCAGGCGCGTCCTGCCCGCCAGGGATCCGCTCTTTCCCAGCGCGCCGCTCAAAAGGACGGCCTCCCCGGCAGCTGCGCCCCGCAGACAAAACGCCGGGAAAGGAAAGGCGCGCGGCCGCGCGTCTTTCCTTTCCCGGCGTCCGGCGCTCCCGGTACCAGCAAAGGGGCTCGCCCGCGGGCGGCGTCAGCCCTGCAGGGACGCGGCCAGGGCGGCGACGAGCCGATCCAGCGCGGCGGCGGCATCCGCATCGGCGGCGGAGCGCAGCGTCACCGTCTCGTCGAGCACGCGCATGTCCTTCATCCCCTCGAGCGCGGCGCGCATCAGCTTGCCCGCGACGGGGGCCCAGCTGCCGTTCTCGATGAGCGCGACGGTGCGGTTTTGCACGTTGAGGGCCTGCATGTCATGCAGCAGGGCCTGCATCTTGGGATAAAGGCCGTTATTGTATGTCGGGGCCGCGAGCAGCGCATGGCTGAATCGGAACAGATCGGCGATCACATACGACACGTCGGTGACCGACAGATCGTGCATGGCGATGTTCTTCACACCGGCCTCCGCCAGCCGGGCGGCGGCGGAATACGCGGCCGACGCCGTGTGGCCGTACATGGAAGCGTAGGCGATGACCACGCCCGTCTCCTCCGGCGCATAGCGGCTCCAGGTGTCGTATTTGGCGACGAACGGCGCGATGGCCTCGCCCTGCCAGATTGGTCCATGCAGCGGGCAGATGCGGGAAATGGGCAGCGCGGCCGCCTTTTTCAGCAGCGCCTGCACCTGCGGGCCGTATTTCCCGACGATGTTGGCGTAATACCGCCGGGCCTCCGCCATCTGCGCCGGGCCGAAGGCAACTTCCTCCTCCAGCACGCAGCCGGCCAGCGCGCCGAACGTGCCGAACGCGTCGGCCGAGAACAGCGTCCCGTCCGTCTCGTCAAAGGTCACCATCACCTCCGGCCAGTGCACCATCGGCGCGAAGGCGAAGCGCAGCGTATGCCGGCCGGTGGACAGCGTATCCCCTTCCTTCACCACGACGGCGCGCTCGCCCAGCTCCAGGGAAAAGAACTGCCGGATGAGCTGGAAGGTCTTGGCGTTGCCCACCACCTTGGCCTCCGGGTGCCGCAGCAGCAGCGACGCCAGCGTCGCGCAGTGGTCGGGCTCCATATGGTTGACGATCACGTAATCGAGCGCGCGGCCGGCCAGCGCCGCGGCCACATTCTCCAAAAACTGCGGCTCGACCGCCTGATCGACCGTGTCGAGCAGGACCGTTTTCTCATCCAGCAGGACATAGGCGTTATACGACACGCCCTCCGGGACGGGGAACAGATTCTCGAACAGGTTGAGCCGGCGGTCGCTCGCGCCGACCCACAAAAGATCCTTCGCAATGGTGCGGATTGCTTGCATTGTCATACCCCTCCTGATTATCCGAAAATTCCCGCGCCGCCGCGGGCTTGTCCGCACCGGCCGGGCTTCATATAGCTCAAATCAGGGTGATTATAGCATACTCGACAGAAAAAGTCGATGAAAATTTCTTGAAGAAAGGGCAGCCGCGCAAAAGGCAGCGCCCGGCGGGACGAGATCCCCGCCGGGCGCTGTCCGCCGCCTCCCAGGCGCCGCTCATTTCGTGAGCGCCGCGCCGCTGCTCCAGGCCTGGCCGACCCGCTTGCCGATGGTGTAATACCCATTCTGGAACGGGTCGAACACGATCGCGTTGAGCTTGACAGGGTCGATCTGCCCCTTTTCGTCGAGCACGGCCTCCTCCGCCAGGAGATTCACGATCTCGCCCACCACGCGAAAACCTGTGGCCGTATGCTGCAGCTCGGCCACCTTGCACTCCATCGTGAGCGGGAATTCCTCCACCACCGGCGCGTCCACATGCTGGCTTTTGACCGCATGCAGGCCGCTGCGCGCGAATTTGTCCGGCATTTTGTTGGCGCTGGCGATGCCGAAGAAGTCCGCCTCCGCGAGATGCGCCTTGTCGGCGATGCTGAGCGTGAACGCGCCGCGCCGCTTGAGGTTCTCCGCCGTCTTGTGGCTTTCGCTGATGTTGAGCGCGACGAGGTTATCGTCACAGATGCCGCCCCAGGCCATGTTCATCACGTCGACCGTGCCGTCCTCGCAATAGGTCGCGATCATCAGCACCGGCATGGGGAACAGATAGGGCTTGACGCCAAATTCCTTTTTCATGAAAGTACCTCCTTGCTGCGTTTCGTTGTGCGGGCGGGATGCCGCCTCGCCCGGTATTTTTCCCCTTTATCATACCGGAAACCCGCGCAAAGTCATGACCACGCCCAAAGGACGTGGCATGAAGGATGGCCCTAAAAGGGCATGATACCAGCAGCGCCTAAAGGCGCGTCATGAGTA
>CAJFTT010000008.1 GCA_904420005.1 Candidatus Tabaqchalia intestinavium | reverse complement strand
TACCTATGCGTCCCCTTGGCTGGCTCTCTCCGAAAGAAAAACTCGCTGCTTTTTTCCTTTCTCTGACTGTACAAGATGTTTGACAAACCTACATTCCGGCAAATTTTTTTGGTAATACTGGCGGAAAACGCGACAGCTGTACCCTTCTGACCACCGGGGCTTCGCGCTGCGTTTTTCCAGACAGGCCCCCTTGATGGGAGACCCATTGCGCTCCATCTGCGTATCCCGTCTTTCTCTGCCCCATTTGTCTCTACATTTCAAATTCTCCATCCGCTCCCCGCTCGCGCAGCCAAATTTCCCAAGGTTGCGCCCCCTGCAGAAAGCGTATTTTTTGTTTCTTTTCTATGCGCATGACACACCGCATGGGGTTTAGGCGCTTCTCTTTCAGCCAAAAGTCTGCAAACCCGCACCGCAATGCGTCGTATATCCAACAATAACATATGGCTCTGACGGAAAACGCCCGGCAGAGCAGGACCAGCCTCTTGAAAAAATTTCGCCGCGAAGCACTGTCGTTTCCTCCGCTGCGCCTGGTGCAAAAGTTTCTCTTGAATTTTGTCTGACAAATTTGGTTTTTACCCTTGTGTTTTTTGTGCAAGAATGCTATAATCCTGCTGCAACTATCTTTTCAGACAAGGGAGGAACAAACATGACACTCGGCATCATCAGCAATCCTGATCGCAAAAGCCTCGAGCGTGTGAAGGGCTTCGGCATCGGGGAGGTCGAATTCGACATTAATA
This sequence comes from Candidatus Tabaqchalia intestinavium, assembly GCA_904420005.1. GTDB lineage: Bacteria > Bacillota > Clostridia > Oscillospirales > CAJFTT01 > Tabaqchalia > Tabaqchalia intestinavium. The sequence goes on along the minus strand of CAJFTT010000008.1, from coordinate 26,280 downwards.
TCGGTTGGGACATCCCGAAATTCCAAAGTGAAATCCCCGAAATCAAAAAGAACCTGCAGGAACTGGGCCTGACGCTTTCTTCCATCGGCCGCTGGGGACCGGACAAGGTGACGGCCGACGGCAAGCTGATCGAAGAGGAAATCGAAATCTCCAAAATCCTCATCGACGCGACCGCAGAGCTGGGCGGTAAGGTTTTTATGACCGGCTGCAATAAGCAGGAATCCCATACACTGTACCAGGCCTTTACGCACGCGATCGAATACTTCCGCATTCTCAACGATTATGCCAAAGAGAAGGGCGTTCGCTGCGCGATTTATAACTGCGATTGGAACAACTTCATCCACTCCCCGGCGCAGTGGGACATCATTCTGCCTGAGGTTGAGGGGCTGGGGATCAAGTTTGACCCCTCCCATGCGTATTACCGCAACGACGACGTCCTGCAGCAGATCGTCGATTATGGGCAGTATTTCGCGCACGTCCACGCCAAGGGTGGCCTCAAGAGCAACGGCCAGCGCGTCGACGATCCCCCTGTCGGACTGGGCACGCTGGATTACGCGCCTATCATGGCTGCGCTTTACGCCAAAGGCTATCAGGGCTCCGTTTCGCTCGAGCCGCATTCCCCGGTCTGGCAGGGCGAGCTGGGCGAGGCGGGTATCCGTTATTCCAAGGCCTACCTGGAAAAGCTCATTTTCTGAGCCGGCGCAAGCTCATTTTCAGCACGACAGCAGTATAAAAGCAACCGCCTGCGGACGGATAGCGTCCACAGGCGGTTTTTCTATTCGGTCGACGGGTCCCCTGGGATACAGGTGATCGTCCTGACCAGCTGGGCCGGAAAATCAGACGATACAGGAACAATGGCGTTTTCCATTGCTCCTGTGTCACGGGACGCAGATTACGGCTGGGGTGTCATAAACTGCTCTTTCTCCTCATCTGCATTTATGCTATAATGAAAGAAAGCATCGCAACCGAGAGCAAATATGCACTCGGTTCGGCGCCAAAAAGGCGGCCGACGCCGCAGAAAAGAGGAACGCAATGAAACGGGTTTTGTTATTAGGCGACTCCATATCCATGGGATACCGGGACCGTGTGCGCGAACTGCTGTCCGGAAAAGCGGAAGTTTGTTTCAACGAGGGAAACGGCTGTTTCGCCAAATGGACGTTGTGGCAGGTCAACGCCTGGATCCGCGAAAACGGCGCGCCGGATATCGTGCACTGGAACAACGGGATCTGGGACATGATGATCGAACCGCCCCTTGAAGGGAATTTCTCTTCCGTTTCGGAATATCTGTTCCAGCTGGGACGCATCCTGCAGGTGCTGCAGACGGCAGGCGTCGAAAAGAAAAACATCCTGTTCGCCACCACCACGCCGCCGCGCCCGGAAAAGCAGGGGTTGGACGCGCAGACCGTCGCGTATTACAACGGGCATGTCAAGCTCATGATGCAGCGGGAAGGCATCGCGATCAACGATCTTTACGCGCTGGTTTTCCCGCACGTGGCGGAATATGTTTGCGATGATTTCCTGCACCTGTCTCCTGCGGGCTATGAGGCCTGCGCGCAGCAGGTCGCCCGGGCTATCGAAGCGCTGCTCTGACGCCGCTGTCCCAGAAAGCATAAACGGCCCGCTTCCCGGAGGCAACCCTCCCCAGCATCGGAGGCGGCCGCCTTGCTCCACTGCGCTGTGGGGCGTAACAGATCATAGTCCTCATGGAGGCCTGCCGGGTTCGACCGATTCGGCTTTCAGGCGGCGACGCGTCCGCGCGCCGGAAACGGGGATGCGGCGCACGGGTGCAGAGGCTTTCCCAGGCGCCCGCATGTGCCAACCGCGTTATCCTCGACCGTTTCGGCCGGATTACGCCGGCGGGGCCGCGCAGACAGGATACGAGGACCGGATTCGCCCGGATTTTTGCACAGAGATAAAAGGCGGGAAGCTCGACATTTACTATGTCGAGCTTCCCGCCTTTTTCAGGGCCGTTTCCTGCGCCGTGCCGGTTTCGCGGCCGTTCCCCTCACGCCAGCGCTTTGCCGAGCGCAAGGCAAGCCGCGTCGGCTTCATCATCGGGCGCTTCGTTGCAGATAACGCAGCCGCACGCCAGCTGCGCGCCGTCGTTGCGGCAGGTTTCCTCCCAGGTACGCATCCACTCGCCGTCTCCCCAGCCATAAGAGCCAAACAGGGCGATCTTTTTCCCGCTGAGCTTGGCCTCGCAGGCGGAGAACATGGGTTCAAATTCGCTCTCCTCCAACTGCTCGGCCCCCATCGACGGGCAGCCAAACGCCACGGCGTCAAACTGATCCATCTGCTCCGCGCCAAATTCCGCAGCGGTGAACAGCGTAACATCCGCGCCGGCCGCTTTCGCACCCTCCACGACCTTCCCGGCCATCAGCTCCGTGTTGCCGGTTCCGCTCCAATAAACAACTGCGACTTTGCTCATACCAAATTACCTCTCTTTTTCTCAATGATGTATCAACATGGCGTCGGCAATGCGCCGCTGCCAGGTTTCCTGTTCCAGCCCGCTCCGGGCCGGGCTCTAAGCGGCGACGGTCAACTGCCATAGGCTGCGTCCTTCGCTCCACAGCCGGGCGTAAATATCCCGGCATTTGCGGAAACGGGCGAATTGCTTCTGCGCTTCTCCGGCATTGCAATATACTTTCCAGCAGCCCGTGCATTTGCAATTTCTGCCGCCGTTGCGGATGAAGCCGATCACATCGCCCAAAGGGTAACCGAGAAATACGCCGATCTCATGCGGGAACTGCTCCCCTCTCTCCATCCGCTGCTGCAAGCGCTGCAGCGCGCCGGCCGCTTCCGCGCTTTCGTACCCATACCGAGCAAGGAAGCGCGCAACGCCCGGTTTCCGCAGGTCGGCCTGCAGCTGCGACTTCCGGCAGACATAAAGCCAGGCTCTTGCGCCGCGATGCTTGAGCACCAGCAATCGGATCCCCTTGCGTTCCAGCCGGCAATCGAGCGCTTCCACCTGCCGCGCCAGCTCTTCCTGCGGCAGGCCCTCGATGCAAAACAGGCTGGCCGTTTTCAGGGAAGCCAACGTCGGAGCGCAATGCATAATCAGATATTTCTCCAACAGCATGGTTGCCTCCTCAGTGCGCCGCTACGCGGTATTCCGCCAGCGCCGCCTTGAGCGCGGTGGCGCTGCTGGTATGGACCCGGGCGATGGGGATCCCGTTCTTTTTCGCCTCCTGCGTCACGCTGAGCACCATCTTGTGCGACACCGTGCTGATGAACAAAATCAGCAGATCCGGGCTGCCCATTTTCTTTTTCAGGGAACCGTTCTCTTTGGGAAACACTTTTGCCTTGCAGCCGTGTTCCCTGCAAATATCTTCATATCGCGTGGCCATACGTTCATTTCCGCCGACAATAACGATACTCATGTACATCTCCTTTATTGCTCAAATTGCCGCACGCTGGTGCGGCCTATGTGTCACGAAATATTGCTTGAGCGCTTCAAAGCTCTCTGCGCTGATCACATGCTCCATACGGCAGGCGTCCCGAAGCGCCACTTCCCGCTTGACCCCCAGACGCATCAGCACCTCGGAAAACAAAAGATGTCGTTCATATACAGTCTCCGCCAGCTTCCGCCCCGCCGGGGTGAGGGAAATCTCGTGCCTTTCTCCCATGCGGATATACCCACCGTTTTTCAGGTTTTTCATCGCGACGCTGACGCTTGCCTTGGATACCTTCATTGCAGCCGCAATATCCACAGAACGCACCGCGCCTCTGCCCTGCAGAACCAGGATCGTCTCCAGATAGTCCTCTCCGGATTCCATGATCTTCAATTTTACGCCTCCTTTCTTCTTGCGCGGACACGGGGCGAAAGGCAGCCCGCCGCAGCTTACCTCCGGAATTAGTTTGGACTAACTCAAGGGGTAAGAAAAAAACGGTAATTCGCCGTCTTCTTTTTGGTTAGTTTTAACTAACTACGCTTATCTTACTACAAATCCCCTTCCGGGTCAAGTGTTTTTTCTGCTTTTCTGTTCCTTTTGCAAAACTGTGAAACAATAGTCGTTCCCATAGGCGCGGGGAAATAAAAGTCTTCTGCTTCTCGTGCCATCGTCGCAGGCTTTGCCGCCCGCGATGTTTTTATAAAAGTGATCGGCTTTCCTTACCTTGTCGCGCCGCCTCGCCGCCCAAAATCGCGCCTTTGCTGCCCGCCTGTAAACGCGCGCACGACGCGCACGCTTGCTGCCAACCTTTTGCGGGTGCGTCTGCGGTGCATGGGCGTTTTCCCGAATCCTGAAATCCCACCCGGACCGGGTATGTGTCCGCCGGCGGGAAAGGACACATACCCCATTTCGTCAAGCCATCCATCCGACAGCGCAATGCACCAGAAGCTCCTTGAGAGCGGATTTTTTGCTAATAGACTTCACAGTAATTGCAAGGTATTCTGCACCTTAAGCAGTTCAGGCGCCCATGAATAATAAGAAACCGCATGATTGTTTCCTTCGCACGCTCTAAGCAGGCTGTGTTTTCTCCGCCGATCCGCCGGCGCCCCGTCCGCAAAGCCAGCGGGATTTTGCAGACGAGGGGCGCTTTCATAGTCCTGAAACCGGAGCCGTACCTCTCCGCCGACCGCCCCTTATGCCGCGAAAACTGGCGCATTGGCTCGGGCAGCGTCTGCTTCCCGCTTCATGGCCTCTGCTTTTCGATTCACCCGCGGCTAGCCTTCCACTTCTTTTTCCACCCGAGCAGAAAGGCGGAATTGACGATCACCAGCACGGAGCCTGCATTATGCACCAGCGCGCCGACAACGGGATTGAGCACGCCGGTCATCGCCAAAACGATCGCCACGAAATTAAGCGCCATGGAAAAGGTGAGATTGCACTTGATCGTGGTCATCATCCGCCGGGCCAGCGCCAGAAGGTGCGGCAGTTCCCTGACCTCGTCATCGACCAGCGCAATGTCCGCGGCATCCACGGCGATGTCGCTGCCGACGCCGCCCATCGCGATGCCGACATTGGCCTTTTTGAGCGCGGGCGCGTCGTTGATGCCGTCGCCGACCATGCATACGGGCTGGCCCGCCTGCTGATACCGGCCGATCCAGTCGAGCTTATCCTGCGGCAAGCAGCCGGCATGCACCTGTGTGATCCGCAGCTGCCCCGCGATGGCCCGCGCCGCGCTCTCGTGATCCCCCGTCAGCAGCACCGGCTGCACGCCCAGAGACTCCACGCGCCCGATCATCTCCGCGCTTTCCTCCCGCAGCGTGTCTGCCAGCGCGATCAACCCCGCCAGCTGCCCGTCCACCGCGACATAGATCACGGTGCAGCCCTGCGACAGGCTCGCTTCCGCCCGCTGTTCCGCCGCCCGATCCAGCGCCACGCCGCGCTCGATCAGCAGCGCCCGGTTGCCGGCCAGGATCGCCTTCCCCATCACGTGCGCGCGAACGCCGCGCCCCGGCAGCATTTCAAAATCCTCCGGCTGCGGTATGGTTCCCTCCCGGGCACGGTAGCACTGCACCACGGCCTTCCCCAACGGGTGCTCCGACCGCAGCTCCGCCGCCGCGGTCAGGGCATAAAGCGCAGGCTCTGTATATTCCGCCGTGCAGCACTCCACTTTCACGACGCGCGGCGCGCCGTGGGTGAGCGTACCGGTTTTATCAAACGCGACTTTCCGCACGGCGGCCAGCCGCTCCAGCGCATCCCCTTCCCGCACAAGGAAGCCATGCTTCGTGGCGTTGCCGATGGCGGCCATGATCGCCGTCGGCGTCGCGAGCACCAGCGCGCAGGGACAAAACACAACCAGAATCGTGACCGCGCGGATGATTTCCCCCGTGAGCCACCAGGTCAGCGCTGCGGACGCCAGCGCGATCACCACGATCCAGGTCGCCCATCGGTCGGCGATCCCGACGATCTTGGCTTTCCCCGCGTCGGCGGACTGCACCAGACGAATCATGCGCTGAATCGAGCTGTCTTCCCCCACTTTGGTGGCGCGCATATCGAACGCGCCGAACTGGTTGACCGTACCGCTGGACACCGCATCGCCGGGCGCTTTGTCCACCGGAAGCGACTCGCCCGTCATCACCGCCTGGTTGACCGAGGTCTGGCCGGAAAGAACCACGCCGTCCACCGGGATGCTCTCTCCCGGCAGCACGCGCAGAATCTCTCCCACCTGCACCTGCTCCGCCGGAATGATCCGTTCCTCCTCGCCGGACACGATGCGCGCCGTCTGCGGCGTCAGGTGCACGAGCTTCTCGATGCCGGCCCGCGCCTTCGCGACCGTCAGATCCTCCAGCAGCGCGCCCAGCTGCATGATGAACGCCACCTCCCCGGCCGCGAAATCCTCTCCAATCAGCACCGACGCGACCAGCGCGAGCGACACCAGCACATCGGCCTTGATGTCAAACGACGTGATCAGGCCAATGATCGCTTCGAGCAGGATCGGCACGCCGCACAGGAGGATCGCCACCCACGCCGCGTCAAACGGCAGCGGAAGCAGGTCAAAAATACTGATCAGCAGCGCGACGCCCGACAGCGCCAGACAGACGACCTTCCTTTTGGTCCCGCCCCATTCGAGGAATTCTTCCAGTTTGCCTATTACCTTTTTCATCATAGCGCCCCTTCCAATATACCGATACCCCTATAGGTATATTATAGTGAGAGAGACCTTCCTTGTCAAGCGTTCCCCGCCGCCTGGGAAGCCCGTTTCCCGCCCGGCGGCCGCAAAGCAACGCGCGTCCTGCTTCCCGTCCATCCTGCGTCCGCCTCATTTGAAAGGGCTTCCCCTGTCATGTACCGCCGCTTTCATCCTGCGGGACTGCTTCTTCTAAGGAGATAATTACGTCCGTGTGTTTCGCATAGGTAATCGTATATAATTTCCCTTCTTCCACGTCTTTAATTTCGTCAACATAGGCGAGATATCGTTCCTGCGACCCATTTACCTCAAAAAAGGTATCCCATGTAACTACTGTGGAACTTCTATACATGTATTGATAGACGCCTTGCACTGTTTCAAAGTCTTGTAAAAAAAGATCAAGACTAAAATATCCACTCGCACAAAATCCGAGCACAGCGACAATCAGCATTGCAATCGCTTCGTACAGCGACTTTTTTTCTCGCCGTTTCGGTTTAGTCTTTTTGTAAGTGTGAATCTTGAAAAACGCTCCAATTGTAAAGCCAATTGCCACGCTTAAAGGAACCAGCGTTACAAAAATAACCAGCCTCATCCATCCACCTCGCCCTTTGCTGCGGTTTCTCTCCAGTCAATGCATGCGCAGCTCTTCTGCCAGATTCCAAGCAAATTGTATGATTGTTTCCTTCCCCTCCCTTTTTCAACCCCAGGCAAGGCAGCCGCGAAGGTCCGGCTTCGCAGGCCCTGTCAACTCCCCGCTCACATCAAACCCCAAACGTCGTCGTGATCTTCCATCGTTCCGATAACCATCCGGCCCCGTCGTCCTCTTCGGTTTCCCCCGCTGGAACATACCACAGCTCCGTGGTGAGATACGCGTTCTCACCGAGGTCGTCGCCGCGGACAAACCGCACTACGTTCGCATCAGGATCGGCCAAAACGGAAGATCCGTCGGGAAAAATGGAAAAAACGCGCTGAAGGATCGGCCGCAGAGAATCCTCCGCAGGAACCTGCTCCATGCCGTCCCCGGCGATAAAATACGCCTCCCCCTGTCGCGACAGCACAAGCATCCCCTCGTCCTGCTCCTGTGCCCGGGAAAGCAGCGTCTGCGCGGCGTCGTCCAAAAACGCCGGGTTTTCGCTCCAGAGCGTTTCCATCTCCTGCCGGATTGCGTTGCGTTTTTCGTGGTGCTGCGCCGCACAGCCCGGCAACAGCAGAAAAGCCAGCATAGCAACCAGCAAATAGCAACCACATCGTTTCATACCTGTTCCCTCCTGCAAAACACAGCGCTTCTTTGGGCGGCCTCCTTCTGTTTGCATTCATTTTACCATATGTCTTTATTTCTGTCTAGAATAAACATTATGTTGCGAAAAAACTTTTGATAGCAATTATTTTGTAGACCATTTATGTTGATTGCCTCACAAATTTCCCGCACAGAAAAGAAAAAAACTAGCCGGGAGGCACGCCTCCCAGCTTGCTGCTTTTCATCCTACACTGCCCCCGGCGGGCAACGGCGCACGGCAGCGCTCGCATTTCCCCCGTCGGCCGCGTGCGCGTCCTCAATCGAACAACGACAAAAACGGGATTTCCTCCTCCGGCAACGAGAACTCCCTCCCCCGCAGCGGCGCCAGGATCCCCGCATCCGCGTCGAAATCGAAGCGCAGCCGGTAAGAAACCAGCGCCTGAAACCGGTACCCATATTGCTGATTCTCCCGCTGCAGGCCATATTTGCAATCCCCCAGCAGCGGATGGCCGATATGCGCGAACTGCGCCCGGATCTGATGCGTCCGGCCGGTGAGAATCTGCGCTTCCACCAGCGAAAGGCCGTTTTTCTCCCGCAGAACGCGGTACGCCGTTTTGGCCGTGACGCTTCCGGGCGCGCGTTTGGAAAGGACATAGACCTTATTCTCCGCCGCGTTCTTGCGCAGGTAATTCTCCAGCAGGCCCTTGCGCGGCGAAAGCGTGCCATGCACGGCGCAGAGGTATTTCTTCGTGAGGTTGCGGCGGCGGATCTGCTCGTTCATGATGCGCAGCGCCTCGGCATTTTTCGCTGCGATGACAATGCCGGAGGTGTTGCGGTCGATGCGGTTGCACAGCGCCGGCGCGAAGCTGTGCGCCGCCTGCGGATCATAGCTGCCGCTGCGGAACAGATACGCCTGAATGCGCGCGATGAGCGTGTCGGCGCATTCGTGCTCATCCGCATGCACCAGCAGGCCGGCCGGCTTGTCCGCCAGCAGGATGTTCTCATCCTCATAGACGACGCGCACGTCGGCGCTGGCCGTCTGATAAGCGGTATCCTCGCGGGGGACCGTGAGAAAATCATCACTGATATACAGCCGCAGGACGTCCCCTTCCTCCAGCCGCTGGGCCGCCTGCGTGCGCTTCCCGTTGCATTTGACGCGCTTGAGGCGGATGGCCTTATACAGCTGCCCGGCCGGCAACAGCGGAAACGACTTGGAGAGAAACTTATCCAGCCGCTGCCCGCTGTCGTCTCTGGAAATGACAAGCTCCTTCAATCCGCCGCCCCCCTGTGTGTTTTTTGCGGGCCGCGCCGTCTGCCGGCGTCGGCCTGTTTGGATTATTATAGCATGCCGGCAGGTAAAAGTAAAATCGCCTTTCGGTTGGCAATTTTAGAAAAATATAGTATAATGACACGCAGAAGGGAGGGCCGCGTATGCACGAAGGACACCGCAACCGGCTCAAAGAACGCTTTTTGACAGAAGGGCTGGATTCCTTCCAGCAGCACAATATCCTCGAGCTCCTGCTGTTTTACGCTATTCCGCGCCGGGACACCAACGAAATCGCGCATCTGCTGCTGGAGCGCTTCGGCAGCATCTCCGACGTGTTTGACGCGCCGATCCGCGAGCTGATGAAGGTGGACGGCATCGGGGAGCACGCGGCGATCCTGCTGAAAATGATCCCGCAGCTGGCCTGCGTCTACATGGACGACAAGAACGACGTCGGCCAGATCATCAGCACCAGCGAAGCCGCCGCCGCTTTTTTCCGCACGAAATTCATCGGCCGCATCAACGAAGTGGTGGCCGCGCTGTTCGTGGATAACCGGGGCAAGCTGCGGGAATACAGCATCATTTCCGAAGGCACCGTCAACGCCGCACAGCTCAATATACGCAAAATCATCATGCTCTGCATGGGAAACGAAGCCACTTCGGTCTTTATCGCACATAATCACCCCAAAGGCTTCGCGCTGCCCTCCCGGGACGATATCGACGCCACCGCGCGGCTCAAAAGCGCGCTGGCCACCATCAACGTCAGCCTGCTCGACCATCTGATCTTCGGCGAGGATGGCGAATGCGTCTCGCTGGCGCACAGCATGGAATATTCCCGGATGTTCAAATGAATCTCCAGCAAAAAGGCGCAGGGTGTATTCCTGCTGACTTTGCAGAAAGGCATGCAACCGCTTCAAGCGGGCTCCCTGCTGCGCTTACCCGCCGCCTTATAGGAGAGGGGCACGGGCTGTAGATTGTGGATTTCCCTTTTGGCGAGGGGCGCCGGCGCACGCTTGTACCGGATTGCCGGTTATCTCTGTCCAAGCGCACGGTTGCGCAACCCCCAGCAGATCAGGGCGCGTCATTTGCAATATGAAGACCGCAGCATCAAACGGCAGGAGGGGAAGGAACCGGTTCCTTCCCCTCCTGCCGTTTGGCTTTTTCCCGCCCGGTCAGCTCCGGCACGCCGCCTCGTACGCCTTCTGCATGGACAGCGCATCCTGCGCCTGGGTACCGGCCGATTCGCAGATGATTGTCGGCGTATAACCCCGCTGCGCGATCACCTCGGCCAACGGCTCAAAGCATGGGCCGAATACGGTATCTTCAAACGTCAGATGCCGCACCTCGCCGCCTTTGGAATATTCGATCTTGGAGAAATGCGAATGGAACCGCGCCGTGCGGTCGCGGCCGATCGCATTCTCCGCGATGTCAAAAATGCGGGCAAAATCCTCTTTGGTCTGCACGCCGCCGAGCGTGCGCGCATTGAGATGGCCGAAATCAATGCAGGGCAGCATCCGTTCGTCCACCCCGCACAGCGCGAGCACTTCCTCCAATGTGCCCAGCTGGTTGATTTTCCCCATAGTTTCCGGGCAGAGGATCACCTCGGAGAGGTCGAGCTCGTCCAGCTCCCGCTGCGCGCGGCGCAGGTTCTCGATCGACAGCGCCAGCGCCTGCTCCCTCGTGATCTTGGCGCAGCTGCCCGAATGCACCACGACGCGCTGCCCGCCCAGCAGGCGGACTGCCCTGGCGCTGGCGGTGATATAGCCGATATTCTTATCGGCCTTCTCCTGCTCGCTGGTGGACAGGGAGATGAAATACGGCGCGTGCAGGGACATTGCCACGCCGCAGCGCTCCGCCTCCTGCCGGATTTTCTCCGCCGCGGCCTCCCCCAGGTTTACGCCGCGGCCGCACTGATATTCATAGGCGCCCAACCCCATCTCAGCGAGGTATTGCGGCATTTCATAGGAATGCTTATGCCCCGCGTCATAAAAGGCGGTTTCATTCCCCGCCGGGCCGAACCGTATCGCCATGATCCATTCCCCTTTCTCTTGTGTCGGATGGCCGCCAGCGTGTGTCCGCCGTCAGCGGCCGCGCTTGGCATATTTGCGCACAAACGGACGCTCCAGCATACGCTTGAAACGGATAAAGCGCGTCTGGTCCGGGGCGAAAGGCTTCGTCAGAATGGTGGTCACGCCCGCGCGGTTACCGCCCCAAATATCCGTGAACAGCTGATCCCCCACCGCCGCGACCGCAGAGGACGGCAGGCCCAGCACCCCCAACGCAGCGAAATAGCCCCGGCGCAGGGGTTTCCCGCCGCCGCATACGTACGGCAGACCCACGCTGCCGGCAAAGTCTTCCACCCGCTCTTTTTTGTTATTCGACAGGATCACCATGCGGACTCCGCAGGCGCGCATCTCTTCCAGCCAGGCGGCGAGCTGCGGCGGGATCTCCCGCCGGTCCGGCACCGCAATGGTGTTGTCGATGTCCAGAATCAAGCCGCGCAGCCCGTGCTCGCGCAGAAACGCGCCGGTGATCTGCGCCGCGCTGTCAAATTGAAATGTCGGTTGCAGCATGCATTTCCTCCGTTCCTCTCGCACGCATAAGGCCCGCGGCCGCCGCACCGCCGCAGCGCGCGGAAATATACCGCTTCCCCTCGCGTGTGCATTGCCCGCAGCCGTATTCCCGCGAGAACGACAAGATCGTCCCGCTCCGCCTCATGTGCGTCACTTGCAGTCATCCGCTGAGGCATAGAAGCCGGAGAGCGTCCCTTCGCGCGCGGGACCCGCCCAGTAATAGCCATGTAGATGTAAGTGCTCGTAGAGCGTTCCGCCTCGCGCGCGGGACCCGCAGGGCGGCCCTCGCGCATTCGTCCGCTCTCGCCAGGCCACGGAAAACGCGCGGGCAGCTCGAGCTTATAAAAAACGAGCGGCCGTTTCCGGCCACTCGCGATCAGGCTCACTTGTATTTGCGTTTTCTTGCAGCCTCAGATTTTTTCTTCCTGCGTACGGAGGGCTTTTCATAATGCTCTCTCTTGCGCACCTCTGCCAGCACGCCAGCCTTCGAGCATTGACGCTTGAACCTACGCAGGGCGCTTTCAAGGGATTCATTATCCTTGACGCGTACCTCGCTCATTACCTTTCCCTCCCTCCGAATCAAACCGCAATGTCCATAGAACATCGCCAATACATTATATACCAAGCTAAAACAAAATGTCAAGCGGTTTCCAGCAAAAAATGAAAAATCCCTTGTGTAATCTGGCAAGCGCGATCGCCGTGCGTAAAAGCTCGATTAGCGGATATGCACAAATTCTTTTTCACGCATACAACGCCAGCAGGGCGCGCGCATGTTCCTGCAAGCTCTCCGCCAAACGCTGCGGCGCTTCGACACGGATTTCCCTGCCGCACTGCGCGAGAAATCCCACCATCCCCTGCCCCGCCGCGGCCTTGATCCGCACGAGATACCCATCTTCCTGGGGCGTGACGGCCATATCGGCGCCGAACTGGTCCGTCAGCAGATCCAGCCCGCGCTCAGAGCACCACAGCACGATGCGCTCCGGCTCGCCGCCGAACATGTTGATATGCCGCGCGACATAGTCGGCCGAGTCGAAATAATTGCGGTATTCGCACACTTCTTCAAACGGGCGCGCCGCCTTTGCGAGGATCTTGACGTCTGAGATGCGGTCGAGCCGGAGATGGAGCAGGTTGTCGTATTTCTCAATATTGCCGATAACATAGAATTTATCCTTGTTCCAGGCCATGGCATAGGGGCTGATCTCAAACGTGCGCACGCGCCGGCCACGCGTGTATAACAGGGAAATGCGTTTTTTCTGCTCGATAGCGTCGTTGATATGGTCGATGGCATAATAGATATATTCGTTGGCGGCCTTGACCCGGTTATCAATGAACACCTGGCTGTGCAGGCGCCTGGCCTGATAGACGCTGACCATCTCCTCGAGCTTTTTGACCAGCAGGTCGGTCTTTTTCTGCGTGATGAAAGAGGCCGCAAGGACCGCGTCAATCAGCAGGCGCACCTCCACCTCCTCAAAATGGCGCGACGCCAGGTAATAGCCATGCGCCGGGCTGCGGGTTTCCAGAATGTCCAGGCCGGAGTCCCGCAGGATTTCAATGCAGCGATAAACCGTTTTGCGCTCCGTCTGCACGCCGGCCTGCGCCAGCGCCTGCAGAAGCTCGGTCGTGCGCAGCGGATGCTGCTCGTCCGATTCCCGCTCGAGAATACTCTTGAGTTCCAGAATACGATTCTTCATACGCCGCGCGCTCCTTCAGCCATAGATTTTCCACGTTTGCGCGTTGTAAAACACCGCATCGGGCCGCGCCTCGATTCCCGCGTCGAAATCGCGCGAATACATCACCGCCGCATTGCGGTAAAACAGCGGAATATACGGCAGCTCCTGGGCAAACGTATTGAGAAAAGTCTGCATGGAATCAGTCCCGCTCCAAGCCGCGAGATACGCCGCCTGCGTCGTGGTATAGGCCGTCCCCTGCGCGGCGGAGAACAGTCCGCCCGCCCCGATCAGGCTCGACAAATCCCCCTGTGGCGAAAGGCGCACCTCTGTCAGCAGCAGATCGTAGTCTCCCCCCGCCACCGCCGTCGCCAGCTCGGTTTCATCCCCGCAGGGCTGCAGGGTCAATCCGATACCAACCGCCAGCAGCTGGTCGGCCAGCGACTGCACAAACGCCTCCCGGGCGGAATCCCCCTGCAAATAGGTCAGCCGGAACTGCAGCTGCTGTGTCTGGTTGCCCTGCGTCCGGTACCGGATCCCCGTGCCGGCGTCCACGGACGTATAGCCCATGCTCTCCAGCAGCGCGATCATGGCCTGCGCCTGCTCCGTCACATCGTCGCCCGTGAGAACGGACGGCAGCTGCAAGCCCGACAGAGCGTAGTGCTCGGGGTGCAGCGGCGTGACCGCGAGCCTTCCGTAAGCGTCGGCGGCGCTCATCAGCGCCTCGCGGTCGAGCATCGCGGACAGCGCCCGCCGGAACGCCGCGTCGGAGAAAGGCGCGCGGTTGCAATTGGGCACAAGCAACGCCGCCTGCTGCATGGAAACCTCCAGCGTGGACGCGGTGCTGACCGCTTCTCCCACTGCCTCCGTATACAGGAAATCGATCTCGCCGGTTTTCAGGCTATAGCGCAGGGCATCGGCATCCTCCAGATCGTAAAGCCGGATCGTTTGCGTTTCCACGGCGCCGCCATGCCAGTTGGGATTATAGGACAGCACCGTGCCGGACTCGTCCTGCCCGATTACGTAACGCCCCGTTCCCCGCGCGTCTGCCGCGAGGGAACCCGCTTTGACGATAGGCAGGCTCAGCGCGCTGCGGAAATAAGGGTCAGGGGTGCGCAAAGTGATCACCACCTGATATTCCCCAACCGTCGTGACGCTCTCCATCTGCGCAAGGCGGCCGTAATATGCCGACGTCGGCGTAGCGGCCACCGCCTCCAATGTCTGCCGCACATCCTCCGCCGTCAGCGGGCTCCCGTCAGAAAAAACAATGTCCTGCCGCACTGTGACGGTATACACGCGATAATCAGCGCTATTGTCGATACGCTCCGCAAGGTATAATTCCGGAGAAAAATCCTTCCCCAGCCGGACCAGGCTCTCAAACTGCAGATCTGCCAAGGCCAGATTGATGGCGCTGTCCGTCGCGAGCGGATTGAGAGAAGACCCGCTGCGATAGGCTACGGTAAAAAACGCCTGCTGCGTCTCCTGCGTTCCCGTCCCGGACACGACCCCGGAGGAAACCTCTGCCGGATCTTCGCCGTCACAGGCGCAGCAGGTCAGGCACAACGCGGCCGCGAGCAGTCCGCCCGCCGCCCGCCGCCAAAATCTTTTCCCTCGCATGTCGCCCTCCCTTCCCGGGCGGCGCGCCGCCCGTAAAGCTCGCATGGCCTCTTCATTCAAACGACACGGCTTCCGCCTTCACCGCCCGGCCGGAGGTATCCGTTTCCACCAGCATGCCGGTCATCCGGCACGGCCCCTCCGCAGGGCGGAATTTCTGCCGCTCTCCATGCACGAAACGGGACAGAATAATCTCCGTATTCATCCCCAAAATCGATTGGATAGGACCGGTCATCCCCAGGTCGGTGATATACGCCGTCCCGCCCGGCAGCACACAGGCATCAGCCGTCTGCACATGCGTATGCGTCCCCATCACCGCGGTGACTTTCCCGTCGAGGAAAAAGCCCATCGCGCGTTTCTCGCTGGTGGCCTCCGCATGGAAATCCACCAGGATCACCTGCGCCCGCCCTTCCAGCTCCTGCAGGATCTCATTGGCCGCCGAGAAAGGATTGTCATATTCCTCTCCCAAAAACACCGTCCCGCAGAGGTTGACCACCGCCACGACCGTCCTGCCCATGTCATACAGGCACCAGCCTCTCCCCGGCGCGCCCGCGTCGCGCAGATTGGCCGGGCGCAGCAGATAGGGGCATTGGTCATAATAGCTCCCCATCCCCTTGTAATGCCGCCAATGATTGCCCGTCGTGATAACGTCGGCGCCCGCGCGGAAGATCTCTTCGGCAGATTCCCGGCTGATCCCGTTGACCGGCGCGGAATTCTCGCCGTTGACCATCGTGAAATCCACGCTCTTCTGCCGGATAATCTCCGGCAGCCGCGCCGCGAGGAACTGCGTCCCGGCAGTCTGGCATACGTCTCCGATACAAAGAATCCGCACAGCCGCTCTCCTCTCCGTCTTGTCTTCCGCCCTCTCTTCGCATCCCTAAACCACACCGCGCCCGCCTGTGCAATCCCTTGCAGGCCGCCGCGGGCGGGGCAGCGGATCCCCGGAAGACGTCTGGACCCTGCCGGTCGCTTTAATAAATATGTACCCGGCCGCCCGCTGGCGGCGGGCACTCAAGTTCGAAATCGTAACCTTCTCGCAAACCCGCCTCACGCAGGCTGGCCTCGGCGGCGCGCCGCGCCAGCTCCGGACGGTTATTCTCCCGGCTCAGATGCGCCAGGATAAAACGCGTCGTACCTGTCTCGCCCAGATGCGCCGCCAGGGAAGCCGCGGCACGATTGGACAAATGCCCAATCTCGCTGAGGATCCGCACTTTGAGAAAAAACGGGTACCGCCCGTCGCGCAGCATCTGCTCATCATGGTTGGATTCCAGCGCCACCGTATGGCACCCGCACAAATGGCGCTCCACTTCCGGCGTCACCACGCCCAGATCGGTCGCATATCCCAATTTACGCCCGTCGGGCGTCTCCACCACGTATCCCACGCTGCATTTCGCGTCGTGCATGGTGGGAAACGACGTGACCTGCATTTCCCCGACCACGACCGGCTCGCCGACCTGGATGAGGTGAATGCGCTCCTCCTCCAGCTCGATCCCCTGCGCCCGAATGCCGGCAAGCGTTTCTTCATTGAGATAAACCGGCAGCTTCGCGCGCCGGGACAGGACAGACAGCCCCTTGATATGATCCATATGCTCATGCGTGATGAAAATGCCGTCCAGTTTCTCAGCCTGCGTGCCAATTTCCTGCAGCGCCGTGCAGATGCGCTTGGCGCTCACGCCCGCGTCGATCAGAACGCCGCGCTCTCCGAACCCCACATAGGCCGAATTGCCGCTGCTCCCGCTGAACAGCATCGAGAATTTTGCCATAGGTTTTTCTTCTCCCCTCGCTCTTTACGCTTCTGCGCCGGCAGGCGCTCTCCCCGCGCCGCACGTCGCTGCCTCCCGCTGTATCAGGCCTGCACATAGGTGCGGATTTCGCCGCATCGGCAACGCATCCAGGGCAACGTTTTCACTCGCTCCGCCCGCCGCGCCGGCATACTCTCGCGCGGCCGAAAAACAAAAAATCCGGCGCGCGGCACAGCTCCTTCGCCCCGCGCGTCCTGGACGCGCGGGCCGGGCCATGCAACGCTCCGAATTTCAGAAGCGGGCATTCACAGAGCTTTTGCCAAATACAAATCATCCGGAATATGGATCCGGCGGATGTCCGCGCCAAGACGTGTCAGCTTCTCCACCAGATTCTCATAGCCGCGTTCAATATGGTAAATGTCGTCAATCTCCGTGTGATCCTCCGCCGCAAGGCCCGCAATCACCATCGCGGCGCCGGCGCGCAGATCAACCGCCCGAACCGGCGCGCCCAGCAGCTTGCCGACACCCTCGACCACGGCGATCTTCCCGTCGACCTGAATGTTCGCGCCCATGCGGCGCAGCTCCTCGACATACTTGAACCGGTTATCCCAAACATTCTCCGCCACGATGCTCGTCCCCTGCGCAAGGCAGAGCAGCACGGTGATCTGCGGCTGCATATCGGTCGGGAAACCGGGATGCGGCTGGGTCTTGACGTTGGTCCGCTGCAGCGGGCCGGCCCGGCGCACGCGCACCGCGTCGTCATATTCCTCGACCTCCACGCCCATTTCCTCGAGCTTGGCGGTGATGGATTCCAGATGTTTCGGGATAACGTTGCGGATGAGCACATCCCCACCCGTCGCGGCCGCGGCCGCCATATAGGTCCCCGCCTCAATCTGATCGGGAATGATCGAATAGGTCCCGCCGGCAAGATGCGACACGCCGCGGATCTTGATGACGTCCGTGCCGGCGCCCATAATATCGGCGCCAATGGTATTGAGGAAATTGGCCAGATCGACGATATGCGGCTCCCGGGCCGCGTTCTCGATCACCGTCAGTCCGCGCGCCTTGACCGCGGCGAGCATGACGTTGACCGTCGCCCCCACGGACACCATATCGAAATAAACCTGCGAGCCGACAAGCTCCTGCGCCTCAAAGGACAGCATCCCGTGCTCCATCCCCCATTTTGCGCCCAGGCTCTCCAGCCCCTTGATATGCTGATCAATGGGACGCACGCCGAAGTCGCAGCCGCCCGGCATGGTGACGCGCGCGCGGCGCTCCCGCCCGAGAAGCCCGCCAATGAAATAATAAGACGCCCGCATGCTGCGCGCCAACTCGGACGGAACAGAGTAGCTGTTGATATGCCTGGGGTCGATTTCCACCGTCGTTTTGTTGATCACGCGCACACCGGCGCCGAGATGATATAAAATTTCCGTAATGACGGATACGTCGCTGATATTGGGGACATTCTCAATGCGGCAGGGTCCATCCGCCAGAACCGTCGCCGGCAGGATCGCGACCGCTGCGTTTTTCGCACCGCTGATGGTGACCTCTCCCTGAAGGCGCTTTCCGCCGTTAATCACAAATTTATCCAAAAGAATACACATCCTCTGTCGTTTCTGTCTCGGGCATATCTGCCGAAAAATCGTCTGATAAGCGCCAGCCGCTCGGGCTCGCAAAAACCGGCCGCGCCGCCGCATTCCTCCTCCAACGAGGCAACGGACGTCAGAATGCCGCGTCACGGACCGCGTATTTTCCATTACATATAGAGATATTATAACACGAAAATCCGAAAAAACAATACAATTTTATCATTTCCCATTTTGTTGGGTACATCCTGCAAAAAAGTGGCCAAAATTTTGGAGTTTTCCGCTGTTTTCTCCAATAAAGTTCCCCTCGGCAGACAAACGGAAGCCCGGCTCTTCGTGGCAAAATAGATATCCGACTGTGTTTCCTGCGGCGCGCGCCCGACTGCCTTGGCCGTCCTGCCGGCCGCCCGTTTGGATCCTGAACGCCTCTCGGCGGAGCCTGACGCGCGACGGGGCACACGCAGACAGGGTTGCGGCGTGAGAGCCTGACGCGCAGTGCTTTTTCATTCTCCTTTCCTTGCCACTGGGCTTGTTATTTGAGCGCGCAATATGCGTCTGCATTCCGCGCATGGGAAAATCGTAGTTTTTCAATTTCATTCTCTTTTCCTTTGCGTCTTCTCCGTTTCGCGCCCGAAGCCGTCCAACAGCGCGGACCGAAGCCCCAGCCGGGAACCAGGGACAAGCCCATTTGCCTGCGCCGGATTAGGTCGCCGGAGTGCGTTCTGCCCGAGGCAGGCAATCGATCAGATTTTACTTTTTATTTTTCCCCGGCCGCGCGTTTTTATGCACGCAGCTTTGCAGTTTTGCGCGGCCCGCATCAAAACGCGGCGCATAACCCGTCCGTTGTCCCGCGTATCTCCCGCCGCCCGAGCCTCCAGTCGCCGCGCAGCCTTATGGTTTTGCCTTGTTGTATTCTCCTCATTTCGCTGCCCCAAGCGGACAAATTCGGCGGCTGGAATGGGCGAGGGCTGCGTTCTCACCCCTGGCAAGCGTCAGCCCGCCGTCCTGCCAGAAGCCGCGCCCTTGCCCATTCTCTCCCGCTGTGGGAGCCATGGCGTTTGTGTTAAAAAGTGAGGGCAGCAAGATTGGCGCCCACGAGCGAGGAAAACGCAGCCGGCTGTTTGGCCGCATAAAAATCGTGTTTCCCTTTGTCCGCTAAGGGTGTATAATAAAACCAGATGTTTCCCAGGAATCGAATGAATGGAAAGGAAGGCAAGCCATGAAACAGACACCAAAAATCAAGCTGTATGCTTTCACGATCGATTGTCCGCAACCCTACGAATTGGCGCAGTTTTACGCAGCGCTGCTGCAATGGGAAATCGCCTACCATGACGAGGACTGGGCCTGTTTGGGCGCGCCGGGCGCACCGCAGGGCGCTTATCCGGGCATTCTGTTCCAGCGAAACCCCGATTACGTCCCGCCGGTGTGGCCGGAAGCGCCGGGCGCGCAGCAGCAGATGGCGCATATGGATTTCGCTGTCGACGATCTGGAGCAGGCGGTCGCGCACGCCGTGCAGTGCGGCGCGGAACCAGCGGCTACGCAGTTTTCAGACGACTGGCGCGTGATGCTCGATCCGGCGGGGCATCCGTTTTGTCTGTGCCGGATGAAGGAGCTGATGGACAGCCCGCATTTCGCGCTGCGGTGATTGCCCTGTCCGCCTATTATCTGACAAAAACGTTCATCCGCTTCCCTTTCCCATACGCGAAAAGCCGATGCTTCCGTCTTAGAAGCATCGGCTTTTCGCTTTGCATTGCTATAAAGCAGCCCGGCGGCTATTCTCCGGCACACCGCGGGCCGGCTATCAACGGGAGGCCGCCCTGTGCATTCCGCACGGGCCCCCATCCGTCAGCCGCCCGAAATCAGCCGGGCGATGTCATTGAACGAAACGACGACAATGAGCACCATGAGCAGGCCAAACCCGACCAGATTGATCGCGCCCTCCACCTTGGGGCTCAACGGCTTGCGGCGGATAGCCTCCAGCCCCAGCAGCACCACACGGCCGCCGTCCAGCGCCGGGAACGGCAACAGGTTCACGATGCCGAGATTGATCGTGATGAACACTGCGATCATCAGAAGAGAACTGAGCCCTGCGCTGGCGGCTTCCCCGATGGCGCTGGTCGTTCCCACGGGGCCGGCCAGCTCATTGAGTCCATATTTGCCTGTAATGATGTCGATGAGCAATACCCACACCAGCTTGACGATGGAAACCGTCTTGAAAAAGCTCTCCGCAGCCACCTCCCCAATGGAGACAAAGATATGCCCGACATGTCCCCAAAAGCTCCTGCCCTGCGTATCAAACAGATGGCTGAGCGTGTTGTCACGGCCATACACCGTGAAGTCAATCCTGACCACAGAGGTTTCGGTTCCCTCCGCGATTTCGGTGGCGAACTGGACGTTGCGCAGCTGCACTTGCTGTCCGTCCCGCTCCACCAGCATATCCACTTTCCCATCTTCCGCGCGCATCAGCTCAAACACGATGTCCGTGTCCACATTGCAACGGGTATTGTTGATCTTGAGGATCTTATCCCCCTGCTGCAGCGCATCCCCGCCGTCATGCACCTGATTGCTGACCGCCTGGGAGTCAAAGCCTGAAATGATCGTGGTCGAAAGCAGCGGCTGCGTCGCGGTCATGAAATACATCACCACAAATCCCAGCACAATATTCATAAACCCGCCGGCCACCAGAATGATGGCGCGTTTCCACTTGGCTTTGCGGTGAAAGGCACGGGGATTCTCGTCTTCGCCGCCGTCCTCGCCCTCCATCGCGCAGAAGCCGCCGATGGGCAGCAGGCGCAGACTGTATTCCGTCTCGCCCTTGCCGAATTTGAGCAGGCGCGGCCCCATGCCGATGGAGAACTCATTGACCTGCACGCCAAACATCTTGGCCGTCATAAAATGGCCCAACTCATGCACAAAAATGATGACCCCAAACACCAGGATCGCCACCAGGATACTCACAACGCCGATGTCAATCAACTCCTCGCTGCAATCGATTCTTTCACCAGGCGGCGCGCCGCCTGATCGGCCGCCAGAATCTCCTCCACATCGCCGGCATCGGCCGCAGGCTGCGCCTCCGCAGCGCGCTGCACAAAGTCGGCAATGGAAAGAAACGGGATTTTCTCCTGCAAAAACAGCGCCACCGCTTCCTCGTTCGCGGCGTTGGCCGCGCACGGCTTGAGCCCGCCCGCGCGCACGGCCTCCATGCAGATACGCAGGCAGGGAAACGTCGCAAGGTCCGGCGCCTCAAACGTAAGGCACGCGTAATCCGAAAGCCGCAGCGGCGCGGCCGACGACGGCAGGCGGGACGGATAGGTCAACGCATACTGGATGGGAATGCGCATATCCGGCACCCCGAGCTGCGCCAGCACCGCATGGTCGCGAAACTCCACCATCGAATGCACGATGCTCTGCCGATGCACCACCACTTCGATCTGGTCGGGCGTCACGCCAAACAGCCACATCGCTTCGATGAATTCCAGGCCCTTATTCATGAGCGTCGCGGAATCGATCGTGATCTTCGCGCCCATGTCCCAATTGGGATGGCGCAATGCCTGCGCGGGCGTGACCGCGCGCAGCTCCTCCCTCGTTTTGCCGAAAAACGGGCCGCCGGACGCCGTGAGAATAATTTTTTCGACGCTGCCGCGCGCTTCTCCATGCAGGCATTGGAAGATCGCGCTGTGCTCGCTGTCCACCGGCAGGATCGTCGCGCCGCTGCGCGCCGCCGTCTCCGTCACGAGCTTGCCGCCCGCGACAAGGCTCTCTTTATTGGCCAGCGCCAGCGTCTTTCCCTCGCGCACAGCCGTATAGGTCGGCAGCAGACCGGCAACGCCCACAATGCTGTTGAGCACCACATCCGCGCTCTCGAGCGTCGCGCATTCGCACACGCCCGCGCGGCCGGACAGCACCTTGGTCGGCAGATCGCGCACCCGCACAGCCAGATCCCGGGCGGCTGCCTCGTCCACCATCGCGGCGAACTCCGGCCGCCACGCGCGGATCTGCGCTTCCATGGTTTTCACATCTGTGTTGGCCGTGAGCGCCACGATCCGGCTGCCCAACAGCCGCGCCACATCCAACGCCTGCGTGCCGATGGAGCCGGTCGAACCCAACAGGGAAATATTCATTATAGTATGCACCGCCCCACCTGATTAATACTCTCCAGGTCCCAGTTCAGATCACGCTGAAATCGCGGAACACCGGCACCAGCGCCACCGCCAGCGTGACGAAAATGGAGGTGAAAATCACGCTGTCAAAGCGGTCGAGGAACCCGCCATGTCCCGGCATGATGGAGCCGTAATCCTTGATTCCGCGATAACGCTTGATGATGGAGAAGGCCAGATCACCGCCCGTAGCGACAAACGAGCAGGCAAGCCCCAGCAGCAGCACCAGCGGATAGGAAACCTCAAACGCCCAGCCCTGGCCGCGCGCAATGGCTTCCGCGCCCCAGGCCACGCCGAGAAACACCAGCGGCACCGAAACGATCGAGCCGATCAGGCCCTCGATGGATTTTTTGGGGCTGATCTTGGGCGCAAGCTTATGCTTGCCCCAATTCGAGCCGATAAAATATCCGCCGGTATCGGAAATCCAGCCGCCGAGCAGGCAGAACAGCAGCACCACAAGCGGCACGATCGGCAGCACGCCATCCTGCATGACATAAAGCGTCGACCAGAACGCAATGCAGCAGAAACCGACCGTGATCAGCGCCGTCACCGCCGCGGTGAACACGATCTTCCCCCGCTCATCCTTTTTCCTGACGACCAGCGCGCAAATAACCGCGCTCAAAATCAGAAGTATGCACAGCGCGGCCTGAATATAACGCAGCCGCGCGACCGACGTATAGTCCGGCGTGAACACCAGCAGCATGCCGAGCGTATACGCCTCAGCGCACCAGAAAAAAGGAGAGCGGAACGTGATCCCCATGCAGCGCAGCAGCTCAAACACGCAGCCCGCCGCAATCACGGCGCAGGCGATCGCCACGGTATAGCCGATATAGGCGTTGAGGATGATCGCCGTCAGGCCGAAGGCAATCGCCACCGCGGCCGTCCATAAACGAACTTTCAGGTTCATACACCTCCAAACCTCCTGTTGCGCCGGTCATAGTCCCAAAACGCCTGTTCCAGATCCGCAACTTTGAAGTCTGGCCACAAGACGTCGGAAAACCAAAGCTCGGAATAGGCCGATTGCCACAGGAGGAAATTCGACAGCCGCAGCTCCCCGCTCGGCCGGATGATCAGATCCGGATCGGGCTGGCCGGCTGTATAGAGCTTCTGGGAGAGCAAATCCGCATTGATCGCATCGAGCGGCAGCTTGCCGCTTTTGACATCCCAGGCGATCTGCTGCACGCCGCGCACAATTTCCGCGCGTGCGCCGTAATTGATTGCGATATTGAGGATCATGCCGTCATGAACATGCATGCTCTCTTCCGTCTCGCGGATCATGTCCTGAATATCTTTCGCCAGCACAGACACGTCTCCCAGAAAATGCACCCGCACATTCTTATCGCGGAAGATGGTCAGCGCATCGCGCAGGTAATCCCGCAGCAGATCCATGATCGTGTCGATCTCTTTCTGCGGGCGGGACCAGTTCTCCGTCGAAAAGGCGTAAACCGTCAACACCTGCAGGCCGCGGTCTGCGCAATACAGCGAAATCTCCCGGAACACCTTCGCGCCGCGCTGGTGCCCCATCTGGCGGGGCATCCCACGTCGGCGGGCCCAGCGCCCGTTGCCGTCCATGATGATGGCGACGTGCCGCGGCAGGCGTTCGCGGGGCAACAGCTTCTGCTTTGAACCCATATGCCCTTCTCCGTTCCCGTCAAACAGGCCGAAAATAAGCGCAAGGGACGAGCCGGAAGGGGCCGTCCCGCGCTTTGAGGGGCCGGTCTGACGCTGTGATGCCTCAAACCGCCATGATTTCTTTTTCTTTCTCCGCCGTCAGGGCGTCGATCTCCTTGCAGAATTTATCCGTAAGGTCCTGCACTTTCTTTTCCGTATCCTTGAGGTCATCCTCCGTGATTTCAGACTTTTTCTTCAGATCCTTGAAGGTGTCCATCGCATCGCGGCGAATGGAACGGATGGCAACCTTGGCGTCTTCGCCGAATTTATGGATGCTCTTGACAATCTCGCGGCGGCGTTCCTCCGTCAGCGGCGGAAACACCAGGCGGATCACACGGCCGTCATTTTGCGGATTGATGCCGATGTCGGCTGTATTGATGGCTTTCTCGATCGACTTGAGCGTGCTGGCGTCCCACGGCTGAATGACAAGCACCCGCGCCTCCGAGACGGAAATGGCCGCCATCTGGTTGATCGGAGTCGGCGTGCCGTAATAATCCACCAGGATTTTATCCAGCACCGCCGGGTTCGCACGCCCTGCGCGCACCGCCGCAAATTCGTTCTCCAGAACGCCCACAGTTTTCTGCATTTTGACTTTGTATTTCGCAATGTCTGCCATGTTCGTTAATCCTCCTTCACCAAAGTTCCAATGGTTTCGCCCATCACCGCTCTGACAATATTGTCCGGATCCTCCAGACTGAATACCAAAATGGGGATATTGTTATCCTTGCACATAGCCGTCGCCGTGCTGTCCATCACGCCCAGCCCCAGCCGCAGCACATCCGAATAGGTCAGCGTATCAAAGCGCTTGGCGTCCGGATTTTTCCTCGGGTCGCTGTCATAAACGCCGTCGACGTTGGTCGCCTTGAAGATGATCTCCGCGTCGATCTCCGCCGCGCGCAGGGCGGCCGCCGTGTCCGTCGAGAAGAAGGGATTGCCCGTCCCGCAGCCGAACACCACCACGCGCCCTTTCTCCAGATGCCGCATCGCCCGCAGGCGGATATACGGCTCAGCGATCTGCTGCATGGCGATCGCGGTCTGCACCCGCACCTCGACGCCCAGATGCTCGAGTGCATCGGCCAGCGCGAGAGAATTCATAACCGTCGCCAGCATACCGATATGATCCGCGCGGGTCCGATCCATGTCCCCGCTGCTGCGGCCGCGCCAGAAGTTGCCGCCGCCGACCACAATCCCGATCTGCACGCCGAGATCGGCGCATTTCTTGATGCTTTTGCAATAGCGCACAATCGTCTCATAATCCAGCCCGGAGTCTTTCCCCCCGGCGAGCGCTTCCCCGCTCAATTTGAGCAAAACCCGTTTGAACTTCGGTTCCATGGCTCCTCCTCTTGGCATCTGTGCGTAAATTCATTTTTGCTTTATTGTACCCTAAAACCAGATCGATGTCAAATAAAACCATTCCCGCCCGGGATTTTTCTTGACGAAGGCGCGCAAAATTGGTAGACTGGAACGCGGAAGTGAAAAAGGAGGAATCTTTGGATGCTGCATGCGGATGGAATCATTTTCGACATGGACGGGACGCTGTGGGACGCGTCCGACGTGCTGGCGCAATGCTGGACAAAGACGCTTGCGCGCTATCCCACCAAGCGGCGGGAAATCACCGGGGCCGACCTGCGCGCCGTGATGGGCAAGGTGCTCGAGGAGATCGCCGGCATTTTCTTCCCGGAGCAGCCGGAGGCGATGCGCAACGAAATCCTGCGCGTCTGCTGCGAGGAAGAGTGCGAGTATCTGCGCGTGCATGGAGCGAAGCTTTACGACAAGCTGGAGGAAACGCTGCAAACGCTTTCCCATCGGCATCGCCTGTTCATCGTCAGCAACTGTCAGGCCGGTTATGTCGAGGCGTTTCTTGCGCATTACGGCTTTGGGCATTATTTTGAGGATTATGAATACGCCGGGCGTACAGGGCGCCCGAAAGGCGAAAATATCCGCCTGCTCGCCGATCGCAACCATCTGACAGCGCCGCTTTATGTCGGCGATACAATGGGCGACTACGAAGCCTGCCAGCAGGCGGGCGTCGCGTTCCTGCATGCGGCGTACGGCTATGGCACGGTGCCGCCCGGCACACCGGCGCTGCGCCGTTTCTCCGATCTGTGCAGCGTCGTCGCGCCGTGATGGCGTAAAGAAGCGTGTAAAGCAGACGCGCCTTCTAAAGAAAATCGAAGCAAAGCGGGCCGCGGG
>CAJFTT010000007.1 GCA_904420005.1 Candidatus Tabaqchalia intestinavium | reverse complement strand
ATTGTGGTCGTTCCCACGGTACCCGATCTTTCCGGCTGTGGTGATCCGACCTACTATCGCCGCTCTGAAATTTTGAAAGCCTATCGTAACAAGTACCCTACCGATGCGTTTGTCATTTACCCAGACAAAAAAGGGTATATCGGTATCCACGCCTATGACTGGCTGGAAGAGGAAAAACTGTATGTTTATGTGTCGCAGGATGAAGAGCTGGCTGCCTTTACTGAATTCTTTATGAATAAATTTGCAACAAAGTGAGGTAAAAATGCCTTTTGGCGAAATGGGAGCGATCCTGCTGTTGCTGTTGGCGGTCGTTATATTGGGTAATCTGTGGTTTCATTTTATAGAAACCACAGTGCGGTGGATCAAAAAGCTATTAGCTCGCCGCCAAAAGCCTCCGGCATGGCATACGCTTCCCCCGGATGAGGAGGACAGAAAGAATGATGGATATAAACGAAATTAGGAAACGGGCGCAACAGGCCCGCGAGAAGGCCGCTGATGCGATGAAAAAGACTTTTGAAAAAAGCGAGGAACTGGTTAATAACATCGAGGTTTCCAGCCCTGAAAAAGAAGCATCACCATCTGCCGCCGAGGAAGAGGAACAGATCCATGCCAGCACTGAGCGGCAAGTAGAAATCCTTGGGCAGATATTCGGAGCTGACGGCATGGCACAGATGGCTGTCAACGAGGAACTATTACAAAAAATGGTCAAGGAGAAAGTCGAGGAGGCTACTGCTTCCACTACAGAGAATTTGATGGGGCAGCTTTTTGGAGAAGATATGGGCGTTCTCGCGGCGGCGCTGGAAATGCTGGAGACGGAGGATGACGCCGAAGAGGAAGAGCCCGCATGGAATTTGGAACTGGAGCAAAACCTTTACATTACCTTGGATGAAACAATGGCTCGGCTTGCAGCTCTCCCTGAGCCAGAACCGATCCCTTACCAAAAAAATGACGCAAAATGGGAACGTTTTGGCGTCTTGCTGTCTGGTATTATATCGACCCTGAACGACCACAATCTGGATGGTATGGATGTGGAGGAACACATCCCCGTTATGGAACAGAAAATCGTATCCCTTGTACGCCGCTCCTGGGGGATAAATGGTCGTAGCGATCTGCTGGATATGATTCGCTATTTAACACAGGAGGGCTATATCCTGCGGTATCAGCTTTATAGCGAGGCGTCCTCGCCGGAGGCGGTGATGGACGAAAGCATGGACGAGGATGACCGTGCGTCTGCCAGGCGGGCATGGCGGTTTGCACAACGGTATAAAAGTCAATACGCTCCTGGCTTTATGGCTGGATGGGATATCGGCCGGGCGGCGATGCTGACCCGTTGGGGATGCTATTTGGGCTGGCTCACGGAAAGCGAAGCTGTCGGCATTCTCTGGGATCTCTCTCAAAAGGTTGTGGAGGAACTACATAGCTGGCGTGAATTTGCGCAGTCTTATCTTTTTG
This sequence comes from Candidatus Tabaqchalia intestinavium, assembly GCA_904420005.1. Taxonomy (GTDB): domain Bacteria; phylum Bacillota; class Clostridia; order Oscillospirales; family CAJFTT01; genus Tabaqchalia; species Tabaqchalia intestinavium. The sequence goes on along the minus strand of CAJFTT010000007.1, from coordinate 12,286 downwards.
GCGGTCTTATGTGGAAATTGCTATGTGGTGACAGCTCCGCTGGAAGTTACCTGGGCTATATTGCAGACGCCGCCACGGATCTGTTGACGGGAAAAGCAGAACAAGACAGCGGCCAATGGCGGGATTGCCCTTGGCCTGCACAGAGAAGAATCGGCTTCGCATGATAAGCATTTTGAAACTCTACTGTTATTCACCAGCCGCCAACGGAAACGGCACATAAAAACCGTCGGATTGGCGGCTGGGTCGATATGCGCCCAAACTAAAGCCAGGCGGCGGTTCTCCATAGCCATTTCAAGGCTGCCGTTTTCCTTTTTGAAAAGAGATCGACGGAGGACGATCAAGGTTACGCATTTTTAGGGGCATGGCGGTATCTGTGAGGGCGCGCCATGCCGCTTTTGTTATTTCCCCTGAATTTTCAATTTACGATTAAAAGCTAAGGGGCTGTCATAATAAGACAGCCCCTTAGCCAAAATCATTTTTCCATTACAATATTGCCTTCCCGGTCGACAATCACGCGCTGTTCATCCTCGTTTTCCGCCAGCGCATAACCGTCGGAGTAATAAGCCCCCACATCCTGGATTCCCTTTTCTCGGGGGATATACAGAATTTCCAGCTGCTCGTTGACGGCCACCGTCGCGTAGTCGCCGCTGCCGCCGATGCCGGTGATGTTTCCCTGTTCGTCCCGGAGGACCGGCGCCGGCCCTACATAAATCCCATGCTTGATGGCCAGCATACCATCCATGTGGGAATGCTCATAAGCATCCGTCGGGAAGAAATATTCCCCCTTGGCGTTGACGAAATTGAAATCGGTGCCGCCCCGGTTGGCGCCGTGCCAGGACACCTCCACCCAGTCGGACTTGGTAAAGTCGCTGGTGATGTCGGAATAGTGGGTGTCGGCGATGTCAAACACCACATTGCCGCTTTTGTCAATCAGCTTGTCGTCCGCCACGGCGATGCCGTTATCCGCAAAGAAGCCGGTCGAGAACCGAAAGCCCCGGATCACAATATTGCCGTTTACATCCATATACCCGCGTTCCGGATAGCCCTTTTTGGCTTTCTGATAATCGACGCCGATCAGCCCGTTGGATACCCGGATCATGTACCAGTCCTCCTGGGGCTGTATCACATATTCAAACTTGTCGTTGATGACCGCCTTGTTGTCCACAACGGCATAGCCGTCTTTGGAGAATCCGGACAGGGTAGTCTCTTCCCGCTTCACAAACTGGATATCCCCGTTTTCCAGATAGAAATATCCGTGCCCCAGCTCCGTGCCGTCCGCCTGGCAAACCTTTCCCACCGCAATGCCGTTAGGGGCAAATTCCAGATCGTCGGTATACCGTTTGAAAATATAATCCGAAACAAAGGCGCCGTCCCGGTCGATCAGGCGATACTCATCCTTATTGCTGCCGGTACGGACAAAGGCGGTTTTGTTGACCTGAAAATCATTGGCCATGGTGAACTGCGGCTCGATCACCCATTGTCCCGCCTCGTTTTTATACCCATATTTTCCGGTTTCTTTGTCTTTGGCCGGGGTCATCCCGTACCGGAACAGGGCCTCCGGATCATAGGTGTCGGTATAGGCCGCCTTCCCGCCTTCTGTTTGCTCTCCGGCAGAGGTGCTGCCCGAAGCGTCTGCCGATGGGGGATCTTCCGGGCTGCTTCCGCAGGCCGAAGTCACCAGTAACATGGCGGCGACAGCCGCCGCCAACAGCATTTTCCCAGTTTTCTGTTTCATGGTTATAACCACTCCTTTTCTCATGGTTCTCTATAAAATAAGTCTCAGTCCGCCTCGTATGGCTCCCATCCGCCGGTATCGCCGGTGCGGGATACGGTGCCGTCCGGGGCGTACCGGAACCACCGAGCGCCGTTTCCCGCCGATCCGGCGTCCGGACGGAGCACGCCGACGGTGAGCTCCGTCCAGCGGGAATCGTATTCCAAATGATAAAACGTGCCGTCGGCGCCGACTGCGTTGACGATCGCCTGGATTTTGGAGGTGCTTCCCACCTGGACGGCCGCGATGTTCGTCCAGCTCTCTACCTCGTCAGCCATGAATTCCGCATACTGTCCGGTCATTTTAAGCGAGCCGTCCTTGGTGAGGCCGACAATCATTCCGTCAGACATGCTGAGATCGGCAAGCGGCCCCCAGCTGAGAATATCCTGCGCATAATCGCCGCACGCCAGCACCGTCCCGTCGCGCTGGATCCCGGCAACAGTCAGCGTTGGCTCCTCCATATACTTGGCCGCGCCGATCACCGCCATGTCCTTCCAACCGAAGCATTCCATGCCCGTATAGTCAGTGCCGCTGCCGCCTTCGAGAAAAACCCGCCCCTCTCCGTCAAGAAGGAAAAAGTCGTGCTTATCCACCCCGAGACCGGCCAGTGTACCGGACACCGGCGTGCCCTTTTCGGTGGATAAATTCCGAAAATTGTTGTTCCACGCAAACAGCGTCACCGTCTTGCCGCCGCTGACATCGACATAGTTCTCCGGGGAAGATTCCCGGAGGGAAGCATTGACATTGCCGGCATCCGTGCAGGAGACACGATACACCTTGTCTCCGGAAAGGAACCGACCTTCTTCGTTGACGTTCGTGGTGGCATAGACGATGTCCTCCACCCCTTCGGCCACCTTTTCCTTCCGGTAGTACAGATCGCCGTCCCGGGTCAGGGTGAACACGGTCATGCGGCTGGCGGATACCGCCAGCTTCTTTTTGTTTGCGATCGTCGCGGCGTCGGCCGCGAAATCGCCCCAGCTGTCCTCCTTACAGGTCAGGACGGAGCCATCCTCCGCGAGAAAATAGTTGGAGGAAGTCAGGCAATCGCCGGCTTTCATGGCCGCCGCCACATAATCCACAATGGCTGTTTCCGCCTGAGGTGTTCCGGCTGCACCTTGCGAGCCGGCAGGCGCATCCGTTCCCGCGCAGCCGGTCAACAGGCAGGCAGCGGCCGTTAAGATGGCGAGGACAGGCCTTGCATATTTCATTATCCGCATCCCTTTCCTATGTATTGGATTGTATCCGATCAGCCGCGACGCCAGCCGTTGGGCAGTCCGTCCGCCAGGTCGGATTTATAAAACAAAATCTGCTGACCGGTCTTATCGCAGTAGTATGTGGCGTTGTCGCCGCCTTCGTTGAGCAAACGGAACTGGTTTTCACTGGGATCATAAAGAATGGCAGGAAAAGCGCCTTCGGCGTGCTCCCCGCTTTCCATGGGCACATGGGCCACAATGGACGCCAGGAGCCGCCAGATGAAGCCGAAGCCGATCAGGCAGGCTGCGAAGGGCAGCAGAATGCGCTGCGCAACCGTTTCGCAGCGGGTCAGCATGACGAATACCATATATCCCAGGCAGAGGAGCATGACGACCACCCCCAGGACGATTTCCAGCGCCGAGACGTTCGACTCCCCGGAGATCGCGCCGATGATCTGGCCGATGCTGGAAAACAGGAGCATCACACCGAGCAAAATGATATAGGAACCGCCAACGCCGATGGTGCCGGCATATTTTCTGCGCAGGGAGTTGTAGGCAAAAAAGCCCAGGAACATGAAAGCGATGGCTGCAATGATCAGAATAAGCACGATATATCACCTTTTCTTGTTTGTGTGTTGGAGTGTTGCTGCAAATAACTTTTTACCGCCTGGGTAAAGCGCCGGTTCTTTATGACGCCGGTCGAAAAGGAACTCTAAACGGCACGGCATCGCCCCTTTGATTTTTTCTCTGCATTTTTGCCCATTCACTTCCAGGCGGCGCTATTTATCCGGCCGCTGTCGCTGACCGCTGCGCCAGCGTCGGATGGCCTTGCGTGTGGAGATGGTGATCAGGTATCCCCGCAAGCTTCCTTTGGAAGGGTCGAACTGTTTGCGCCGCGCATAAAAGTCCGCAAAAGTATCTTGGACACAGGCTTGCACATCTTTCGCGCAGCTCAGCTGCTGGGCAGCGGCCAAGCGCACCGGTTCCCCATACAGGCTTTTGAGCAGCTCCATTCCGTCGGCCGGGCTGGTGTCCAAGAGTTCCAGCAGCCGTACATCCTCCACGCCGTTCACCCCCTTCCTCATACTAATTGCAGATTCAGCCTTGAAAAGGGACAGGAAAATCAAAAAACAGCGTCCTTATTTTTGAGCAGCGCTGCATCCGGCATAATCCGGTAGCGCACCTGCTGCCGGATATAGTGGATTTTGCAAGAAATGCGGGTACCCCTCGGTGGACAAGAGGCAACGCGCCCAGCGGCGGCTGGAACGGACAGCGGGCTGACGCCCGCCGAGCGCTGATGCGTGCCTGTGTCCATTCCGGCCGCTGGGCGCATCGCTTTTTGCCCGTCGAGAGTAACAAAGCATAATAAAGCAGGGCAAACCGGGAGCTGCCACCGGCTCGCCCTGCTTTCTCCCCCGTTTTCTCCGACGGAGGATGTCTTTTCTGCGGCACGCCCTCTCCCAGCGCCGCGCCGCTTCGTCCGAAAAAACAAGAGGCGGGGCCGTCATCCCCAGATGACAGCCCCGCCTCTTGCTATGCATACAAATATGGTTCTCGCCGCGCGCTTCATGCCTCCAGCATCAGCCGCCCAGCCTTGTAAATATCGCCGCAGCCCAGCGTGATCACGAGATCGCCCGGCTGCGCGTGCGCCTTGACGTAATCGGCCACAGCCTGGAACGAATCCAGCGCGACACAGCCCGGAATCTTGGCCGCCAAGTCCTCGGAATGGATGTCATACGTGTTGACCTCCCGCGAACCCATGATCGGCGACAGCACCACATGGTCTGCGATTTTCAGCGCGGCGGCAAAATCGTCGAGCAGCATATAAGTGCGCGAAAACGTGAACGGCTGGAACACCGCCCACACCTGCCGGTAGCCCATGCTCTTCGCCGCGCGCAGCGTGACGGCCAGCTCCGCAGGATGATGGGCATAGTCATCCGCCAGCACCACGCCGCCGAATTCTCCCACCCGCTCAAACCGGCGATGCGCGCCGGCAAACGCGTCCAGCCCGCGCTCGATATCCGCATAGGGCACCTCCAGCACGCGGCAGGCCGCGACGCAGGCCAGGGCGTTGAGCACATTATGCTCCCCCGGCACCTGCAGCTGCACCTGCGCCACGCGCTCGCCGCGGCTATACACATCGAAACTTGTGCGGCAGCGCTCATTGACCCGGATATTCTCCGCATAAAAATCATTTTTTGGCGTCAGGCCAAAGGTAACCGTCGGCTTCTCCAGCCCCTCGACCGCGCGGCAGGTGCGCGCGTCGTCGCCGTTATAGACTATGCAGCGGCTGGCGCTGCCGGCAAATTGACGGAAGGAAGCGACGAGATTGTCAATCGTCTTGAAAAACTCCAGATGATCGGAGTCGATGTTGAGCACCACTGCGACGGCAGGCGAAATGGAATAATAAGAATTGACATATTCGCAGGCTTCGCACACCATGATGTCGCTCTGCCCATGACGCGAATTGCCGCCGATGAAGGGCAGCCGCCCGCCGATCGCCGCCGTGGGGTCGAATCCCGCCATCACGAGCACCTGCGTGATCATGGAGGTAGCTGTCGTCTTGCCGTGTGTGCCGCTCACCGCGACGCAGTTTTTGTACCGCCGGCTGATCTCGCCGAGCATCGGCCCGCGCTCGATCACAGGGATGCCGCGCCGCCGGGCCTCCTGCATCTCGGGATTGTCCTCATGCACCGCCGCGGTGTGCACCACCAGCTCGGCGTCCCCGACGTTCTCCGCCCGATGCCCCAACGTCACGGGGATCCCCAGCTCTCGCACACGCGCGAGGTTGTCACTCTCGTTGTTGTCCGAACCCGTGATGGTGAAACCTTCCCCGTGCAAAATCTCCGCCAGCGCGCACATGCCCGCGCCGCCGATGCCGATGAAATGAATCCGTTTTTTCCCTGTCAGACTGTCGTGCATCTTCATCCCCGCATTCCTTCGGCCCGCACGATCGATCCCCGGCGGCCCGTGATTGACTGACTCTGTCTTCTGCTGCTAGTATACCCCAAAATTTCCAAAATTGTCAAAAGCAAGGGCAGGTCTTTTCGCCTGCCCTTTCCTCAATCCTATTGCATTGTATGCGTTCAAATGGAGATTTCGTGCGCAATTTTGAAAATATCCACCGGGAAATCCTTCTTGATCTGCAACGCCTCGTAAATATCCAGGTCGAGCACCTGGTCCTTTTTGAGCACCACGACGCGGTTGCCGATCCCCTGATCGAGCAGCTCAACGCAATGGTAGCCCATCAGGCTGGCGGTATAGCGGTCGCGGATCGTCGGAGAACCGCCGCGCTGGACGTGGCCGAGAATCGTCGCCTTGCTCTCGATACCTGTGCGCTGCTGAATATCCTCCGCGAGCTTGGCGACGCCGCCGACGCCCTCAGAAACCATGATGATGAAATGCTTCTTGCCGGTCTTGGCGGTGTCGAGCATGACCTGCACGATGTCCCGTTCAAAGTCGTAGGGTACCTCGTTGACGATAATCGCCGTGGCGCCGACCGCAATGCCAGCATGCAGCGCAAGATACCCTGCGCGGCGGCCCATGACCTCCACGACCGAGCAGCGGTCATGCGACTGGGACGTGTCGCGCAGACGGTCCACCATCTCCATGACGGTATTGAGCGCGGTATCAAAGCCGATGGTATAATCCGACGCGCCGATGTCATTGTCGATCGTGCCGGGCATAGCCACGCACGGCAGCCCCAGCAGGGACAGGTCACGCGCGCCGCGGAACGAACCGTCGCCGCCGATGACGACAAGGCCTTCAATCCCCACGTCGCGGCATACCTGCAGCGCCTTGTTAAGCCCTTCCTGCGTTTTGAATTCCGCGCAGCGCGCCGTATACAGCATGGTGCCGCCGCGATGAATGATATCGGAAACACTGCGGAGATTCATCTCAAACATGTCCCCGTTGATCAGTCCGTTATAGCCGCGGCGGATCCCCATCACGCGCATTCCCTTGGTAATACCCGCGCGCGCCACCGCACGAATTGCCGCGTTCATGCCAGGCGCGTCGCCGCCGCTGGTCAGGACGCCAATTGTCTTTGGTTTGGACATTTTCCTTCCTCCCGTTCGCTCCCGCTATTATCGAAATCCTTTTTATTATAATACGCCGCGCCGTGAAAATCAATATCCCCTCTGACAAGATTTGCAGATTTCACCAAAAGTTTCAGTTTTCCTGTCGAATGCGGCGCAGCGGGCAATAAAACCTTCGATTCTGCGCTTCTGACGCCGAGCACTGCACAGAAAAGAGCGGAGACGCCAAGCGTCCCCGCTCTTGCTTTTCTTGTCTGCCCGTTTATTGCCGGAACTCGATCTTGTCGTTCTCCGCCACAACGGTGACAGGCTTGGATTTGTCGATGCTCTTGTCGAGCAGCTTCTCCGACAGCGCGTCCTCGATCTTGTTCTGGATCGTGCGGCGCAGCGGCCGCGCGCCATAAACCGGATCAAATCCCGCCTTGGAGACATACTGCACGGCCGATTCGTCGAAGGAAATATCCACTTCCAGATCCTTGGCCCGCCGGGCGAGCGACTGGAGCATACGGCGCGCGATCTCCTCGATCTCCGGCTGCGTCAGCTGCGTGAACACGATGATGTCGTCAATCCGGTTGAGAAACTCCGGCCGGAAGGCCCGGCGCAGCTCGCCCATAACATCCTCGCGGATTTCCTCATTGCTGCGGGCATTGCCGTCCCCGGTGCCGAAGCCCAGCTGCTTCTTCTCCGTGATCATGCGGGCGCCGACGTTGGAGGTCATGATGATGACCGCATTCTTAAAGTCGACGCGCCGGCCCTGCGAATCGGTCAGGATGCCGTCCTCGAGGATTTGCAGCAGCATATTGAACACATCGGGATGCGCCTTCTCGATCTCGTCGAACAGGATGACGCAGTAAGGCTTGCGGCGCACCTGCTCGGTCAGCTGGCCGCCCTCGTCATGGCCGACATAGCCCGGAGGCGAACCGACCATACGGGAAACCGAATGCTTCTCCATATATTCCGACATATCAATACGGATCATGGCATTTTCATCGCCGAAGAGCGCCTGCGCCAGCGCCTTGGACAGCTCCGTCTTGCCGACGCCCGTGGGGCCGAGGAAGATGAACGAACCGATCGGGCGCTTGGGATCCTTGAGCCCCACTCTGCCGCGGCGAATGGCGCGCGCGACGGCGGACACCGCCTCATCCTGGCCGACGACCCGCTCGTGCAGCACCTCCTCCATGTGCAGCAGGCGTGTGCTCTCCTCCTCGGTCAGCTGGGTGATGGGCACGCCCGTCCACTGCGAGACGATCTCCGCGATCTCCTTCTCGCCCACGCTGTCGGTAGACGCGCTGCTTTCTTTTTTCCAGTCGCGGCGCTGCGTCTCGAGTTTCTCCCGGAGTTCTTTTTCCTCGTCGCGCAGTTTCGCCGCAGCTTCAAAGTTCTGCTCCCGCACGGCGGAGACCTTCTCGTCCTCGACGCGCTTGAGGTTATCCTCCAGCGCCTTGATGTCGGGCGGCGCGGTGAAATTCCGCAGCCGCACGCGGGAAGCCGCCTCGTCGACCAGGTCGATGGCCTTATCCGGCAGGAACCGGTCGCCGATATACCGGTGCGACAGCTTGACGGCGGCGCGGATTGCCTCGTCAGTGATTTTGACTTTGTGATGCGCTTCATATTTGTCGCGCAGGCCGAACAGGATCTGTTCCGCTTCCTCCTCGCTCGGCTCGCCTACCATGACCGACTGGAACCGGCGCTCCAGCGCGGCGTCCTTCTCGATATACTTGCGGTATTCATCAATGGTCGTCGCGCCGATGACCTGCAGCTCGCCCCTGGCAAGCGACGGCTTGAGGATATTCGCCGCGTCCACGGCGCCTTCCGCTGCGCCCGCGCCGATGATGGTGTGCAGCTCATCGATGAACAGGATGATGTTGCCCGCCTTTTTGACTTCCTCGAGCACATTGCGAATGCGGTCCTCGAAGTCGCCGCGGTACTTGGTGCCGGCGATCATGCCGGTGAGATCCAGCGCTACAATGCGCTTATCCTTGAGCGTTTCAGGCACAAGATTATCGCGGATTTTCTCCGCCAGGCCCTCGGCGATGGCCGTCTTGCCGACGCCCGGCTCGCCGATCAGGCAGGGGTTGTTCTTTGTGCGGCGGGACAGGATCTGGATCACGCGTTCGATCTCCTTATCCCGGCCGATGACGGGATCGAGCTTGCCCTCCCGGGCCATCTCCGTCAGGTCGCGCCCGAACTGGTTGAGCATCGCGGTATCCTTGCCGCCTTTGCCGCCGGCTGCGCCCTTCTGCGCGCCCTTGGCGGAATAGCCGCGCCGCGCGCTCTCCCCTTCGTCGCTGCCCAGCGCCATCAGGATGGACGCATACAGCTCGCGCGGGTTATGCCCCATTTCCGCGAGGATACGCACCGCGACGGAATCCTCCTCGCGCAGCAGCCCCATGAGCAGATGTTCCGTGCCCACATAGCTGTTGCCGAGGTTGCGCGCCTCGAAAAAGGCCAGCTCAATGACGCGCTTGGCCCGCGGCGTCAGATCCGCCGCAGACACGCTCTGGCTGTCGCCCGTGCCGGAAATCTCCACCACGCGCTGCCGCACCTCTTCGGCGTCGACCCCCGCATTCTGCAGCACCTGCGCCGCCACGCCGGTGTTCTCCTCCAGCAGGCCGAGCAGAAGGTGCTCGCTGCCGACGTAATTATGCCCCAGCGCCTGCGCCGCGCCGAGAGAAAGATTGAGCGCTTCCTGCGCCTTTTGTGTGAAGTTGATGTTCATATGCTTTCACCCTTTCCATTGCCGGCCCCGGCTCACCGCCGGGCGCCGACGCTTTCTTTAGTATATGAATCATGCCGGTCCTTTACGCTGCGGGGACCGGCCGCATTAAAACAATCCTTCCAATCCGCCGTTTGCTTCATTCCGCCGGCTGCACGCTGCGCACCGCCGCCCGCACGAAATCTGCGCGTTCCCGGTCGCGCTCCTGCGCGCTCAAGTTCCGGCCCAGCCGGTGCAGGATCGTCGCCGGCTGCGCCTGGGCGATCAGCTGATCCACATCGCCCGGCGTCATGCCTTCCAGCGCGCCGGCGCACAGGCCCATACGCACATCCGACACGAGCTCCATGAATTCCTCGCCGCTGAGCAGACGCGCATATTGCAGCGTGCCCAGCGCGCGGCAAACGCGGTCAAACGCTGCGGGAGAAGCCGCAAACACCTTTTCCCGTGCCTGCGCCTCCTGCTCCATGACCTGCGCGACGACGGTCTTGAGGCTCTCGACCGCCTCCTGCTCGCTCAGGCCGAGCGTAACCTGGTTGGAGATCTGATACATCTTCCCGCGCGCCTCGCTGCCCTCGCCATAGATGCCGCGCACCGTCATGCCGAGCTTGCTGAGCGCCGCGGACAGCGAGCCGATCGCCCGCTGGTCGGTCAGCACCGGCAAATGCACCATCACGCTGGCGCGCAGACCGGTGCCGAGGTTGGTCGGGCACTGGGTCAGATATCCCAGCCGCTCGTCAAACGCATAGCGCAGCTTCTCATCCAGCAGGTCGTCGATACGGTTAGCGGTCTCCATCGCCTCGTCGAGCGCGGCGCCGGGCAGCACGACCTGGATGCGGATATGATCCTCCTCATTGAGCATGATGCTCACCGTCCCGCTGTCATCCCGCAGCACGACGCCGTCCGGCGTCTCTGCGAATTCCGGGGAAATGAGGTGCTGCTCGACAAGATAGAGCGCCTCCGCCTGCGGCATATCCGCGATCTTCGTCGCGTGAAAGGTCTGCCCGATTGTTTTGTTCGCGGAGAACAGCGCGTCGGTGACTTCCCGCACCACGGCTTCCTTCTGTTCGGCGGTCATACGGTGGGGGAAGGGGTAATTGGCGAGGTTTCTCGCCAGGCGGATACGGGTGGACACCGCTGTATCCAGCATTTGCGTTTTCTTCGTTTCAGCCATGATCAGTTCCCCTCCTGTTGTGCATTGTCTTCCTTCGCGCGGATCTCATCCCGCAGCGTCGCCGCACGCTCGTATTCCTGCGCGTCGACAGCTTCCTGAAGCTGTTTCTTCAACCGTTCCAGCTCTCGCTCGCGCTGCAGGCTCGCGCCTGCGATGCGCGGTACTTTGCCCGTGTGGGCCGTTTTGCCATGGATCCGCCCGATCGAGCCGATCAGGTTGTCGTAAAACGTCGAGTAACACGTGGCGCAGCCCGCGCGGCCCGTGCGGATGAATTCCTCCAGCGTCATGCCGCAGAAGGGGCAGCGCTGCGTATTCTCCTCTACGCGTCTGTGCTGCACGGGGACGCCCAGCATGCTGCCCAGCAGATCCCCGAAATTGAAGTGCATAAAGCCCGGCTGGGTATATCCCAGCTTCTGCGCGCATTCGGCGCACAGATGTTTTTCTGTTTTCTGCCCATTGATGACTTCCGTAATATGTGCGACTGCATTTGCCTTTCCGCAATTTTGACACAGCATAAAAATTCCTCCTTCAATGTAATAATGCACCGGAAGCGCTGATTCAAATCAGCGTCAGCAGCATATTCTTGAGCACGGCTGCGCGCAGCGCGTCCCGCTGCGACTGCTCCACCGCCTGGTAAGCCTGGTCGGCGAGCGCCGCCGACATGATGGCCGCTTCCTTCTCCCGCAGCAGTCCGTTCTCCTGCAGATTCTTCAAGATCACCCGGCAGGACTGCGCATCGATCGACTCGCCGATGGAATTGATCAGATGCATCAGCAGCGGATTCTGGCCCAGCCGGATGCGCGTGACGCGGATATACCCCCCGCCGCCTCGCCGGCTCTCGACCAAAAATCCATATTCCGGGCGGAACCGGGAATGCAGGACGTAATTAATCTGCGAAGGAACACAGCCCATTTTCTGCGCCAGCTCGTTGCGCTGAATATCCACCGAGCCGGATTCCTCCAGCATCTCCCGGATACATCGCTCGATCAGTTCGCTCATCCGCATGTCGCCGCCTCCTTTTTGACCTTTTCTGATCTTCAAGTATTATTATAACCTTTTTGGAAGGTTTTACAAGGTCAAAAAAAGGTCAAACTTGCATTTATTTTCGGCTTCTAGATCAATTTATACCCTTATTTTCTTTTGTTTTTAATCTTTTTTGCAATTTTTCTTCGATTTTCATGGTTTTTACTTTTGGAACCAAATTTCAGCCCCAACATATGATGAGGATGAAGCGGTTAGGAAAGGAGGGCACAAGCATGGCATGCGGTCTGTTCGGCGGATGCGATAAGTGCACAATGAGCCTTATCATCGTCATCATCCTTCTCCTGGTTATGGATTGATCGTTCATAAGGAAGCAGAGAGCGGGCGGCCCATGGGCCGCCCGCTCTCTGCTTCCTT
>CAJFTT010000006.1 GCA_904420005.1 Candidatus Tabaqchalia intestinavium | reverse complement strand
GGTCTACGTGCTTTTCCATAACAAAAAGCCGCGGCAGCGCGCTCCCGCGCGGCTTGCCACGGCTTTTCTTGTCGTATCCCATGCCTTCCGCACGGCGCCCGCCGGCTCAGGCTTCCTCCCGGCGGCCGCCGCGCAGCTTGCGCAGCAGGAAATTGCCGCCTTTTTTCAGCCAGTTCTGCTTCTCCATGAACTGCACCTTGACTTCTTTCGCGCGGACCTGGTTGGTTTCCAGCCACACATCCAGCATCCGCTCGCTGAGATACCCGAACACACGCGCCTCGGAGGGGGAATATTCCGAGATGTCGATGGTCGCCTCCACCTCGAAGAGGATGTCGAACAGCCACTGGCAATAGGCGTCAAACTGCGGGCGCTTCATGATGAACATATTGAAGCGGTGCCCCCAGGTGCGGCGCATGACCGCGTCCCAGGCGGGCAGATAGGCCGGATAGCGCGCGCGGAGAATGTCGTGCACGCAGTCGAGCCCCTCGCGGTGGTGGGCGTGGACATACTGGTCATAGGTCGTTTCGATGTAATAGCGCCTGGGATTGGGCACCAGCACGTCGGCCTGCGCGAGCAGCGCCTCGGCCTCGGGCTTGGTCAGCACGCGGTCGAACCGGTCGCTCCCCCGGCCCGCGCCGACGAAATGCCGGCGGTAATGCGCGAGGCCGACCGCATCGGCGGAAAGATTCTTCCACGCCCAGTACAGCCCCGTCAGCTCGCAGTAGTTGGCGTTCTTGGCGGAAATGTTGTCGCCGGTATTGTCGCCGGCAAAGCCGAGATCCGCCTTCCCCTCGCGGCCCACATGCAGCGGCAGGTACATCTCGTCCTCGGGCATGCGGTAGGGCTTATGCGTAGCGACCAAAACCTTGATGTCCATCTTGTCAGCCCTCCAGTTCTTCTTTGGCGGCGGCGAGCGCCGAGGCGATCACCTTGTCCATGTCGTAATACCGATATTCCCCCAGCCGGCCGCCGAAGCGCACGCCGGCCTCCTGCTCGGCGAGGGCGCGATAGCGCTCGTACAGCGCCTGGTTGCGCTCGTCGTTGATGGGATAATACGGCTCGGTCCCGGGCGTCCATTCGGCGGAATACTCCCGCGTCACGACCGTCTTTTCCTGCTGGCCGAAGGCGAAATGCTTGTGCTCGATGATGCGCGTGAAGGGCGTTTCCCGGTCGGTATAATTGACCACCGCGTTGCCCTGGAAATTCGGCGTGTCAAGCACTTCGGTCTCGAAGCGCAGGCTGCGGTATTCCAGCGGGCCGAAGCAAAAATCAAAATACGCGTCGATGGGGCCGGTATACACCACGCGCGCCGCGAGGGCGGCGAGCGTCTCCCGCTCTTTGATGAAATCCGTCTCCAGGCGCACCTCGATCCCCGCGAGCATGCGCTCGACCATCGCCGTGTAGCCCTCGATGGGGATGCCCTGGTAACGGCTGTTGAAATAATTGTTATCATAGGTAAAGCGCACGGGCAGGCGGCGGATGATGAAGGCGGGCAGCTCGCTGCACGCGCGCCCCCACTGCTTTTCCGTATAGCCGCGGATGAGCTTTTCATAAATATCCGTGCCGACCAGGCGGATGGCCTGCTCCTCGAGATTGCGCGGCTGCTCGGCGGCGCCGCGCCGCTGCTGCTCGATCTTCTCCTGCGCCTGCTGCGGCGTGACGACGCCCCAGAGCGCGTGGAAGGTGTTCATGTTGAACGGCATGTTATAGATCTCGCCGTGATAATTGGCGATCGGGCTGTTGGTATAGCGGTTGAACTCCGCGAACCGCTGCACATATTGCCACACGGCCGTGTCGTCCGTATGGAAAATATGCGCGCCGTATCGATGCACCTGGATGCCTTCGATCTCCTCGCAATAGACATTGCCCGCAACGTGCGCGCGGCGGTCGATGACCAGGCAGCGCTTGCCGGCGTCCGTCGCCTCCCGCGCGAACACCGCGCCGAACAGGCCCGCACCCACAATGAGGTAATCATACTGCGCCATTTGCTTCATCCTTTCTCCGCGCGCCGGCCGGCCCGCGGTCAAAAATCGCGGCAGCACGCCGCATTCCTGTCTGTGCTGCCGAAAAATCTGCTTTCAAAATTGTTCAAAAATAAGCTCCGTCCATCGCCGGACAAGCATTGTTTTCCCCCTTCGCGCATAGTATGAAGTAACGACTGCGCGCGGCAGGCCGGACGAATTCATCCCCCTCTGCGCGCGAACGACGCGAACGACGCGAATGGAAGGGAGGGAACCGGGATGCTGTTATGGATCTGTCTCGCCGCGGGCGCCATGGCCGTGTCGGCGCTGCTGTGCTGGTGCTGCGCCGCGGCTGGCGCGGATTAGCCCCGCGCGCCGCGCTCCCCGCCGCGCTGCGGCGCGGTCAGCGCGCGCCGTCGCCCTTGACCACGGCCGACACGGTGGAGAAAAGGATCTTGATGTCAAAGCCGATCGAAGCGTGCGTCACATAGTACAGCTCTAATTCCTGCCGCCGCCCGGTCTGGTAGGTCGTGTCGCCGCTGCCGCGCCCGCTGACCTGCCAATATCCCGTCAAGCCGGGGATCGCGCCGAGATACAGCGCCCGCTTTTCCCCGAAGAAAAGCGTCTCATCCTCCGTGATGGGGCGCGGCCCGACCAGGCTCAGCTCCCCCTTGAGGATGTTGACCAGCTGCGGCAGCTCGTCGATGCTGGTGCGGCGGAGGAATTTGCCGATCTTCGTTATGCGCGGATCGTCGTCGACTTTGAATTCCCGGCGGTACTGCTCCATCTGCTCTTTGGTGAAGATCTCCTCCAGCGGACGGTCGTCGTTATACATGCTGCGGAATTTATATAAATTGAGAGGTTTGCCGTTTCTTCCCACGCGCTGGTGCTTATAGATCGCGGGCCCGTGCGACTCGCGGCGCACCAGCAGCACGATGACCAGAAACAGCGGGGACAGCGCGATGAGCGCGAGCAAGGACACCACAAAGTCAAACACGCGCTTGACGACGCGGTACACCGGCTTTTTCTGATATTCCGCCTGCGTCTGGGGGAACTGCTCCGCGAGCCCGGCGATGATCTCCTCCATCGTCTTGTCAGCGCTGCGGCCCTGTCCGTTTCCCGTCGTTGCTTCTCCGGCGTCTGAGGAGGCATGCGTTCCCGTCTGGAGCATATCGGCATATTGCAGCTTTTCTGCTTCCTGTGCCACCCGTTCAACATCCTTTCTTCTGTCTCCGCGGCGCCGCCCGGCCCGTGCGCATTGCTCCGTCGGGGAATGCGTCCCCGACCGCGCCCCAGTCTCTCCAAACCGCCGTGCGAACCGCCCTTGTGGCTGAGGTAAAGATAGTGTAATTATATTCGATCCGCCCAGTTCTGTCAATCGACGGGATTCGCGCGGCGCTTTTGTCGTATTTGCCAGAAAATCGGGGTTGATTCCGCGGTATCTTTTCTATTTTTGTCAATTTTCGATTCTTTCGTCGCGGAATTCACGCTGTTTTTTTCGGATTTGTCACCATTTCGCTGGGAAAAGTTCGAATCTGCGCCAGCAAAAAGGATTTTCTGGGCAGTTTTTCCAAGTCCTGTCATATAAAATTCACGATCATCGTTTGACCTTTGGGTTTTGGCCGTGGTATAATACGCTATCAAAGAATCGGCATTTTTCGATTTTTTTGCGGAGTGTGGACAAGCCTGCTTTTGCCGCGCGCGGTTCTCGGCTGCCCCCGCTCCGCATATGCATGCAATGCTTTGTACCGGATGCAAGGAGGGACTTCGTTTTGGCCAACCACACGCGTCGGAAAACGACAAAAAAGAAGGGCAGAAAACGCGCGGAGATCGTGGCGGTCTCCGTTTCTCTGACGCTCATCTGCGTGCTCCTGTTCGGCGTTTCCTATGTCTGGGCCATGGTGTCCAAGGTCAACTATACCGATGGAAAATGGCTGTGGAATATTGACTGGAGCATTGACGACGGGGAGGAGGACGCCAGCGGGCCGGACACGCTCAGCGGCGTGGACTTCACCGACGCCGAGCCTATCCCGCACGATGACGACGTGACCAACATCCTGCTGATCGGCCTGGACGCGCGCGATCCGGACGAACGCAGCCGGTCCGACACGATGATCCTGCTGTCCATCAACGACCGCACGAAGGAGATCACGCTCACCTCTTTCCTGCGCGACATTTACGTCGATATCCCCGGCGGCAGCCCCAACCGGCTCAACACGGCGCATATGTACGGCGGCCCCGACCTGCTGATGGAAACCATCAAGAAAAATTTCGGCATCCAGGTGGATAAATATATTTCCGTCAACTTCTTCTCCTTTATCTCTATCGTCGACACACTGGGCGGCGTGGATCTCGAGCTGACGGAGCGCGAGATCGAGATCGCCAACGACTATATCGGCGACATGAACGAGGAGCTGTTCGACCTGCCGCGCAGCCAGGACCGCATCGAGGGCGGCGCCGGCATGAAGCATCTGAGCGGCAAGCAGGCGCTGGCTTACGCGCGCAACCGTTACGTCGGTTCCGACTTCGGCCGCACGGAGCGGCAGCGCAAGGTGCTCGAGCAGGTGTTCGAAAAGCTCAAGACCATGAATCTGCTGCAGCTCAACGATCTGCTCAATCAATTCCTGCCGCAGGTGACCACCAACCTCTCGCAGGGGCAGTTCGGCACGCTGCTCATGAATGCGCTCAGCTACCTTTCTTATGACCTGAATTCGTGGAGCATTCCGATGGACGGGACGTATTCCAACGAAACCATCAAACGGCGCTCGGTGCTGGTCATCGATTTCGACGCGAATATCGAGGAGTTTGACCGCCGCGTTTACCAGCGTTAACCCCGCAAAAACTGCATACACTAGCATTGACCGTTTCTTTTCGGTTCATACAAATGCTGCTGTTATCCCCTTCGGCAACGGCTCTTGCAGGAGGGCGGCGCAAAACAAAAGGAAGTGGCAAAATTGGCAAAGCAACCCGCCTCTCGCAAATCGGCCGCGCCCAAGCGCCCCGCCAAGCGGCGCAAAGGCAGAAAGCGCGCGGAGATCATCACCGCCTCCGTCTCGCTGGCGCTGGTCGCCGTGCTGCTCGTAGGCGTTTCTTACGTCTGGAGCCTCGTGTCCAAGGTGGGATATAACGACGGCGTCTGGGGCGGCTACGAGGAGAGCGACGACGACTACGACCCCACCCGGTCCAATACGGTCAGCTCCATCGACCTGCCCAGCGGCGTCATGGAGATCCCCAAGGACGACAACGTCACCAATATTCTGCTCATCGGGCTGGACACGCGCTCCAACCGAAATACCGGCCGCTCAGACACGATGATCCTGCTGTCCATCAACGAAAAGACCAACAAGATCACCATGACCTCTTTCCTGCGCGACATCTGGGTCAAGATCCCGGGGCACGACGACAACCGTCTGAACACCGCGCATAACAAAGGCGGCCCCAACCTGCTGATGGAGACGCTGCGTGTCAATTTCGGCATCACGGTGGAGAAATTCGTCTCGGTCAATTTCTATTCCTTCATCAACATCATCGACGCGCTCGGCGGCATCGACCTGGAGCTGACGGAGCGCGAGGTTGAGATCGCCAACAAATATATCGGCGACATGAACGAGGAGCTGTTCGACCTGCCGCGCAGCCGCGACCGGATCCAGGGCGGCGCCGGCATGAAGCACCTGAACGGCAAGCAGGCGCTCGGTTACGCCCGCAACCGTTATGTCGGCTCTGACTTCGGCCGCACCGGGCGGCAGCGCAAGGTGCTCGACCAGGTGTTCCAGAAGCTCAAGACGCAAAGCGCGCTGCAGCTCAACAACCTGCTCCAGGAATTCCTGCCGCAGGTCAGCACCAACCTCACCCAGGGCGAGCTGGGCGGCCTGCTGCTCAAAGCGCCCGGGTATCTGGGCTATTCGCTCGACTCCTGGAGCATCCCGATGGACGGAACGTACAAAAACGAAACCATCCATCACAGCGACGTGCTGGTGATCGATTTTGACGAGAACATCCAGGAGCTCAAGCGCCGCGCATACGACACCTGACAGAAAGCATTCAAAAAAATCCATCCTTCGATCGGGGGATGGATTTTTTCTTGGATTCGTGCTATGATACCTGCATGAAGCGCATGGGGAAACGGGCGGGCAAGCCCCCAGGCGGACGCCAGTCCACGTCGCCGCGCCTGTTTCGCGGCGACGCGAAGAATGTGCGTTATGCTTTTCCCTCATGCGGCGGGCTTCCGCGTTCCGGACGACCGGGCTCCTTCTTCCTGCGCAGCGCATCCCTCCCGCGGCGGGCTTCCGCGTTCCG
>CAJFTT010000005.1 GCA_904420005.1 Candidatus Tabaqchalia intestinavium | reverse complement strand
CGTTTGTAAACGCACTCGCGACGGCTCACAATCGCTACCAACTTTTCACGATATTGCGCCTTCGGCGCAGCCAAAATCCCTTGCCGCCACTGCGTTTGCGGATAAGTCCTGTAAGAACACTCGGATTTTTTTCTTTGTCAAAGTGTCGTTATGAACACCTGTACCACATCGCCGCGAGCTTCATATCGCTTGCGGCGACTTTTTTACAAAAGTCACCGGCGCGCGCATTACGCTGCGTCTCCCTTTCCGCAAAAAGTCACACTGGCCGCGGCGATGCCCTTGTCAACGCAGGCATGACGCCGCCGCTGCGCTACCAACTTTTTGCGGGTGTGCCTACCGGCGCCGATCTTTTTTGCATCACCTTTCCAGTCTGGGTGTTCAACGAATCCTTAAATTCCGCTTCGACCATGGAAAAAGGCAGGTCAACGACCTGCCTTTTTCCAGTATAAAAGTTATTTCAGGCCTTGCTTTTCAGCATACTCCAAGACCTTTTCTCTCCAATGCGCATGCGCAAATCCTTTCCGTACATCGGAAAGATCAATATAATCGCCATTATGAATGCACTGTACGGTTGCCTCTGCAATCATGGCTTCTTTCGTATAAGAATCCGTTAGATAGTTTTCCATTTCCATATTCATTTTATGGTCAACACCCTCTAGGGCGCCGATATAGAATAGATTGTCTTTCCCAAGAAGGTCGCCCAATCGAACAAAGCATTCAATTCCTTCGCGCATTTGCTGCACTGTTATTTTGCGCTGAAATTTCATGATCCTTTCCCCTCCTGTCAGTATATTATCGATCGTCGTTTCCAGCACATTTGCCAAATCCGCCAACAAAGCTGTATCCGGTAATGTTTCACCACGTTCCCATTTGCTGATTGCTTGAAAAGAAATTCCTAACCGTTCTCCAAGCTCATTTTGTGTGATTCCTTTGGCTTTTCTTAAAAGATGAATTTGTTGGCCTACTTTTTCAGCAGAAATTTGCATGAATATTACCCCCTTGTTTTTTGAAGCGCTTCTTATTTTTAGTATATATGGTGATACCTTAATTACAATAACGGAGCAGGTTATATATTATAGTATAGATTCAAATGTGGGTTGAATATCCTTTCTGAATATCAAATAGATTCTATCGGGTTATGTATTTTGCAATGGGAGAAATACCTTCGGTGGACAGAGGAAAACACGGTTTTTGTGATGTCAAACAGACAGCTGGCTGTGTTTTCCTCGCCCGCGGGTGAGCGCCCGGCTGCCTCGTCGGCGGGGGCTGCGTCCGGTTTCCGCCCGAAAAACGCCGTGGATCCAGCAATGGAAGGAAAGGGGCCCGGACAAGGCCGCAGCAGGACGGCGGGCGCCGTCCGCGTCCGTTCCAGCCACCGCTGGACACGTTGCCCCTTGTTCACCGAGGATACTCCATTGCTTGAAAAAGTTTTCCTCAATTGACCGTCTGCAACACGTTGATTTTTCGCGTTTATTCCAAGGCCTATCATTTTCGCTCCGGCCGCGTCGGAATGGTCTGCGCGGTATGAGAAATCCCCAGCCATTCGGCCGGGGATTTTGAATGCCTCGCTCGTGCGTCTCCCTTTCCGCAAAGGGGCACGCCGTCAGCGGCGATGCATTGGCAAACGCAGGCATGACGCCGCCGCTGCGCTACCAACTTTTTGCGGGTGTGCCTGCGGTGTATGGGAGTTTCCTCCCATCCTATAATTTCACTGCGACCGTCGTCGTCGCGGAATTTGTATCGTTCGCGACGGCTTTTTTATAAAAGATCGTCGGTTCCCGCCGCGCCGCCGCCCGCGTTTTGCAGCATAGCGCCGCGGCAGGGATTTTATTAAGCCCGGTCGCCTGTGCCGACTACGAAAAATGGCGCTGGCGATACCTTTTATGGTCCTGACGGCGCGCTTTTTATTTTCAGCGCCGGGGTTTATAACCAGCGCCCCGCGGCCGCTGTGTTTGTGAATTTCGCGGCGGAAAATTGGAAAATACAACTTTTTTGACGATGGGAAGTTCCGATTGTGCAACGAATTTGACGATGCGGAATCGCCGCCGCATTTGCTGCGTCCAAGAAAGCCCCAGAAAGAAAGCGCGGGCGCGGCAACAAAATTTTGCGCCGCGGCTGGGGGAAATCCTGCCCTGCAATTTTATCGAGGCGCGCTGAAAACGCTCGCATTGCAAGGGGAAAGAGGGGGCGGCGCCGAAAAATACAGGGCGCCGTCTGCGGCCGAACCGGGGCGTGGAGGAAAGCGGCGGCGACAGGAGCGGCGGGAACTTTTGTGGCAGGAACGCTTACCCTTGATGGGCAAGGGGAAACACGGTCTTTCGGGGTCAAACAGACGGCTGCGATTTCCTCGCCCGGCGGTGCGTCGCCCGTGGGCGGTCCATCTCCCGGCCGCCCGCCGGCCGGGACGGCCCTCCCCGCCGCGGGCCGGGGACTGCGTCCAGGCCCAATGCAAAACCGCCCGGCAGCTTCCGAGCGCGGAAGCCGTCGGGCGGTTGATTGTCTGTGGTACTCCCGGCGCGGCGGCCGTCAAAGGCGCCAAAGGGAACAGGATAAACGGCAGACCGCATACAGGGCGCGGAGAAAAGCTGCCGGAAAGCGCGGAAAAAGTCTGTAGAGCGCGCCCCACATGGGATGGGAGAAGCAGAGGCTTTTCCGGTCCGGTCCATTCTGGTCTGGCATCCTCCCGCATACAGGGCGCGGGGGACGCCGGAACCGTTCTCCGAGGCCGACGGCGCGGGGGCCGCAATCCGCCGCGCCGGAAAGCGCAGCGCCCCTGCGCGCGAAAGCGCGGGGAAACACTCACTTCGCGAACTCGATCGCGCGGCTCTCGCGGATGACATGCACCTTGATCTGGCCGGGATATTCCATCTCGTCCTCGATGCGTTTGACGATCGCGCGCGCGACCAGCACCATCTTGTCGTCGTCGATCGTGTCGGGTTTGACCATGATGCGCAGCTCGCGGCCGGCCTGGATGGCGTAAGATTTCTCCACGCCGTCGAAGGAATTGGCGATGCTCTCCAGCTTCTCCAGGCGCTTGATGTAATTCTCGAGGTTCTCGCGCCGCGCGCCGGGCCGCGCCGCGGAAATGGCGTCGGCGGCCTGCACCAGACAGGCGATGACGGTCTTGCATTCGATGTCGCCGTGGTGCGCGTGGATGGCGTGGATGACCTCGGGGCTTTCCTTGTACTTTTTGGCGTATTCGACGCCGATCTCGACGTGGCTGCCCTCGATCTCGTGATCGAGCGCCTTGCCGATGTCGTGCAGCAGGCCGGCGCGGCGCGCCGTCACGGGGTCGACCCCCAGCTCGGACGCCATGATGCCGGCGAGATGCGCCACCTCCAGGGAATGGTTATAGACGTTCTGGCCGTAGCTCGTGCGGTATTTCAGCCGGCCGATCAGGCGCACCAGCTCGGGGTGGATGTTGTGGATGCCGGCCTCGATGATCGCGGCCTCGCCCTCCTGCTTGATGGTCATTTCCACGTCCTTGCGGGCCTTCTCGACCGTCTCCTCGATGCGCGCGGGATGGATGCGGCCGTCGAGGATGAGGCGCTCCAGCGCCAGGCGGGCCACCTCGCGGCGGACCGGGTCGAACGAAGAGAGTGTGATGGCTTCGGGCGTATCGTCGATGATCAGATCCACGCCGGTCAACGTCTCCAGCGTGCGCACGTTGCGGCCCTCGCGGCCGATGATGCGGCCCTTCATGTCGTCGTTGGGGATGGTGACCACCGAGACGGTGGCCTCCGACACGTGGTCCGCCGCCACGCGCTGCACCGCGAGCGAAATCAGCTCGCGCGCCTTGCGGTCGGCTTCGTCCTTCAGACGGGCCTCGTAATCGCGGATGATGGTGGCGTTCTCATGCTCCAGGTCGCCCCGGAGGGTGTCGAGCAGGTAATTCTTGGCCTGATCGACGGAAAACTGCGAGATCTTCTCCAGCATGGCGATCTGGCTGCGCTTGACCTCCTCGGCCTCTTCCAGCTTCTCGTCCACCTCCCGGAGTTTCTCGTTGAGCGTTTCTTCCTTTTTTTCCAGCTGCTCGGTCTTGTGATCGAGCCGCCCCTCTTTCTGCTGCAGGCTGCGCTCCATGCGCTGCACCTCGTTGCGGCGCTC
The DNA here is from genome assembly GCA_904420005.1 of Candidatus Tabaqchalia intestinavium. Lineage (GTDB taxonomy): Bacteria > Bacillota > Clostridia > Oscillospirales > CAJFTT01 > Tabaqchalia > Tabaqchalia intestinavium. Next base: position 5,651 of record CAJFTT010000005.1, on the reverse strand, counting down.
CCGGATGTCCCGGTCCGCGTCCTGCCGCAGGCGGTGAATCTCGTCGCGGCCCTCGATGACCGCTTCCTTCTTCTTCGTCTCGGCGGCCTTGAGCGCATCGTTGAGAATGCGCCGGGCCTCCTCTTCTGCCGAACCAATCTCTGCTTCGGCGATCTTCTTGCGATATTTCACGCCGAAACGGAAAGCAATGAAACCGGCGACGATCGCGGTGATCAGAAACGTCGCGACGCCGGTCAATACATAGGGCAAAACAGACGGCATAAAATTCCTCCTTTCTTTTTCTTCCTTCCTGGCGCCAGCGGGCAAAAACGACAGCCCGCGCCGGGCGCGCAAGCCCCGCGTCCGGCCAGGCCAGGGTGCCTGAATCCACAAAGTCGATGCGTTCGACGATAATAGCCACACAAAAATATTTTACACAGATATCGTGTTAAAGTCAAGATAAAATCCTTGCCGGGCGTCTTGCGGCTTGCCTGCGGCGAAAAAACGGAGTAAAATAAAGGAAAGAAACAAAGCAAAGGAGGCGGCGTATGGTCATCCTGATTGCCGGCGCGACGCATGCGGGCAAAACCGCGCTCGCCAAAAAGCTGCTGGCGCGCAGCGGCATCCCGTATTTCTCCATCGACTGGCTGAAAATGGGGCTGATCCGCAGCGGCCGCACCGCCCTCACGCCCGAAGACGACGAGGCGCTGGTGGGATATCTGTGGCCGGTCGTGCGGGAGATGGTCCGCACCGTCGTGGAGAACGGGCAGGACCTCATTTTGGAGGGCTGTTATATCCCGCTCGACTGGGCCGGCGCGTTCGACGAAGCGACGCGGGCGCAGATCCGGTATGTCTGCCTGGTGCTGGATGAGGCGTATATCCGCGACAACTTCGCGCTTATCGCAGCGCAGGCCAACGTCGCCGAGCGCCGGCTGGACGACAGCGGCTGTACCCCGGCGGCGCTTCTGCGCGATCACCGCGAGACGCTGCAGCAATGCCGGCGCCATGGACTGCCGTTTCGGTGCGTGAGCGGGGACTGGCAGGCGGAGACCGACGCGCTCGCGGCCGACCTGCTGCGGCCTGCGCCGGGCGAATTTCGCGTGTGAGCCTTTACAAACCCGGGCAAATCCTGTATGATAAATTATATGTATCCGTGTACCCCGGCCGGGCCGGCGCGCCGGAGGATCGGGAAGAAACCAGGAAGAAAAAGGATGAGAAGCCATATGAAACGGATTTGGGCATGTGTGCTGGCGCTGCTGGTGACGCTTTCGGCGGCGGGCTGCGCGGGCGGGACGGAGAGCACCTCCTCTGTCCAGACGGCGAGCGTGGACGAGGGCTACGATTCGTACCCCGCCGACGGGACGGACGCGCTGCTGGGCAGCTATGAGAACGCGAATTTCCGCTATGATCTGTATGAAAAGCACGTGGAGATCACGAAATACCTCGGCAACGACACGCAAGTGCGCATCCCGGCGGGCATCGAGCGGCGGCCGGTGACGGTCATCGGCAAGGACGCCTTCCGCAACCGCGCGAGCATCACCGCCGTCACGATCCCGGAGACGGTGGAGACCATCGGGGAGGGCGCGTTTCATAACTGCATCTCGCTGCGCAGCGTCGAGGGCGCGGCCTCGGTGCGCGTCATCGAATATAACGCGTTTCGCGACTGTGTGGCGCTCGAGCAGTTCCCCTTCGGCAGCGCGCTGACGCGCATCGGCGACTCGGCCTTCCGCTGGTGCCGCAGCCTGCGGTCCATCGAGCTGCCGGGCAACGTGCAGATCGTGGGAAGCTGGTCGTTTGCCAACTGCACGGCGGCCAACCCCATCACGCTGGAATACGGCATCCTCTCCATCGGGGAAGGGGCGTTCCACAGCTGCTACAGTTACGAGACGCTGCGTCTGCCCGCCTCCATCCAGTACATGGGGGAGGGACCGTTCAAGCATGCACGCGCGCTCAAGGAAGTGGTGGCGGAGCCGGGGCTGACGTTCCTGCCGGTGCGCGCCTTCCAGGGGGATTCCGCGCTGGAGACGGTGACGCTGCCGGCCGAGATGGAGACCATCGGCAATTTTGCTTTCGGCAGCTGCAAGGTGCTCAAGACCGTCACGGTCAACAATCCGCAGATGGAGTTTGACGGCAAGCACATTTTCCTGCTGGTCGACGCGGTGACGCTCATCGCGGCGCCGGGCTCGACGGCGGAGGCGTATGCGGCGGAGCGCAGCCTCGGCTTCTCCGCGATGCAGACGCAGGAATAAGCGAATCGAATTTCAAAAGCCCCTGGGCGCATAGCGCAAAGCTGCGCGCCCAGGGGCTTTTGCCGCTTTCGGGAGAGTGTCCGCCGCCGGGCGGGGCCGCCTTCCCGGCGCGTCCGATCGCTGACGATGCGAGCATTCCCGCGTCCGCCGGGCGCGGTCACCGGGAGCCCGGCGGGCGCTTGTTCCTGCCGGCGATGCGGGGTGCTGGAAGCGCGGCTTTCCGTCGAGGCAGGGCGCCCCCTGCATGAAATCCCTGCCGCCGCCGGGCCGCCTTCGTTTGGCGGCGGGTCAATTTTCTTTATCTGTGCGCTTTTGCCAGACCGGCCAGTCGTCGGACCCGCGCGGCCCGCCGCTCTGCGGTAAGCTAGTCACTTTCAAAAATTTTATGATTTTATGAATGCCAAGATAAAATTTTCAAACAGAAAGGAAACCTTTTGCCCCTGCCCGGTGTCTTATAGATAGAGGCTTTTCAACTTGCGCGAACGCCTGTCCCGCCGCCCCCAAAAAGCGCGCCGGCAGGCGGAACGAAACGCGAACCAAAAGGCATCTGCCTGCGGATCCCGCGCCGTCCCGGGCGGCGCAGGGCGCGCCCCGCAGGCAGGGACTGACCGCGGGGACAGCGGCGCGAGCGAACCGCCGCCTGCCCGGTTCGCTTGCCCTGCCGCCACCCTGCGGCGCGCAGCTTCTCGCCCCGCCCGCCTTGCGGCGCAGCTTCGTCCGTGCCGCCCGTCGCGCCGGCGTGGGAAACGGGAACGCGCGCCCTGGCCGCGCACCCCGGCCATCCGCCTTTTGCAAAATCGCAGCCCTTTCCATAGAAATTTCCAGAAATTCCCGATTCTTTTGAAAAACGACAGATTTCGACAGAAATGCAGGAAAAAATTTGGTAAATTATATATGGAAACAATTAACAAATCAGGAATATAATGGAAGGAGTTGGTTTGCATGGGCAAAAAAGTTCGTCGCAGCGTGGCCGCTGGTCTGGGCCTCTCGCTGCTGCTGCAAATGGCGCTCGCCGGAGTGTGGGCGCAGCCTGCGGTCCCCGACGGCGGGACAGCGGGGGCCGCGCCGGCTGCCGACGCTTTGAGCAGCGCGCGCAAGGACATCGTGGAAGAGGTCGTGTCCTTGCGCGGCGAGTACGAGAAGCATTTCCTGTGCGAAGACGGCACGTACCTCGTCGCGACCTATCCTGAACCCGTGCACTATGCGCAGGACGGCGAATGGGTGGAGATCGACAACACGCTCCAGCCCGCCCCCGGCAGCAGCGCGGCCTATGCGGTGGTGGAGAACCGCGACGGCCTGTTTGACATCGCTTTTTCCGAGAACCCGGCCGACCCGCTTGTGACCATGCAGTCGGAAGGGTATACGCTCAGCTGGGACGTCGATGCCGCACAGCCGCAGGCAGCGGTTTTCGCCGCGGCGCCGGCGGACGAGGCGCGCACGCTCACTGTGCTGGAGGCGCCTGACGCGTCGGCGGTGGAGCTGCCGGAAACGGTCGCCGACACCACGGCGGCGGTGCAGATCGACACGGCCCTGCCCGAAGTTTCCCTGCAATATACCGTGCTGCCGCGCGGCGTCAAGGAGGATATCCTCCTGCATTCCCGCAGCGCGCCGGCGTCCTATACCGTGACCTTCCGCACCCAGGGGCTTGCCGCGCAGCTGCAGGAGGACGACACCGTCGTTTTCCGCGACGCTGCGGGGGAGACGGTCTTCACCGTCGCCGCGCCGTATCTGTATGACAGCGCGGATGAATTCTGCACGCTGGTCACGCAGACGCTGACGCAGACAGCCGACGGCTACGTCCTCACCCTGACCCCGGACGCGGCCTGGCTGCAGGATCCCGCGCGCGTTTACCCCGTGACGCTCGACCCGTCCGTGACGGCCAACACCGGCTCGTCGAACGTGCTGGACACCTATACGTTCGAGGGCGACACCGCCGTGCACAATAACGAAACCTACCTGTATTTCGGCAACCGCAGCGTCAACGGCACGCGCAAGGAGCACCGGGTGTATTCTAAGGTCAAGCAGCTGCCGAGCATTTCCGCGGGTTCTTATGTGGACAGTGCGACCTATACGTTTTATCTGACGTCTACCACCTCGACCGCGCACCCCATCAACGCCTACCCGGTGACCTCGTCCTGGACGTCGGGCGCTATCAACTGGTCGACAAAACCGTCCTATTATGACAGCAGCAGTTATAATATAGCGGAAAACTTGTCGCCGGTTTGGCAGAATGGCAAACCGGTGCGGTATGAACTGGATCTGACGGCGTCCCTTCGGCGTGTGCAAAGCGGCAGCTATACCAATAATGGGCTGATGTTCCGCTATGTTTCCAATACCGTGCAGGATCACAACCGCGTGTTTTCCTCCGAGTCTTCCAACCGCCCGCTGCTGACCATCCGGTATTCGGCCGACACGAATATTGCCAACGGAACGTACGTGCTGCGCAACGTCGCATCGCAGAATTTCCTGGATGCTGTCAACTTTGGAGGCAGCGGAACCGAAACCGCCATGTATGACCTTACAGGCAATACGAATCAGCAGTGGCAAATCACCAAAATTTCCGGCGGTTATTACACGTTGCGTCCCAGGTATAATACGAATTTGGCGTTATCGGTTCAGGCCGGCTCGGACGGCACGCGTGTGAAAGTGGTGGATATCAGCGGCCAGTCCGCTGTTCCGACCAGCGCAAAATGGAAGATTGTCAAAAATGAGGATGGTATCCGCATTGCGTCAGCATATACGGGCTGCGCCCGTGTGCTCGATTGCCCCGGCGGCAACACGACCCCCGGCACCTATGTGCAGATCTGGGAATATTTCAATAATGGAAATAAAAACCAGGCGTGGGAGTTTATACAAAGTGAAATGGTTTTAGATATTCCGCTAATTGGTCAGAAACGTACGATGTGGTGTTGGGCGGCCTGTGTTGAAATGATTGTGAACCTCTATTTTCCAAACACCCAAATTACACAGGAGGAGATAGTGGAATATGTATTTGGCAGCGTGAAAAACAATGGTGTAACAGAGAACCAATTAAAAGACGCGCTTATTCATTTTACGGGTTATTCATTTGTGCTATCGGACGAGTATTCCAATGAATGGTTTTTTGAATGCTTGATTGCCGGGAATCCCATTGGGATTGGACAAGGAACAGGAAAAGAGCTGCACACATTCCTGATTTGTGGTTACGAGCTTTCCGACTATGGGTGCAGATGGATTGTTTATGATCCATCCCCGATGGGGAATGGTTCACAAAAAATGCTGACATATGATCAAATAGTTTATGGGGATCACGATACGCCAGTTATAGTTTATACCTATGCGCGATCTTAGGAATAATGGATGGAGGGATCCAGTATGAAACGCAGAGCGATTTCCCTGCTGCTTTTGGTTTCTGTACTTATCTGCGTATTTTCTTCCTGTGCG
>CAJFTT010000004.1 GCA_904420005.1 Candidatus Tabaqchalia intestinavium | reverse complement strand
TAGGGGGTGTTTAATTGTCTTTAATGTGCTGAAAGCCGCATGGTTACGGCATTTTCCTTGTTGTGCATATATTGACGGGGCAGTGGGGCCGGTTGGGCCCGTCGCGCCGGCGGCACCTGAGGCGCCGGTCGCGCCAGTGGCACCGGCAGGACCCTGCGGACCGGCAGGACCCTGCGGACCCGCGGCACCTTGCGGACCCGCGGCACCTTGCGGACCTGCGGGGCCGATCGGGCCGGTGGGACCCGTTGGGCCTATGGGACCCGTCGCGCCGGTGGGGCCGGTTGCGCCGGCAGGACCCTGCGGACCGACGGGACCCTGCGCGCCGGCAGGACCCTGCAATCCAGCAGGCCCTTGCGGACCGGCAGGGCCCTGCGGACCCGCAGGACCGATCGGACCGGTCGCGCCGACGAAGCCGCGCGGACCCATGGGGCCGGGGCAGCCGCGGGGACCCTGTGGACCGGGGCAGCCGCGCGGCCCGGTCGGGCCCGTCGGCCCGATCGGCCCGACGGTTGGCGGCGGGCAGGGCGTCGGAGGACAGGGCGGATAGCAGCCCCCGTTGCATCTTCTGTTGTTCATGAAATACGCTCCTTTACGATTAAAGTTTTGAACTGCTTGCGGTGATAGGAAATGGCATGCCGTCCCAGAAGCGGACGGAGGGAAAACGCCGCCGGGAAACCGCCCACCGGCTATCGCTGGTGTTTTCCCTGCCTTTCGCTGGCGGTGAACCAGCTCATTCCATATATATGTAGGACCGGGTTTTTTGGTTCAGACAAGCTAGGACGGGAGACGGCCGGCGGGCGGCAAGGGACGGCCCGCCCCGGGGGGACGGAGCGGGCCGTAAAAGACGGGTTGCGCTCGGATGCAGCGGGGTAAGTAGGCCGCCGACTGGCGGCCAGTGCAGATCGGCGGACGCCGGCTCAGCCATTGCAGCCGCAGTCATAGCCGTAACCGGCATAGACCGAGGCGTAATAGTTGTCCAAATAACTCTGGTAATTGGCATCATCGTATGCGTAGCTGTACGCGGAAACCGAAAAAGATGAGGCGCAGGCGCTGCAGTCGTTATTGCACCCGCATCCGTTCCGGCGGCAGCAGCCGCATCCGCACGAATTTCCACATCCATTAGAACAACACATCTTTTTTCCTCCTTGAAACGTTTTACGTCCACGGGAAATACTCCCGTAGTACAAGAGTATGCCGGCGGGGAAAATATGTGTCAAAAGACGATCCGCGGTATGCCTGGCCCGTCGCACTTGCGCGTTTCGGGAAAATATGATATGCTATTCCCTGCGCGCTTGAGCGCGCTGCTTCCAGATAGGGCAAGACAGTTCGAAACCATCCTGTCGTTAAACAAAACTAGGGACAGCTGTACGATTCATTCGCAAGTTGTTGAGAGCAGTATTTGGAGGTGAACGAAATATGGAGAGAGAAAATTTGAGCAAATTGCAGAAACTGACCATTTCTGCCATGGTCATCGCCTTGTATGTGGTAGTGCTGGGCGCTACCCAGAGCTTTTCCTTCGGGGCGTATCAAATTCGCATAGCAACTTCGCTGTATGCGCTTTCTTACCTGTTTCCGTTCCTGGTTTTGCCGCTTGGTTTTGCGAACTTTCTTGCCAACACGCTGTTTGGCGGTCTGGGCCTGTTGGACATGATCGGGGGAGGACTTGTGGGGATCGCCACGAGCGCGCTGATCGTCGCGGTCCGTCGGCTCGGCTGGCCGCGCTGGCTGATCGGGCTTCCGATCCTGCTGGTGCCGGGGCTGGGGGTTGCCACATGGCTGTCCTATCTGCTGCAGGTGCCGTATTGGACGATGGCGCTGAGCCTGTGCATCGGACAGGCGGTCCCCGCCGTGGTTGGCGTCGTGCTGGTGCATGCGCTCGGGCGTGTGCTGTATCCCCGCCGCGGCAAGGCGGCGGACGGCAGGGGGAAGGGGGGACAAACATGACAGGAAGAACAAAAGAGGAATTGACCGGCGTCACCCGGCTGGGCAGCGGACGGCAGGAATATCCGGCCGATTATGCGCCACAGGTGCTGGAGACCTTCGCCAACAAACATCCGGAGAACGATTACTTTGTCAAATTCAACTGTCCGGAATTCACCAGTCTCTGCCCGCTGACGGGGCAGCCGGATTTCGCCACGCTCTATATTTCCTATGTACCGGGGGCGCGGATGGTGGAGAGCAAATCGCTCAAGCTGTATTTGTTCAGTTTCCGCAACCACGGCGACTTTCATGAGGACTGCATCAACATCATCATGAAGGATCTGATCCGGCTGATGGATCCGAAATATATAGAAGTGTGGGGGAAATTCACCCCGCGCGGCGGAATTTCGATCGATCCGTATTGTAATTACGGGCGGCCCGGTACCCGGTGGGAACAGGTAGCGGCGCAGCGGCTGGAACACCACGATCTGTATCCGGAAACGGTGGACAACCGGTGAACCCGTTGCCGCGAGGTTCCGCCCTGCGCGTGGCGCGGAGAGAAAAACAAAAAGGAGCGCGCCCGCGGACGACCCGCGGGCGCGCTCCTTTTTGTTACATATGGTTTTCAGCACAGGCTGAAAAGGGTGGCGGTCAGGTCCACGGCGATCAGGCCAAGGCAGCAGATCCCCGCGACGATGGTAGCGGTGGGCGAAAGCAGCTTTTGCAGCAGACGCTTGACGCGCGGGTGCAAAAACAGCACGAGCCCCGCCCCCATCAGGCCGAAAGCCAGGCTCGTGAGCAGCGAGACGCGGCCGTTGATGTTCAGCGGCCAGTGATAATAATCCCACCAGCGCTGGCCGAACAGCACTTCCAGCCCGTAGGAAGTGACGTATTCCAGCAGCGTCACAGCCAGAAATCCCGTGCAGAATACGGCCAGGAACCGCGGATGCTCCTCTCGAAAAATCAGCAACAGCAGCAACGCGCCGAAGCCGTAAATGGGACAGATCGGCCCATACAGAAAACCGCGTTGCGTGAGATGCCCAGCTTCCAGCGAGGTGAACACCGTTTCAAAAAACCAGCCGATGAAGCTGTAAAACACAAACCAGAGCACCCAGGTGCACAGGCGATACATTTTGTTTTTGTCCAGCACGCAGGCCATACGTGACCTCCTTTCTGTTTCCCGTGCCTGACCATGTCTATGGGAAAAACTGCAAATTCGCGGTGCCTTACCCTGTACAAGCCCGCGAAAATCTGCTATACTTTTCTTCAGTAGGCGACCCCGATGGGGGAACATCGCCCTGCGGCTCTGCAGGTTGTCGGATTTTCTGCCGAAGGAGCTGCAGGCCAGTATGATTGGGAGGGAAACTTCAGATGAGTGAATTCAGTTTTGTCAAAAACGCGCGCCTGATGGGCCGGTTCGACGACCGCAATCCGGAAGCGCCGGTGGCCGGGTGGGTTAACAGCGCCATTTTCCTCACGTTCCGCGGCACGGAAATCCGCATGCAGGTCGATCCCAGCTATAATAACGGCAACAATTATCTTGAGATTGTCCTTGACGGCTCTTCCCGCGACTATGTGCAGATGAAGCCGGATGTGGGCGAATATGTCCTGCTCACAGGCCTTTCCGATGAAGTGCATACGCTCGAGGTGCAAAAGCGCACGGATATCCTCTATGGCAGCATTCGTTTTTTGGGCTTCTCCGTTTCGGAGGGCGGGTGCTTCCTCGCGCCGCCGCCTGCCAAGGCGCTTAACTTGGAATACTTCGGCGACTCGATCACCTGCGGCAACGGGGACGGCCGCTCCTGCAACGCGGGCGACCAGCAGGACCGGGACAATGGCTATATGTCGTATGTCGGCATCAGCGCCCGGCTGCTCAACGCCAATTACCACACCATGGCCGTTTCCGGCATCGGCGTAGTGCAGGACGCGATGGCCAATCCCAATTCCCTGCCGGCGAAGTTCCCGTATGTATTCGGCGAGGACACGCCCTGGGATTTCAGCCGGTATATCGCCGACGGCGTCATTATCAACCTCGGCCAGAATGACTACAGCAATCCCATCGACCGCGATGCCTTTCTGAATACTTATATGCGCTTTGTCGAGGAGATATTTGCAGTCTACCCGAAAACCTATGTTTTCTGCTGTGTGGGTACAATGAATAATTCTCACGCCGCGGACGTGCAGGAGATCGTTTCCCGCCTCAACGCCGCGGGGCACGAGCGCGTCTATTACGTCGATCTCGGCCTCATCCTGCCCGAGGTCGAAGGCTGGGGCAACGGGTTCCATCCTGGCTATCAGACGCATTACCGCATGGGAAAAGAGCTCGCGGACTTCATCACGGAGAAAACCGGTTGGCCGCAGCTGCAGCGCCCGAAGACCTCCAGCGTGTTTCCCGCCAAGCCGACCTATCGTTGAGTCGGCAAGGGTATCCAGATCTTGGGAAGCGGGAATTGCACGGTGATGATTCTTATAGTGTAGCGGATTAGACATAAATTGTCAATGCGTGTCGCCGCAGCGGCGCTCCGGTCGGGGCGCCGCTGCTTTTTTGCCGCCGGCGGGCGGACAGCGGGAAAGCGCGCCGCTGTTCCGGCTTGCGTCAGGCTCCGCCGGGCGCGGTTTCGACCGATCGGCCGTAAATGGACGTCTTTGCCAGAAAAGACGCCCGATAGCGTCTGCGGTGCCAGCGAGGCCGGCGGGGTGCGCGGCGGCGTCGCACTTCCAGACGTGCGGGTAAGGGCGCGCTGCCCAGAAAAGCGCCCCAAGTGAAAAAAGTGCTTGACATTTGCGGGAGAATCCTGTATCATAGCTCACGCTTGCCGAAGTCCCGCGGGAGGAGGCCTATCTGCCATAAGCGTGCGGCGCATGGATGCGTCCGGCGCCGGATCGGGGGACATAGGAGGCAAAACTTCATAGGATTTATTCATCGGAAGGTTTGCGGCCGCAGCCGCAACGACCGGAGAAGATGTCGAGTGCGCTCGGTTATTTGCCAAAATAACCGGGCGCATATTTTTTATGTCTGGAGGTTAGCTATGAGAAGCTGCTTTGTTTTGCCGATCTGGGGGCGTTCCCCGCCAGCCTGACATGATTGGCAGCGTAATGTATACTCCCTGTTGGACAAGGGGCAACGCGCTCAGCGGCGGCTGGACCGGACGCGGGCGCCCTCGCGCTCGGCGGGCGTCAGCCCGCCGCCCTGCTGCGGCCTTGCGCATGCCCATTTCCTCCCGCCGCTGGGGTCACGGAGTTTTTCCGGGAGGAAAACGAGCGCAGGCGCGGTGGCCCCGTTCGCTGGGCCTGCGCCTGCGGGCGAAAACGCGGCCAGCCGTCTGTTCGGCTCCCGAGGAACCGTGTTTCCCTTTGCCCACCGAGGATACCATCTTTATATAGAAAGGATCTGACACACGTATGAAGCTCATTTTGCGATTTCTCCGGCCGCACTGGAAACTGTGCGTGCTCACGATATTGCTTTTGATCCTGGACGTGGCCGGGGCGCTGTTCATTCCGACGTTGGCCGCGCAGATGCTCAACCAGGGGACTTCCGGCGCGTCCTTCGAGGCGCTGGTGCACACCGGCGTGCAGATGGCCGTCGCCTCTGTGCTCTCCGGTGTCTGCGCCATCCTGGGGGGATACACCTGCGCGACGTTGTCCGCCCGGGTGGGGAAAGATATGCGGATCGCCCTCTATCACAAATCCCTGAAGCTGTCCGTTTACGATTTCCGGCAGTTTGGTACGGCGTCCATCACCACCAGGACGGTGTCGGACATCACAACCATCCAGTTTGCGCTGACCAGCTTCATCCAGATGGTGCTGCCGGTGCCGATCATCTTTCTCATTGCGTTGGCGCTGTGCTTCAGCCTGGATGTGGAGATGGGGCTGATCCTGCTGGTAGTTGTCGCGGTGGTGTTTGTTCTGGCGCTGCTGATCATGCGCAGCTCCGCGCCCCTGTTCCGCAAGCTGCAGAAACTGCTCGATCACATGACCACCATCCTGCTGGAGAATCTCACCGGCGTGCGCGTCGTGCGCGCTTTCCGCAATGAGACGCGGGAGGAGCGGCGCATGGGGACGGCGTTTGCCGACTATGCCGAGACCTCGATCAAAACCAACCGGAAGTTTGCCAACCTGGACGGGCTGTCGTTTCTGTTTATCAACCTGTTCGTCGTGATTGTCTATTGGCTCAGCGGCGGGCGGATCAGCGCCGGCAGCTTGCAGATCGGCGACATCACGGCCGTCATCGAATATGCGATGATGGTGCTGTTTTTCCTGATGATGGCGCAGATGGTGATCCTGACCATGCCCCGCGCGCTGGAATGCTGCAGCCGTATGCAGGCGGTGCTGGAGCATACCCCGGAGATCCAGGATATGGTGTCCCAAGATCCCAAACCGCAGGCGGAGGACAGCGGGGAAGTGCTGGCGTTCCGAGACGTTTCTTTCCGTTTCGCAGATGCAGAGGAGGAGACGCTCAGCCATCTGAATTTCGTCTGCCGGCGCGGGGAGACCACCGCTATTATCGGCGGTACCGGCAGCGGCAAATCGACGGTCGCCTCCTTGATCCTGCGGTTCCACGATGTGACGGACGGCGCCGTTTGCCTCAACGGTGTGGACATCCGGCAGATGCCCCAGCGGTATTTGCGCGATCATCTGGCCTATGTGCAGCAGAAGGCGTGGTTGTTTTCCGGCACGATCGCCGATAACCTGCGCTACGGCAACGGCGATGCCGATGAGCAAACGCTGCTGCATGCGGCGCAGGTTGCGCAGGCAGGCGATTTCATCCGCTCCCTGCCGGATGGGCTGCAGTCCTTCGTCGCGCAGGGCGGCACGAATTTTTCCGGCGGACAGAAGCAGCGGCTGTCCATCGCGCGGGCCCTGGTGAAGAAACCGGAGCTTTACATTTTTGACGACAGTTTTTCCGCGCTCGACTTCAAGACCGATGCGGCGCTGCGCAAAGCGCTGGCGGCGGAGACGCGTGACGCCGCCGTGCTGATCATCGCCCAGCGCGTCAGCACCATTCGGCACGCGCAGCAGATCGTCGTGCTGCACGAAGGACGCATGGCGGGGATCGGCACGCATGACGAGCTGCTGCAAACCTGTCCGGTTTATCGCGAAATCTATGAATCCCAAACCAAGGAGGCGCAGGAGGCATGAAACAGACGACGAGAAAAGCCGGCCGCAGCACGGTTGTGCGGCTGTTCAGCCAGCTTGGAGGCCAGCGCGTCCGGCTCACGGTGGTCGCCGTTTCCATTGTGATCTATGTTGGCCTGAGCATCTATAACCCGATGTACAGTGCGCAGGTCATTGACCATCTCTGGCAGAGCATTCAGGCGGCCTGGAACAACAACACCCCGTTTTCCATTACCTGGACGAACATGGGACGGGAGCTGACGCAGCTGAGCGTGCAGTATTTCTTCACCTGGATTTTCTATTATCTGCAATCCTATCTGATGGCCAACGTCGCAGAGACGCTCAACCTGAATCTGCGCAATCAGATCGCGCGCAAGCTCAACCGCCTGCCGCTGCGGTTCTTTGACCAGAACAAAGCGGGCGAAATCCTCAGCCGTGTCACCAGTGACCTGGACAAAATTGCCGAAGTGCTGCAGACCGGCCTGCTGAAAATGCTGGTGGCGATCGGCACGGTGATCGGTTCGCTGATCGTGATGTTCTATTACAGCGTTTCGCTGACCTGCATCTTCCTGGTTTTCATGCTGGCCAGCATGTGGATCACGCGCATCGTCGCCAGGAAAAACCTGCGCTGCGCCGTCGAACGGCAGGAGACGATCGGAGAGCTGACCGGCATTGTCGAGGAATATTATAATGGGCGGGATGTCATCAAGGCATATAATCACGAGCAGGAGAGCGAGACGCAGGTGGCTGCAGCCGCAGAGAAGAACCGGGCCGCCAACCAGAAGGCGGATTTTCTGACCAATTGTGTCAATCCGCTGATCCGCCTGCTGACCCGTCTGGCGCACGTGGTGATCGCCATCATTGCAGGCCGCGCGATGCTGGCCGGTTCCATGACGGTGGGCGTCGTGCAAGCGTTTTTCCAGTATATCAACCAAACGGCGGAGCCCCTGACCGAGGCGTCCTTTATGCTCAATTCCCTTCAGTCGGCGCTGGCTTCCGCGCGGCGCACCTTCGAGCTGCTGGACGACGAGGAGGAGATCCCCGATCCCGTTCACCCGGCCCGATTGGAGCATGCAAAGGGGAAAATCGCCTTTTCCCATGTGAGCTTCGGGTACAATCCGGGCCAGCTGCTGATGCAGGACATCAGCTTTGAAGCCCAGCCGGGCCAGAAGATCGCCGTCGTAGGCAGCACCGGCGCAGGAAAAACGACGCTGGTCAATCTGCTGATGCGGTTTTACGAAGTGAATGCGGGCAAGATCACGCTCGACGGCGTCAACGCCGCGGAAATGCCCCGCGCCGGCCTGCGCGAAAATTTCGGCATGGTTCTGCAGGATACCTGGCTGTTTTCCGGTACCGTGGCGGAGAACATCGCTTACGGCCGGCCGGACGCGACCCGGGAGGAAATCATGGCCGCGGCCAGGGCGGCCAAGGTGGATTATTTCATCCGTACCATGCCGCAGGGCTACGACACGCTGCTGGATAACGAGGCGGCCAACCTGTCGGCCGGACAGCGGCAGCTGCTGACCATTGCGCGCGTGTTCCTCTGCGATCCGCCCGTCGTGATTCTCGATGAAGCGACTTCCAGCGTGGATACCCGCACCGAGCTGGAGATCGGCAAAGCGATGAAGCAGCTCATGCACGGCCGGACCAGCTTCGTGATCGCGCATCGCCTTTCCACCATCCGCGACGCCGATACGATCCTGTTCATGGAGCATGGCAACATCATTGAACAGGGCAATCACCAGCAGCTGCTGGAGAAAAAGGGCGCCTATGCCGCGCTGTATTACAGCCAGTTTGAATGAATCGAAGCGCGCCGCGCGATAGCGGCGCGCCGGTTCCGTTTCCTGCGCGGCGCGGGGTGGGGGTCGGTGCCACGGGCATGTCGTGTATGCGAGGCCGCACCGGAGGCCCCGCGGCTGCGCATGCCGCCTCCGGAAAATCGAATCGTTCGGATCCCGAACCCCTTCAAAATATAAACCTTGTGTGTAAGCCCCGCTGCGCGGTTGGATAGGGCCGAGCAGCGGCATCCCGGGAATACACTCCGTAGCGCGGTTGGAGAGAGCGGTCGTGGCCTGAAGCGCCGGCCCGGGATTTTCCCGCACTGGCCGCTGCTTGCGTTGCGGCGGGCTTGCCGCGATAAAATAACCGAGGGAAGAGCCGGTTCCATGCAGGAACCGGCTCTTCCCTCGGCTTTTCACTGGGACAGGTCGCAAATCGCTTTCCCTAGCTGCGTTTTCGCGTATTTCGCACATAGAAGAATTCCTGGACGGCTTTGCTGGCCGGCAGCGCGATGCAGATCAGGATGCATTCGGTCAGCGCCAGCGCGTAGAAAATGGTGGTCAACCACCAGGTCAGGGTCGGCGCCGGCGCATCGAAGCATGCGAGAAAGTAGAAAAGCGCTTCAATGCTGCTCAAGGCCGCGAAGAACAGGAACAGGTACCGCACCCAGAAAACGCCCCACCACAGTGTGCATGCCAGGCACAGCCGCAGCCACAGAACGAATGGGTTGAAATGCCCCAAATCCATCAGGATGGTCGTGATGGTATAGGAGATCGCGATGGTGGCGACGATGATCCGGCCGCGCCGGAACAGATCGTCCTGCTGGCGTTCCACCTTGCGGAGAACCCGCTGCTTTTCTTCTTGGGACACCTTCGGTTCCATCATTGCGCCACCTCCTTCCTTTTGCCTCGGCTGTCTTAGCCGGGATCTTTGTCTTTGGGCCTTTTGCAGCCGTTTGTTAGGCTGCCCTGCGCACCCCGGCAGAAATGCGCCTTCGCGCCGGCTTCTCGCAGCCTCTTTTCGGCGAGACCCCGCGCCGAACCGGATCAGAAGATGTGATACGTCGCGATGAGGGACGCGAACACGATGGAGACCATCGAGAGCAGCTTGATGAGGATATTGATCGACGGGCCGGATGTATCCTTAAAGGGGTCGCCCACCGTGTCGCCGACGACCGCCGCCTTGTGGCAGTCGCTGCCCTTGCCGCCGTGGTTGCCCGCCTCGATATACTTTTTTGCATTGTCCCAGGCGCCGCCGGAATTGGCCATCATGATGGCGATGAGGAAGCCCGTGACCGTCGCGCCGGCCAGCATCCCGGCCACGCCGTTGGGTCCGAGGATCAGGCCGACCACGACCGGCGCGATGACGCCCAGCAGCGCCGGCATGCGCATTTCACGCAGGGAGGAGCGGGTACACAGATCCACGCACGCGGCGTAATCGGCTTCCGCCTTGCCCTCCATCAGCCCTTTGATCTCCCGGAACTGCCGGCGGACTTCCATGACGATGCTCTGCGCCGCGCGCCCGACCGCGCTCATGGTCATGGCGGAGAACAGGAAGGTCAGCATCCCGCCCACGAACAGGCCGATGAGCACCGTGGGGTTGGTGATGCGCAGATCCATGTTGTCCATGCCGATTTTGTCCACATAGGCCGCGATGAGCGCGAGCGCCGTCAGGGCCGCCGAGCCGATGGCGAAGCCCTTGCCGGTCGCGGCGGTGGTGTTGCCCAGCGAATCGAGCGCATCTGTGCGCTGGCGCACCTGCGCGTCCATGCCGGCCATCTCCGCGATGCCGCCGGCGTTGTCCGCCACGGGGCCGTAAGCGTCCGTCGCCAGCGTGATGCCCAGCGTGGAAAGCATGCCGACTGCCGACAGGCCGATGCCGAACAGGCCCTGGTTAAAGTCCGCGCCGCCGCCGGCGAGGAAGAAGGAACACAGCACCGAAATGCTCACGACGATCACGGGGATGGCGGTGGAGCGCATGCCCAGCGAAAAGCCGCCGATGATGACCGTGGCCGCGCCCGTTTCCGTCGAGTCCGCGAGCTTTCGGGTGGGTTTATAGGTGTCGGAGGTGTAATACTCCGTGAAAAAGCCGATCAGAATGCCGGCAATCAGGCCGGAGAGAATGGCGAAGAAAATGCCCAGCCGTTCGGCGCCCATGCCGAAATAGATCAGCAGGAACGAAGCGACGACAATCAGAACGCTGCTGATGTATACGCCTTTGCGCAGAGAGATGAGCAGGCTGCGCTGCGTGGCGGATTCCTTGGTTTTGACAAAGAACGTGCCGACGAGCGACGCGAGCACGCCGATCGCCGCGATGACCATCGGCAGGATCATGCCCAGCAGCTGCTCGGCGGCGTTGGCGTGAAAAGCCGAGACCGCGAGCGCCGCGGTGGAGATGATGGAGCCGACGTAAGACTCATACAGGTCGGCCCCCATCCCTGCGACGTCGCCGACATTGTCGCCGACGTTATCTGCGATGACTGCCGGGTTGCGCGGATCGTCCTCCGGGATGCCGGCCTCCACTTTGCCCACGAGGTCCGCGCCAACGTCGGCGGCTTTGGTGAAAATACCGCCGCCCACCCGCGCGAACAGCGCCATGCAGGATGCGCCCATGCCGAAGGTCAGCATAGTCTGCGTCGTCGCGGCGGAGTCAAGCCGGAAAACCAGGGTCAGCAGGAGATACCACAGGGAAATATCCAGCAGGCCGAGCCCCACCACCACGAAGCCCATGACCGCGCCGGAGGAAAACGCCACCCGCAGCCCGCGGTTGAGCCCTTCCTGCGCCGCGTTGGCGGTGCGGGCGTTGGCGGCCGTGGCGATCTTCATGCCGAGGAAGCCCGACAGGCCGCTGAAGAAGCCGCCCGTCAGAAAAGCGAACGGCGTGAACAGGCTCATGAAGCCCCCGCCCGTCACCTGGGAAGCGACAGCCAGCGCGAGCAACACAAGGAAAATCACGCCGAAAAACAGCCCGACGCTGCGATATTGCCGTTTGAGGTACGCGTTCGCGCCCCGGCGGATGGACAGCGCGATTTGCTTCATGCGGTCGCTGCCTTCCGAATAGCCCATAACCCTGCGTGCGAGCAGGCCTGCGAAGAGCAGGGCGACCACGGCCGAAGCCGGCACGAGATAGACAATCCAATTCATCCAACATCCTCCTCTGCGTTTCTGAGAGTTTCGATGCGCTTTCTTTGAGATTCATTCATATTATAACATGCGCTTTCTGTCAATTTCAAGAAAAAACCGAAGGATACATGAACTTTTTTTCAATACTCTTGCTGTGGAAAGAGGGGGATTGACATTTTTGCTCCTTTCATGCTATAATAGCTACCGCTATGTGAATGCGGGTGTAATTCAATGGTAGAATCCCAGCCTTCCAAGCTGGTTGCGTGGGTTCGATTCCCATCACCCGCTCCAATTTCTTTACCGGGAGTTCCCGCGATTCACGATGTGCCTGTAGCTCAGCAGGATAGAGCAACTGCCTTCTAAGCAGTAGGTTGGGGGTTCGAGTCCCTCCAGGCACGCCACTTTTCACCCGGGGCAGGCGCCCCGATTGATGATCGATTTGGTGGGTATAGCTTAGTTGGCTAAAGCGCCGGATTGTGGCTCCGGAGACCTTGGGTTCAAGTCCCAATACCCACCCCACCAAAATGGCACGCCACAAGCGTGCCATTTTATATCCTGGGGTGTAGCCAAGGGGTAAGGCAACGGACTTTGACTCCGTCATTCGCAGGTCCGAATCCTGCCATCCCAACCATCGGAGTATCCTTCGGGGTACTCCGATTTTTATTTTCCAAATTGTTCTGTGATAGTTGTACGGAAATATGTAACTTTTGGCCTATTCCCCCCCCCCTATTGGTAAAGAATGATTTTCTTATACGTTCAAAAGGGGGAATAACTGTTGTACTATAAGCAATGTTTCGGTACAATACAAAAGGGTGCCGGACTACCAAGCTGGGTCAAATGGACACACCATTCAGAGGGCAAAACCCATTGTCCCGAATGTTTGATGCTGGATGGCTGTTGGTTTTTGGAGGGAAAGGCACCGCCCTGTCCACATCACCCTTTCTGCCACTGTACTCTTGAAGCAATCGACTACGCTATTGTTCTTGCAAATGCAACTGTATACAGCAGCTACAGTAAGTTTGATCCATATTTATTTAATACAGATGGTCTACACCCGAATGGAAAAGCGAAGTTACTCAAAGAATGGGGATATACAGTCGATGATGCACGATGGCTACAATCGGAACTCGAACAACAGGCGAGAGAAAAATACATTTCTGGTGATTATAGAATTGGAAAACTTGATTTACATGGGCAGAGGATTAGTATAACCATCGAAATTCCTAGAAAGGATAGCGAAGGGACTGTCACATTTTCCACAGGTTGGATGGTTAAACCGAATGGACAGTTAAAGCTAAATACGCCTTATGGAGGTAAGTAATATGAAATATATGGACTGTGTTGAATTAATTGTAGAAAAAACAAAATATGCAAAAGAAGGCGTACATAAAGGAATGCAAGGGGTTATCTGGGATGAGGAAAAGATCAATGGATGTTGGTTAGTACTTTTCCCCCAATATGGTGAAAAAGAAGATATTGCAGATATCGGTATTCACGAAGAAGATTTGAAACTACTACCAAATGGTTTTGATGCAAAGCTAAATGAACGTATCAAAGCACAATTTGATGAAAGTGAAGCTTCAGACAAGAACTCTTTCGATAATAAGCCGAATGATCTCTCTGACTATATGATCTGATAGGATAAAACCTCTTGCTCGCCGCGCTGAAACCATTGATATGAATGGATTTTTTCAAGTCCTATAATTACACTCGGACCACGTCGGAGCAAAGTGCGCTTTGCTCCGATTTTCGTTTTTCAGCATAAATCATCCGTCCGCTTTCCTGCTCCTCCTTTTCCGCAAAAAGTCACATTCGCATCGGCTAACGGCTTGTAAACGCGCCGCTTTCACGCAAATTGGCTCTCCACCAACTTTTTGCGGGTGCGCCTGCCGACGCCGATCTTTTTTGCAGCATCTTTCCAGTCTGGGTGTTGTAGGAAACACTCGGATTTTTTCTTTGTCAAAGTGTCGTTATGAACACCCGTACCATCGTCGTCGCGGACTTTGTATTGTTCGCAACAACTTTTTTATCAAAGTCGTCGATTTACGCACGCCATCGCGCTGCCTCTCCGCCCCGAATTACGCTGCACCTTCGCCGCTCGCTTGTAAACGCGCGCACAACGCGCATGCTCTCTACCAACTTTTTGCGGGTGCGCCTGCGGTGCAGGGGCGTTTTCTCGAATCCTTGCATTCCACTCCGGTCACGTCGGAATGGATTGCGCGGCATGAAAAATCCCCAGCCAAATGGCAGAGAAATTCTCTTGCCGCGCTGCCATTCATCCTTTTTTCGCAAGGGGGGACGCTTGCTGCGGCTATGCCCTGGGGAATGCAGGCATGACGCCTCCGTAGCGTTACCAACCTTTTGCGGGTTCAAGTCCATATCCCTATGCTGCCGTGGCGTCTTTTTCGTTGCTTCCTCACATCCGTCTGCGCCTGGCTACAATTCGCGTTTGGGGCTTTTGTTTCATTACGGCTTTGCGCTCGCGTTTATGGCGGGTACCTTCTTTGCGGCACAATTTTGGAGCGTAAACCCAGACCGAGTGTTTCTGTGGCGCTGGAATTTTTAATCCGACGCAGCACCGTTATGGACGTCCCGACCGCGTCGCCGCCAGCGTTCCATGGCTTTCGGCGACTTCTTCAACAAAAATCACCAGCGTGCCCGTTGCGTCTCCTTCTCCGCGGCGCGGCTGCGACAGGAGCGAGCGTGCAGACCGGCGCGCCGGCAGTCTTCCTGGGGCCCCGCCTGCCGGCGAGGAAACCGCGGGATGCCGGCTTTCGCTAATGCTCGCTGCGGGCGATTTTTGTTTCTATTTTTCGCCCTGTGTGGTATAATGATGCACGGACGATTACGGCGCGTCAAACAGAGCCGGGAAACGAGGTGCGAAGCTTTGCAACAGGTCAAGACTGCCACTGCCCGCCTGCTCCGGCGGTTTCGCAGTTTTCGCTATGCGCTGGTGCTGGAAGGGGTCGTCGTCGGCGCTGCCGCGGGGCTCGTTACGGTTCTTTTCCGGGTCGCGCTGGAGCAGGCGGATCTTTTGCGGCAGCAGGTCGGCGCGTATCTTTCTGCGCATGGGTGGGCGATTGCGGTCTGGCTGCTGCTACTTCTGGTTTTCGCGGCGGCGGTGACGCGGCTGCTCCGGCTGGAGCCCTTCATCAGCGGCTCCGGGATCCCGCAGGTCGAGGGGGAGATGCAGGGTGGCATTTCCCAGACCTGGTGGCGGGTGCTGCTGGCGAAATTCGCGGGCGGGCTCCTCACCATCGGCGCAGGGCTTTCGCTCGGCCGCGAGGGCCCTTCCATCCAGCTGGGCGCGATGGCGGGCAAGGGCGTGTCCCGTGCGGCCCGCCGCGGGAGGACGGAAGAGAAAATGCTGATGACCTGCGGGGCGAGCGCCGGCCTTGCCGCTGCCTTCAACGCGCCTTTTGCCGGGACGCTTTTCTCCCTGGAGGAGCTGCATAAAAATTTTTCCACCGACGTTCTGCTGTCTGCGATGGCGGCGTCCGTTACGGCGGATTTCATTTCCCGCCAGGTTTTCGGTCTCCGGCCGGTCTTCGATTTCTCCGCCGCGCAGATGATGCCGCTGCACCGCTACTGGACGGTGCTGCTCCTCGGCATTCTCCTGGGGCTTCTCGGCGTGCTGTATAATTTCTGCGTGCGAAAATCCCAGGATCTTTATGCGAAGATTCCCTGGCCGTTTGTCCGGGTTGCGATCCCGTTTCTGCTGGCGGGCGTGCTGCTGGTGGCGTACCCGATGACGCTCGGCGGCGGCCATAGCCTTGTGGAGCTGGTTTCGCAGGATATGGCGTTGCGGGCGCTGCTGGTGCTGTTCGTTGTGAAGTTCGTGTTTTCCATGCTCAGCTTCGGCTCGGGTGTGCCCGGGGGGATTTTTCTGCCGATGCTGGTGCTGGGGGCGGTTGCGGGCAGCGCTTTCAGCCAGGTGCTGCGCCTGTGCGGCGTGGAGAGCGCGCCGCAGAATTTCGTCATTCTCGGCATGGCGGGTTTGTTCGCCGCGATCGTTCGGGCTCCGATTACCGGGATCGTTCTGATCTGTGAAATGACCGGCAGCTTTTCTCATTTGCTGACGCTTTCGCTGGTTTCGCTGGTGGCCTATGTGGTTGCGGACCTTCTGCGCTCGCAGCCCGTCTATGATATGCTGTTGTCCAGGCTCATGCAAAAGGAATCGGCCGCGCCCCCGCGCGGGGAGAAAATTCTCATTGAGTCGCCTGTCTGCCATGGCGCGCCGGTATGCGGCAAGACCATCGGGGAGATCGCATGGCCGGGCCGCGCGCTGATCGTTTCGGTCAAACGGCACGACCAGGAGGTCGTGGCGCATGGGGACACGGTCCTGCAACCCGGAGATACGATCGTTCTGCTCTGCAATGAGGAGGAAGGCCGGACGGTTCACGCCGCGCTGGAAACGCAGTGCAAGAGCACGGCCCCGCCGGAAGGGACGGACAGGTGAACCCTGCGGATCCCAGCCTGTAAACGGCGGGGATTTTTTGCGCCTGGCGGAGCAAAGCCGGGGGGACAATACGGGCGCGCCGGGCGGCGCTGCGGAACGCCCCGGCGAGCGCCATCTGCGGGAGCCGCAAAAGCTGTCTGCGGCGGCGAGAAAAACGGTTGCAGATTTGCCGGCGGTGTGATACAATGCTGTCCGGTTGAGAATTTTCATTCCCTGCGGGAGGCGATCGAACATGGCGGGACTGCTGCTGGCTGTGATCTATCTTGCGTTTATCAGTCTGGGGCTGCCGGATTCTTTGCTGGGCTCGGCGTGGCCGGTGATGCATTTGCAGCTGCAGATGCCGCTGTCCGCGATGGGGATCGTCACGATGATCATTTCCGGCTGCACCATCCTGTCCAGCCTGTTTTCCGACCGGCTCAACCGCCGGTGCGGGACCTGGGCCGTGACGACGGTCAGCATCCTGCTCACGGCGCTGGGGCTGTTCGGCTTCTCGTTTTCCGGGCAGTTCTGGATGCTGTGCGTGTTCGCCGTGCCATACGGCCTCGGCGCCGGCTCCGTCGACGCGGCGCTGAATAATTTCGTCGCGCTGCACTACGGGCCGCGGCAGATGAGCTGGCTGCACTGCTTCTGGGGCGTGGGGACGATTTTGTCGCCGTATATCATGAGCGATTGCCTGCGCGTTGGGCGCGGCTGGCCGGCAGGCTACCGGCTGGTGGGCTGGCTGCAGGTCGCGATCACTGTGCTGGTGGCGCTTTCCCTGCCGCTGTGGAAGAAACACGCCGAGACCAAGGCGCAGCAGGCCGTGACGCCCGCGCGGCTGACGTTCCGGCAGAAGCTGCGGATCCCCGGCGTCGTATTTGTGCTGGCGGCGTTTTTCAGCTATTGCGCGCTGGAGGGGACGGCGATCCATTGGGCAAGCTCGTATTTCGCGGGCGCAAAGGGCGTGGGAGAAGCCACGGCCGCGGCGTTCGGGGCGCTGTTTTTCATCGGCATCACAGTGGGGCGGTTCCTTTCCGGCTTTGTGACGGGCCGTCTGGGGGACAATCGCATGATCTGGATCGGGACGGCCCTCGCGGCGGTCGGCGTGCTGGCGCTGCTGTTGCCGGGGATGCCGGTTTCCGTTGCGGCTGCGGCGTTTGTGCTGCTCGGCGTCGGCTGCGGGCCGACCTATCCGGCGATCATCCATGCGACGCCCGACAATTTCGGCAGGGAGAATTCCCAGGGGATCATCGGTCTGCAGATGGCGTGCGCCTATGTCGGCTCCACCTTCGTGCCGCCGCTGTTCGGTCTGCTTGCCTCCTGGGTGGGGCTTCAGGTGCTGCCGGTTTTCCTTCTTATGTTTCTTCTGCTGTTCCTGCTGCTGTTCTCCCTGCTGCGCAGGAGGCTTTGCAGCGCCAAAAAGGACGCGGTCGCTTGAGGCCGCGTCCTTTTTCGTTGCCGCCGGCAATGGGGATGCCCCGGCGCAGAATGTGTGGCTGTTTAGACCCGAGATTCGGGTTCGGCGGCTTCAGCGGCCGCCCCGCCGCGGGCGGAACCGCCAGGCGACGATCCTGGGGCCGAGCAGATGACACGCGACGGCGGCGACGAGGAGCAGACCGCCCGCCAGCGCATAGACCCGCGTCAGCCCGCTCTGCGTGCCGTAGATCTGCAGCGCGCCCTGAAACAGGCACCCGACCGTCCATGTCACGAGCGCCGCGTTATACAGATTCACGCAGACCCGGCCCGGCAGGCGCCCCCGCGCGAAAAGCGCGAGCGCGAAGGACGGCAGCGCGCCGCCCGCCAGCGGGATCAGAAACGCATACAGCATGAAGAAGGAAAAGACGCCGTGACTGCACAGCTCATAGACCGCGCCGAACGCCGCGCACAGCAGCGCCGCCGCCAGCTGCGCCATGCCGATCCCGCAGAGATACCGCCGGCGGTCATCCGATATAAACAATGTCGCTCACGCTCCTTTCCTGTATGCTTCTTCCGTTGGTGGTGGGATTGTTGACTACCGCGCCGTTGAACACCATGGTCGACGAACCGCCGCCGTCGAGGTTATAGGCGGTCTGCACGCCCAGCTGCTGCATAAACTGCGCCAGCTGGTACAGCTGCAGGCCTTCGCTTTCCTCCGTCCGGCCGTCCGCCACTACGAAAACGTAATGCAGCGGCTCGAGAATGCCGATCGCGGTGCGGGGATTGTCCTGCATGGCCTTGCCCACTTCCTCGTCCTCCGTCACGGCGATGGCGCCGTCGACGAGCAGCGCAGGCCCGAAGGAAAAGACCTGCGTTGCGCCGCCCTCCAGCAGCGCTTGCGCCGTGACGTCCTCCTCGGAGATGATACCGAAGGAGCCGTCCGAATAGATCACGAGATCCTCCTGCCCATGCGCGGCCGTGTCGCGGTACAGCACGCCGTTGCGGATGACATACCCCGACTGCCGCGAGCCGTAATAGTCGCCGTTAACGGCGAGGATGGCGCCGTGATCCTGCGCGATTTCGGAGGTTTTCTGCGTGACGTTGCGGCCGTAGGCGTCCTGCGCGAAAGCGGTGCGCAGGCTGTCGGCGGAGGCGAGCTGCACATCGGCGACGTAAATGGTCGTGTCCTGCGCGCGGTATTGCATCAGGGTGATGGAGATCTGATCGTCCTGGTAGCTGTCCTCCGTGATGATGGGACTTTCGGAGGAGGACAGCGCCGCGCCGCTGCCGGAGGCGGCGCTTGGGGATTGCGTCTGTGTATCGGGCGCCGCCTCGCGGTAGACCCGGGCGATGACGAAGGTGTCCATCACAGCATAGACGGTGAAACAAAGCAGCAGCAGGGAATAAACCGCCGCCCAGAGAAACCGTTTGCGAAGCATGGGGACTTACCTCCTTTCCATAATGCAGATGGGACCGCGCGGCGCTCACCGGCGGCCGCCCATGCCGCCGGGGCCGCCCATCCCGCCGCCCATGCCGCTGTCGGCGCTGTAGACGAGACTGTCCATGGTGATGGTAGTTTCGTAAGATCCGGCGGTGAGCGTATAGCTCTCGCCCTGCACGATGTCGGGGCAGCTGAGCACCACGCTGCTGAAGGACTTTGCCGCCGTCCAGCTGAGCAGCTCGTTGCCGCTGGCGTCCGTCAGGCGAATGGTGCTGCCGGCCTGCTGGGTGCTGAAGGAGACGAACAGGACGCCCTGCGTGGAGCCGGAGCCGAAGCTCTGCGCCATCTGGGACGCGCCGGCTGCGATGACCACGCCGCCGGTGACGGAGGCTTCGGAGGCGTAATCCAGCGCGCGGTTGCCGCTGTTGTCCGGTCCGGAAACATACACCTGCCCGCCGGAGACCGTCAGGCTGCCGTTGGAGTCGATCCCGTCGCCGGAGGCGTCAATGGTCAGCGTACCGCCGGAAATGTGAATATAGGCGCTGGAATCCGAATCGAAGCTGTCCGGGCCGCGCCGCCCGCCGCCCATGCCGCCGAATCCGCTCTCGTCGTTGCCGCCTGCGGCGTTGAGCCCGTCGTCGCTGGCGACGAGGTCGATCTCCCCGCCTGTGATGTCGATGCTCTGCCCCTCGAGCCCCTCATAGCTCTCCGTGATGTGCAGCACGCCGGCCGAGATGGACAGGTTGCTGTCGGCGTGCAGCCCGTCATCGCCGGTCGCGATCTCGAAGGCACCGCCGCTGATCGAGAGGTTTGCGTTGGAATGCAGGGCGTCGTCCGCCGCGTCGATGCTGTAAGTTCCGTCGGTGAGCAGCAGGTCGCCGCTCGCTTTGATCCCTTTGGTGCTCACGCTGTCCTCCGTCGTGCTGCTGCCGCCCCAGGGGCCGTACGTTTCGTTCCCCTGCGCGGCGGCGTTGGCGCTCCCCCCGCCGGCCAGGATTGTGTATTCGCCGCCGTCGAGCTGCGCGTAGCCGCTGGCGCTGAGTCCGTCGCCCTGCGCGGTGATGTCGAAGGTCCCGCCCGCGATATACAAAAAGCCCAGAGAAGCGTCCTCTTCATTTTCCGCCTGGATGCCGTCTTTGCCGGACTGGATGGTGAAATCCCCGCCCGCGATGCGCACGCTGTCCTGGCCGTTGAGGCCGTGGTTTGCGGCCGTGACGGAATAGGTTCCGCTCGTTATACGCAGGTCGTCTTTCGAGACGATGCCGTGCCCCGCCTGCGCCGTGACAGTCAGGGTGCCCGCGCCGTTGAAGGTGACGTCCTCTTTGGAAAAGACGGCGGCGTCGATGTTGTTGTCGTCGATGGCGACGTAAGCGCCGCCGTTTGCCAGCGTGTTTTCCGTTCCCGAAGCGGTCGTGACGAATACTTTATCCGCCTGCTTGATATACAGCGCGGCGGAGGTGCTGCTGGTGACGGAGAGCCCGTTGAGCACCAGCTGCAGCTTGTCGGTTTTCTCCGCGTCGACGATGATCATGCCGTCGGTGAGCGTGCCGGAAAGCAGGTAAGTGCCTTCGTCGGTGATGGTGACCGTGCCGCCCGAAACGGTCACGGCGTCGGAGTCGCACTGCGCGGTGTCGCCGGTGCATTCGATGTGCGCGGCCTCCGTTTCATCATAGCCGATTTCCTTGTCCTGATCGGAGAACATTTCCGCGGTGTCGACGATGGTCTGCGCCGTGCCGTTCGCGTTGGCGGCTGCGCTGGAGGAGGCGCCGTTCTGCGCGCCGCTGCACGCCGTGAGCAGCAGCGCGAAGCAGAGACCAAGCGCGCCGAAAGCGGTTCGTTTCATGCTGGTTCCTCCTTTTTATAGCTCATAGGTGCTGTTCTCCTGCTGGGAGACGGAAATCTCGAGGTTTCCGTTGCGGCAGCGGAGCTTGTCGATGAATTCCTTTTCTGTGCCCGCGTCCCGCAGGGTCAGATGATAGGTCAGCCGGAACAGGCTGCCGAGGTTGGTGGTTCTGACCTGCACGAGCTCCCAGGAGCGCGCGTAGGTGTCGAGCAGGTCGTCGAATACGCCGGTATAATCCAGATCTTCGGGAATGGTGATGTGCAGCGTTTTGTACAGCGCGGCTTTTTTGGCAGCGCCGAAGCTCAGGCGGCTGTAAAGAAGACTGACCAGACTGAGCACCAATGCGAACAGGAAAGCATACCCCAGATACCCCATGCCGGCGATCAGCCCCGCGCCCATCGCGAGAAACAGCACGCCGATCTCGCGCGCGGTGCCGGGGACGGAGCGGAAACGCACCAGGCTGAAAGCGCCCGCCACGGCGACGCCTGTGCCGACGTTGCCGTTGACCATCATGATGACCACGCACACCACCGCCGGCAGCAGCGCCAGCGTGACGACGAAGCTCTTGGTATAGCGCGTGCGGTAGGTGTACGTCAGCGCGAACAGCAGGCCGATGACGAGCGAGCAGCCGACGCACAGCAGAAAGTCCGTCACTGTGATGACGGCGGTCATGTCGGTGTCGAACAAACCGCGGAAAATCGAGTCAAGCATGCAAAATTCCTCCCTGATCTGACTGCAGCAGCATGGCCTGATAGGCCGTGCCATATTTGGAAAACGACGTTTTGAAAATCCCGTTTTGCGACAGGCAGCGCGCCATCCACAGCGGGATCGCGCCGGCGGTTTTGATCTCCATGAGCGTGGCGCCTTTCTCGAGCAGCGGCTCGCCGAACACGCCTGCGGCGAAGGAGAAATCCTGCGTGCGCGCCAGAATATTTTCGTCGAACGTCACGCGGAAATCGCCGCCGTCCGCGGCGTAAAAGGCTTCCCGCTCATAGGAAAGGAACATGACCGGCCGCAGGTCGCCGTAATAATCGCAGAAATAGCGGATCTCCTCCGCGATCTGGTTGCCGGCGGGGAAGGGCGCGCCGCGGCACAGACAGTTCATGGCGCGCGCCTGCGGCAGCAGGATCCGGCGCTTATACACCACGCCGCGGTATTTTTTCTTCAGCTCCACGAAAACCGGATCCGCCTCGAGCGCGCGCCGGTAGCTGCGCAGCCGCAGCTTTTCCTTATAGGCGGGCTTCTCGATGGAGCGGCGGATCAGCCGGTAAGTCCCGGTGTCGAAATAGATGTTGCGGATGGTCGTGCGGCCGTATTGGTCGAGCGACATATAAGGCTCCATCGCCAGCAGCACCTGCGTTTTCTGCCGCTGCGTCAGCAGATATTTGATCTCGTAACGCTGGAAAATCATCTGACTGCTCATGGGTGCCCCTCCTTTTGCCAAGTATTGTAACGGCCGAACCCTAACTCAACTTAAAATCTGCCCAGAAAAATTTTCATGATGCAAAAACAATTCGGTGCATCTCAGCGGCGGGTATGATACAATAAAGGAAAAGTGCGCGTGGGAAAGAAGGAAAACGGACGGCCGTCCGGCCTGCGGGATTTTTAAGTTCGCTTAATGTTGCAGCGCTATCATGAAACCACATCCAACGGGCGCAAGGCCCGCGGGGAAGGGAGGAGGACGCATGCGGCTGCTGCTCGCGGAGGACGAGCGTTCCCTGTCCAGGGCGCTCGTCGCCATCTTGGAGAAAAATCATTATTCGGTGGACGCCGTGTTCGACGGGGAGGAGGCGCTGGCCTATCTCGACGCCGGGCATTATGACGGCGTGATCCTCGACATCATGATGCCGAAGCTCGACGGGATCTCCGTGCTCCGGGCGCTGCGCGCCAAGGGGAACTCCATCCCGGTGCTGCTGCTGACGGCCCGGTCCGAGGTGGACGACAAGGTGCTGGGCCTTGACACCGGGGCCAACGACTATCTCACAAAACCCTTTGAGATCAAAGAGCTGCTGGCGCGCATCCGCGCCATGACCCGCAGCTGGGAGACGCAGGCGGGCTCGATACTGCGGGTGGGCAACGTGACGCTGGACGTCGCGATCTTCACGCTGTCATCCCCGACGGGGAGCTTTCGCCTGGCCAATAAAGAATTCCAGCTCATGGAGCTGCTCATGCGCCATCCGCGCCACCTGCTGTCCACCGAGCAGCTGCTCGAGCGCGTCTGGGGCTATGACAGCGAGGCGGAGATCAACGTGGTCTGGGTGTATATTTCCTATCTGCGCAAGAAGCTCGCCGCGCTGCAGGCCAATATCCAGATCAAGGCGACCAGAAACGCGGGGTATTCCCTGGAGGAGATCGTATGATCCGAAAGCTGCGCATCAAACTGGTGGCCGTGTCCATGCTCTCGCTGTTGCTGGTGCTGGGGTTGATCATCGGCACGGTCAATATCCTCAACTATCGGGACATCGTCTCGGAAGCGGACGGCACGCTCGCCCTGCTGGCCGACAACGGCGGCGCGTTCCCCAAGCGGGAGAACGGCTTTCCAGCGCCCGGCGCTTCCGGCCCGGGGAAGCATGGCTCGCCGGAGCTGCCATATGAGTCGCGCTATTTCTGCGTGACGTTGGATGCCGAAGGGGAGACCGTCTCTGTGGATACGGGCAAGATCGCGGCCGTCGATTCGTCCGCGGCGGTACGCATCGCGCGGCGCGCCTGGGAGCGGGGGAAGACGCAGGGCTTTTCCGGCGATTATCGGTATATTCGAAGCGAGCAGGAGAGCGGCACGATGCTGATCTTTCTGGACTGCGGACGCAGCCTTGACACGTTCCGCACGTTTCTGTTCACCAGCTGCGGCATTTCGGCGTTGGGGCTGCTGGCGGTGCTGGGGCTGATGCTGCTGTTTTCCGGCAGGATCATCAAGCCGGTGTCCGAGAGCTATGAAAAGCAGAAGCGTTTTATCACCGACGCCGGGCACGAGATCAAGACTCCGGTGACCATCATCGGCGCCGACGCGCAGGTGCTGGAGATGGAAGGGGGAGACAGTGAATGGCTGCGGGATATTCAGCTGCAGACCAAGCGCCTGACCGATCTGACCAACGACCTGATTTACCTCTCCCGCATGGAGGAAGCCTCTGTGCAGGGACAGAAGATCGAATTTCCCATTTCCGATCTCACCGCCGAGACAGCCCAGTCCTTCCAGGCGCCGGCCCGGCTGCAGGACAAACGGCTGACGCTGTGCATCCAGCCTATGCTTTCGCTGCGCGGGGACGAGAAGGCGATCCGGCAGCTGCTCTCCATTCTGCTGGATAATGCCCTGAAATATTCCCCCGTGGGCGGAGACATCCGCCTCGCGCTGGACAAGCGGGGGAGAAACCTGCGGCTGACGGTGGAGAATACGACGCAGGCCCCGCTGCCGGACAAGCTCGAGACGCTGTTCGACCGGTTTTACCGCGCGGACGCGTCGCGCAGCTCGCAGGTTGGCGGGTATGGGCTGGGGCTGTCCATCGCCAAGGCGATCGTGGACGCGCATAAGGGAAAGATCGAGGCGACCGCGCCGGAGGGAATGCTGCGCATTACGGCGACATTTCCCTGCTGAGGAATGGAAAAGCGGCCGGCATTGGCGGCGTTTTTGCTGCCAATGCCGGCCGCTTTGTCGCGGTCAGAACGGGGCGGGAGGCCGGAAGAGACTTCGGCGCGGCGGTGGACAAAATGCAACGCGCCCAGCGACAAGAGAAAATCGACGCGGCGTCGCCAGACCCATTTTCCGCGCTCCGTCAGGCCCGCGGAGCTTTTAATAACAGCGGCGCGGCGGCCGGAGCGTCAAGCGTCGCCCTGCGGCGGCGCCGGCGACGCGGCGAACCGCCGCGCGTGAATGCGCCGGGCGAGATAGAGAAACGGCGTGTCGGCCAGGGATGTGACGATGAAGATCACGTAGCTGGAGATGATGATGCTCCACAGCGTCTGCGGGGGATAGACGCCTACGAAACAGCCCAACGTGAACAGCACGGTGTTGGCCAGCTGGCTGATGAGCGTCGCGGCGTTATTGCGCAGCCAGAGAAAGCGCCGGCTGTCCCCGCAGCGCCGCTGCGTCAGCCGCCACAGCGCGTGATACAGCCACACGTCGAGCTGCTGGCAGACGGCATAGACCGCGAGGCTGACGAGCATCGTGCGCGGCGTCTGGGAGAAAATCACGCGGAAACTCGACGCGACTTGGTCGTTTTCCGAGGGGATATACCACAGCCAAAGCTGCGAGATCACAAGGAAGAACACCACCGCTGCGATCCCCAGCCAGACCGCTTTCTGCGCTTCTTTCTTGCCATAGCACTCGCTGAGGATGTCCGTGATCAGAAACGTGCTGGCGAACAGGATGTTGCCGAGCGTCTGTTCCAGGCCGAAGGCGTCCACCAGCAGCAGCACCTCAATGTTGGCCGTGACGGTCGCGAGCACGGAGAAGCAGTATAGGCCCGTTTTGCCGAAGAAGCGGAAAGCCAGCAATACCCCGCCGAACAGCAGCAGGAGGCTCGCAATAAGCAGAAGTTCATTTCGCATGGCCGCAGTCCCCCACTCCAAAGTCTGTGTTTTGCAGCAGAATATCGACGCGCGGATTATCGAGATAGCGGGGGGCGATCTGGCGCATAAATACCGCCGTCACGTCAGGGTCGGGCTGCAGCGGCGCGGAGTTGGCCTGCATGAGATTGACGCATACGCGGTTAAACCAGCGCAGCCCCTGCTCGATGTCCGCCTGCATGGAGGCGAACGTTTGCCCGGGCAGCCCCTGCAGCAGGCAGACCTCGTCGAACAGCCCCTGCGCGGCCTGCGGCGAGAAATCCGGCATGCCTTTGACCAGCACCGTCTCGCGAAAGTCCCGGTCGAAGCTCTCCAGACCCAGCTTGAGGTGCGTTTCCACACCCTGCGCCGCGAATGCCTCGCGCAGCGCGGGAATGCGGCGACGGTACATCCAGTGGCATTCAAAATGCACCTGCCGGATGCCCTTGTCCGCACAGACGCGGCGGATCTCCGCCATTGTGGCGGCGTCAAGCTCCGGGAAGCTGCCGGAATTGATGACCTCCAGCCGCCCGTATTTGCCCGTTACGCGCGCGAGCACCGCGCGGTTGCGCCGGAAATTCTCCGCCTCGTCCGGGCCGGAATCCAGGTGGTAGTCGCAGAAGCGGCACCGTTTCCACCGGCAGCCCGTGCCGCGCAGCAGGACGATCTCGCGGGGATTCTTTTCCGGGATTTCGCTGTATCGAGTCAGGTCTTGCATGGCAGTCGTCCTTTCGTGGTTGCATTGCGTTCTGTTGACGGCGCGCCCGCCGCCGCGCGGTCAGCGGGGCACCGCCCGGCGCGCGTCTCTGGCCGGGCCGTCTGCGGCGAGCGGTTCGATAAAATGCACGGGGTAACGATCCCAGTACCCCCGGAACACGCGGCCTTCGTCGCCGTCGAGGTTGCATTGATACAGCCGAAACGTCACCAACCGGTTTTTCGGCTGCCATAGTTCGTCGTAAGAATACTGATACCGCATGCCGAGCTTCTGCATCACGCGGCCACTCGCAGGGTTGCGCACATCGTGCGTCGCGGTGACATACGGCAGGCCGGCCTCGCGCAGGTGCGCCAGCAGCGCGCCCGCCGCCTCCGCCGCGAAGCCGCGGCCCCAGACCGCCCGCTGCAGCGCATACCCGAGATCGTGGCTTTCCTCGTCGCCGAGACGCAGGTACCCGATCGGCGCGCCGCCTTCCCGCAGGCAGACTGCGTAACGGAACCCGGACGGCCTTGCATAGGATTGCAGATATTCCTCGCGCAGATAGCGCTGCGCTTCCTGGAGCGTCCTCGGCGCAAACATGGGCAGGAAGGCGTTGACCGCCGGGTCGCGCAGAAGCGAAAAGAGCGCGTCGGCGTCCGCTTCGCAAAACCGGCGCAGCAGCAGGCGCGGCGTAGTCAGCACAGGCGTGTTCTCCAAAGCGGCGGCCTCCTTTCGCTTTGCTGGGATGCGGCGCGGCACAGGCGGCGCGCCTTGTCCGGCGTCTGCGGGTTTCTGCTCTGTATTATACCGGAACCGTGCGGGCAAAGTCAATCGGGTCCGCGGCCCCGTCCGCCGCAGCGGACGCACTATAAAAAATGCCCGCTCGCGGCAGCGAGTGCCGCGGGCAGGCGAAATCAGGGGGCTGGTTTGGAGGGCGCGGGGCCGCGCCGGCATTACCGCCGGCGTATGCGCGCCCAAAGACGCTGCAGAGCGCCGCCGAGCCCCGCGGGGGCCGGGGCGGCCGGCGGCAGCCCTGCGTCGTGGCCCTGCGCCGCCTCGTCGAGCAGGAACTGCTGACTGTCGAAAAGCGGCGCCGACGCGTCGAGAGTCGTATAGGTCCCGTCCGGCAGCAGCAGACGCGCCTTGCAGGTGTCGGCCCGCTGCGCCTCGATGATTCCGTGGATTTTTCGCCGGATTTTTTCGTCGTGAATGGGGCAGGCGACCTCCACGCGCCGCTCGGTATTGCGCGTCATGAAGTCGGCGGAGGAGAGAAACATTTTCTCGTCGCGCCCCTCACCGAAGCAATAAATACGCGCGTGCTCCAGAAAACGCCCGACGATGCTCGTGACGCGGATGTTTTCCGTTTTGCCCGGCAGGCCGGGCAGCAGGCAGCAGATGCCGCGCACGATCAGCTCCACCTGCACGCCGGCGCAGGAAGCCTGCGAGAGCTTGTCGATGAGCTCGGCGTCGGTGAGGGAATTGATCTTGATGAAAATGCGTCCGGCCGCGCCCTTGAGGATTTCTTCGTCGATCAGGCGCAGCAGCGCGGGCTTCAGGCCTGCCGGCGCGACCAGCAGGTGCTGGTATTCGCCCTGCAGGTTGCCGATGGCCAGGTTCTTGAAAAATTCCGCCGCGTCCCGGCCGATCGCGGGGTCCGCCGTGATCAGCGACAGGTCGGTATAAAGCTTGGCGGTGTTTTCGTTATAGTTGCCGGTCCCCACCTGCGTGATATATTGCACGCCGTTTCTGTTTTTGCGGGTGATCAGGCAAACTTTGGAATGTACTTTGTACAGCTCAAACCCGTACAGGATGGTGCAGCCGGCTTCCTCCAGCCGTTCCGACCAATCGATGTTGTTCTGCTCGTCGAACCGGGCGCGCAGCTCCATGAGCACCGTCACGCTCTTGCCGTTTTCCGCCGCGGCGCACAAATATTCCACCAGCCGGGCCTTGGAGGCCAGACGGTAAATGGTGATTTTGATGGAGAGCACGGCCGGGTCGGTCGCGGCCTGCCGCAACAGGCGGAGAAACGGCTCCATGCTTTCGTAGGGGTAGGAGAGCAGGACGTCGTGCTTCTCCACCTGCCGCGCGATGCTCTCGTCGCTTTTGAGGCTCGCGGGCCAGGCCGGCGTGTGCGCGGGGTAGAGCATGGCCTTCTTTTTTGCGGCGGGCAGCTTCGCGGCGAGGCCGTAGGCATATGCCATCTTCAGCGGCGCGCGCGTGACGTATATCTGCGAAGCGGACAGCTGCAGCCGGTCGCAGAAATACTTGGAGAAATGCTCGCTGACCGCGCCGGACAGTTCCAGGCGCACCGGAGCGAGCCGGCTGCGCCGGCCGAGGGCTTTCTTCATCCGCTTGCGCAGATCCGCCTCATCGGCGAAGACTTCGTCGTCGGGATGCACGTCCGCGTTGCGCGTGACGCAGAATACAACCTTCTCCAATACTTCGTACGGCTGGAATACGCGCTCGGCATATTCCAGCAGGATGGTTTCCATACGCAGGTACCGCGTGTCGCCGCCGGGAAGGAAGAAAACGTCCGGCAGCGCATCGGGCACGGGCAGCACGCCGAAAATGTCGTGATTTTTATGCCGGAGCAGCACGCCGATGTACAGCGCCTGGTTGGCCAGGTGCGGGAAGGGATGCTGCGTGTCGATGATCTGCGGGGAGAGGATCGGGGCGACCGACGCCTCGAAGTATTGCCGCACGAGCGTCTTTTCCCGCTTTTCCAGTTCCCAGAATTCCAGATGGCACACGCCCTGCTCCCGCAGCAGCCGTTCAATGTCGTAAAACAGCTTCTCCCGCTTGAGATACAGCGGACGCACGGCCGAGAAGATGCGCGCCAGCTGTTCCTTGGGCGTCATGCCGGATTTGCTGTCGATGGTACGCTTTTTGAGCCCCAGCAAGTCGAACAGGCTGCCCACGCGGATCATGAAAAATTCCGCCAGGTTGCTGGTGAAGATGGCGAGGAATTTCAGCCGCTCGAGCAGCGGGACCGACTCGTCGGCCGCTTCGTCGAGCACGCGGTCGTTGAAACGCAGCCAGGACAGTTCGCGGTTCTGCGTGAAGCCCTTTTGATACAGTTCACCCATCCAGGACGCCTTCCTCCTTGAGCACGTGCAGCAGATAACCTTCCCGCACGCCATATTCGCTGACGATGAAGCGCTGCGAAGAAAAGAACTTGGCCACCGTTTTGAACACCAGCAGACCGGGCACGATGGTGTGGATGCGTTCGGGCGAGGTGAGCAGGATGCGGTCTGCCAGGACTTTGGGGCTTTCCTCCAGCTCGCGCAGCGTTTCCTTGAGCTGGTCGTAAGTGTATTCCGTGTTGCTGGAAGGAAGCGAGAAGCGGGCGTTGATCAGCTTGCGGGAAGCGCGCGCCGTCCCGCCCACGCTGTAAATGGGCTGCGTAATGAGATCGCCGTTGGAGAAAGCGAGCGATTCCAGCCGGCGCTTTAACTCCTTGCGGATCTTTTTGGCCTCCGCCGCGGTGGGCAGCAGGCCGCCGACAAAGCGCCGGTAGAGGTTGAGCGAGCCGACGGGCAGAGAGGTCGCGGCGCGGATCTCCCCCTCGCAGAAGAAGGTCAGCTCCGTGCTGCCGCCGCCGACGTCGACGAGCAGGCCGCTGTCGCCCACCGGTCCGCTCGTCGCGCCGTAGTAGTCGAAAATGGCCTCCTCTTCGCCGGTCAGCACGCGCACGTCAAAGCCGCATTCCTCGCGGATGCGCGAGACGATTTCCCGGCCGTTGCCGCTGTTGCGCAGAGCCGCGGTGGCGAAAGGATAGATGTTTTTGACGCGCACATGCCGCAGCATGGCCCGGATCTCCGTCAGGATCTCCAGCAGGCGGCGCACGCCGTCCTCGGAAATGTTGCCCTTGGCGTCGACGTAGCCGGCCAGCCCGGCGGCATATTTTTTGTTGAGCATCGGATGCAGCCGCCCGTCCCGCAGCGAATAGGTCACCAGCCGCACCGTGTTGGAGCCAATGTCGATAACGCCCCACATCATATTGTTCACCAGCCTTCTCGGTTTTTCACACGCCGCCCGGCGGGCGGGTATGTAGGGCCGCGCCGGTCGGCAGAAAATCCGAAACGGCGAAAAACGGCCGCCGCCGTGCGGTTCAGGCCGATGCTGCCCTCGGTGAGTCGGGGCCGCGCAGGTTCCCGAGGCGAAACAGGCGCCCGGCAGCGTTTTTCTTTGCCCACCGAGGGTAGTATTCCCATTGCATATGGAAAATTTTATCGCGCAAAGGGAAATTTGCGGAGGAGATGCGGTAAAAAACAGGTAAAATCTGTGGGATTTTGTCGAACGGACATCGCAGCGGCCGGCGCGCGACAGCATTGACATTGTCTGCAACATCCGATATAGTAAAGGAAAAGATTCGGTACGCTGCGGGCAGCGGGAAGGAGACACGGACAAATGCATTGGATGAAACGGGGGATCGCAGCCGGCACGGCGCTGGCGGTCCTGGCGGTGTGCGCCGCGTGCCAGAGCGGCGGCGACGCTTACGAACTTTACAAAACCGCGACCGAGCGGTATGCCGCCTGCGAGGCGGTGGATGTGGTCATTGAAATGACGCTCACACAGGAGGGGATGAACAGCGTCACCACCGTTCCGAGCACCGTGGAGATTCAGGCGAGCAACACCCCGCCCGCTTCCCGCGTGGTGACCACCACCCAGCAGATGGGGCAGACCTCCACCTTCACCACCTACCTGTATGACGGTTATTTGTATACCGACCGGCAGGGCGTGAAGACGAAGAGCAAGCAGGAGGAGGACGACGCGGCTTCCGACGTGCTTGACCAGTCGGGCGCGGGCGCGACGGTGCTGCCCGGCGTGACGGAGGAAATGCTGCGCGGGGCGGAAGTGGCGCGCGAGGATGGAGAGACCATCCTGCGCGCGACGGTGGCTTCCGGCGCGCTGGGAGAGCTGCGCGCGTTCCTGCTCGATCTCGTCGGCACGACCGAGAGCGATGCGGAAGCGATGCAGCTGACGTTTTCCGATGTGCAGCTGGAATTTCGCGTCGCGTCGGACGGGATGCTCGCGGGTTACGGGCTGGATTTTTCCGTGGATTACCAGCAGGAGACGACCGATGTGCAAAATCCCCAGAGCACCGTCAGCGTTCCGATGAAGATCCATTATGATCTGATGCTGACCGTGCGCGCCACGGGGGAAGCGGTGCAGGTTGCCGCGCCGGAGGACCCCGATTCCTTCGAGGAGGTGGCGGCCTCAGACGAGGATCAGCTCACGGCGGAGGTTAACGCCCTTTATGCGCTGCTGTTTGACGAGGACGGGCAGCCGGTCGAGGATTTCGACGCGCTGCTTGAGCAGCTCGAGAGCGCCTACAGCCAGGAGGCGGTGGCGGAGATCCGGGCTTACCGCGACAAGCTGCTCGAGGACGCGGCGACAAGCAGCGAGGCAGCCGGCTGAGCCGCCGCATGGCGGGAGGGCTCCGACGGGGCGCAAACGGGCCGCCCCGTGCGATCAAGAGCTGTCCGGGATTGCACAGACAGCGACAAAACGCCCCTTATGTAGGATTCTCCTGCATAAGGGGCGTTTTGTCTATTGTCCGCTTTTAGCGATCCGGTTCAGCTTGCTGGTCCGGCACCCGTGGGCGAAAAAACGCGCCTCGACCGTTTGCCCGGATGCGAAAAACCGAGATGCCCTTTGCGCGCGGAGGACACCGATCCGTTCCAATGCGAAGTTTTGATGAGGATGGCGGTAAGAACCGGCAAATCCAATAAATATAGCGTTGCGCAGGTCTGTTTGACAGAAATTGACACGCATCTGGATTCATGGTAAACTGAGCGCAAGACATGCCCCGGCCGCGCGGCGCGACCCAGCGTCGCCTCGCCGCGCTTTCGTCCGGCGGCCACAGGAGGAGAGAATTATGCTGCCCTTTACCTTTTACAGCCCGACGTATTTCGCGTTCGGGGAAGATACGGAAAACCAGGCCGGTGCGCTGGTGCGTCGTTTCGGCGGCGCGCGCGTGCTGCTGCATTACGGCAAAGGCTCTGCTGTCAAAAGCGGCCTGATCGACCGGGTCAAGCGCTCGCTGTCCGAAGCGGGCGTCACGTTCGTCGAGCTGGGCGGCGTCGCGCCCAATCCCCGCAGCGGGCTGGTCTATGAAGGCATCGAGCTGGGCCGGCGGGAAAAGGTGGATTTCCTGCTGGCGGTCGGCGGCGGCAGCGTCATCGATTCTGCCAAAGCCATCGCCGCAGGGATTCCCTACGACGGGGATTTCTGGGATTTTTACAAAGGAAAGCCGGTGAAGGAAGCGCTGCCCGTCGGCACGGTGCTGACCATTCCAGCGGCCGGCAGCGAAGGCTCGCCCAACACCGTCATCACCCGTGAGGAGACGCTGGAGAAGCGCGGTATGGGCAGCGACCTGCTGCGCCCTGCTTTCTCCATTCTCAACCCCGCGCTGACACAGACGCTGCCTGCCTATCAGACGGCCTGCGGCGCGGCGGACATCATGACGCATGTGTTCGAGCGGTATTTCACCAACACCGAGGAATGCGAGATCACCGACCGGATGTGCGAGGCGGTGCTGTCGACGATCGTCTATGAAATGCCGCGCGTGATGGCCAACCCCAACCATTACGAGGCGCGCGCCAACATCATGTGGGCCGGGATGCTGGCGCACAACAACCTCTGCGGTGTGGGGCGCGAGCAGGATTGGGCCAGTCATGACATCGAGCATGAGCTGTCCGCTCAGTATGACGTGGCGCACGGCGCGGGCCTGGCCGTCATCGTTCCGGCGTGGATGAAATACGTCTATCGCCATGACATCGCCCGCTTCGCGCAGCTGGCGGTGCGGGTGTTCGGCGTGAATATGGATTTCCAGAACCAGGAACGCACCGCGCTCGAGGGCGTCGCGCGGCTGCAGGGCTTCTGGCGCTCGCTGGGGCTGCCGGCCAACCTGCGCGAGCTGGGAGCGCGCGCGGAGGACATCCCCATGATGGCGCGCCGGGTCAATTTCAAGGGCAGAGAGAAGATTGGCGGCTTCGTGCCGCTGGCCGTGGAGGATATTGAGAAGATTTACCAGCTGGCGTGGTGAGAGCGCCGGCGGGCAGACAGCAGGGAGGTGCGAAAGGATGGAAAAGCAGTTGCTGCCGCGCCGTTCGGTCTGGACGGTGCTGTGGATCGTGCTGGGTGTGGTGCTCATCCTCATCCCCATCCCGGCGGTGCTCAACCGCTACGCCAATTACGCCCTGTTTTTCCCGATGTATGGCGGGGTGCTGTGCATCCTCGTCCCCTTTGTGGCGGCGTATCTGCGCGGTCGCTGGCCGCGGGCGTACCGGGCGGTGCGCGCGGTGTTTCTCAGCCTGTTCGGGGCGGGGGTTGTGTATTTCTGTGCGGTCAGCGGCGTCATGATCGCGGCGGCGCAGCGCCCCGCGCCCGAAGGGCTGGATATCATCATCCTCGGCTGCGGCGTGGAGGGCGACCGGCCGGACAGCATGATGCAGGGCCGGCTGGATGCGGCGCTGGCCTATCTGCAAGCGAACCCGACCGCGCGCGCCGTCTGTTCCGGCGGCGTGGGGGAGGGCAAGGAGTACAGCGAAGCGCAGGTCATGGAGTGGTACCTGCTGGAAAACGGCATCGCGCCCGAACGCATCCTCAAGGAAGAGCAATCGACCTCCACGCGGGAGAATATCGAGTTCTCCGCGGCGCTGCTCGACGAGACGGACGGCGAGGCACATACGCAGTTCGCGCTCGCGACGGATGGGTATCACCAGTTCCGCGCGTCGCGTTTTGCCGCGCAGGAAGGCATCACGACCTATCCCGTCAACGCCGACACGCCGCTGGCGATCCTGCCGGCATATTGGCTGCGGGAGGTCATCGGCATCACGCGCATGTTCCTGCTGGGGTATTGAGCGGGGACAAAGACGAACGCCGGGCGGGATCAACCCCGCCCGGCGTGGTTTTGCTTAACTTGTGTTCGGCGGCAGCGCGGTCAGGAGAGCTGCAAGAACCGCTGCGCGTTTTTCCATAAGATTTTCTCATTCACGTCGTCCCCGAGATCCAGCGCGAAAAATCTCTCCAGCTCCTCGGACGGCTCCCACATGGGATAATCCGTGCCGAAGAAGAAGCGGTCCGCGCCGAAATGAGAGATCAGCTGCCGCGCCTGCTCCTTGGGCATGCAGAACAGCGTGCTCGACGTGTCGAAAAACACATTATCGCAACCGTCGTAGCAATAGACGTCCTCCCACACCGAATAGCCGCCGAAATGCGCGGCGATGGCCTGCAGACGCGGGAACTTCCTGGCCACGCGCGCCAGCTTCTCCGGCCGGGAGAAAGGATAGCGCTTGTCGCCGGTATGGAACAGAATCGGCAGGCGCCCTTCCAGCGCGGCATAAATGGGATCCATCTTGGGGTCGTCGATCTCGAACTTCTGAAAATCCGGGTGCAGCTTGACGCCGCGCAGGCCCAGCGAGCAGATCCGCTCGATCTCCTCCTCCGGATGCTCCATATCGCGGTGCAGCGTGCCGAATCCCGTGAATTCCGGGTGCAGCGCGACCTGCCCGGAGATGAAATTGTTGATGGTCTGCACCTGGTGCGGCACCGTCGCCGTGGAGAACACGACGAACCGGGAGATGCCCGCCGCCTGCCCGCGCTGCAGAAGATCTTCGGCCAGGCCTCCCGCCCGCATCGGAATGCCGTAAAACTCCCCAATCGAGCCGACCGCCTTGGTCACGATCTTTTCCGGAAAAATATGCGCGTGCATGTCAATGATGTTGCTGTGTTTCACGGATTCCTCCGCCCCTCTCTGTCGCAAATTGGCAAGCCGGCGCGCCTGGACATGCCGGCTTTTCTGGGGCCTAGTTTACTACGCCCGCCTGCGGTTTGTCAAAGCGCGGGTGCGCCGCGTTGGGTGAAAATATGACAAAACCTTGGATTTCTCCGCGAGAGGTTGCGGCGATTTCTCGCTTGCTTGTGGTGAAAAATCATAAAAAAACGCCCAAAAAAGTTTCCTACATGGTAAATATGAATAAAGATTAAAAAGCCGGAAAAAAGCTTGACAGAAAAGGCCCCTACAGCGTAAAATAAAGCATATCGTTTCCAGGGAGCGGTGGCGGCCCCACCGCATAGTTTTATGAAGAAAATTTCCGCATCCGCGTCCTCCATTCTGCGGGGTGCCTGTGCGGAAATTCTTTCTATATTCGTACTTTTCCCGCCTCACGCGGCTTGTGACGCGCCGGCGGAAGGAAAGGAGGGCGCGGCCGTGTCCGGCACGAGCGCATCCGCCCGCAACCTGTGCGTTCTGCGCAGGGAGACCAAGTATCACATTTCCCATAAGGATTATCTGCAGCTGGTGAAGAAGCTCTCCCGCCTGATCCAGCCCGACCCGCATAACCAGGGCATGCAGGGCTATTTTGTGCGCAGCCTGTATTTTGACAGCCTGGATTACGGGGATTATTATGACAAGCAGAGCGGCGTTTACTACCGCAAGAAGGTGCGCATCCGCGTCTATGACCCTGCGCAGGACAGCGCCAAGCTGGAGCTGAAGGAGAAGTTTGGCGTCAATCAGCGCAAACGTTCGGTCTGGATCACACGGGAGATGGCGCGTCAGATCGCAGCGGGGAATTATTCCGTCATGCTCGCGCGGGGCAACGACCTGCTGGACGAGCTGTTCGTGCTGATGACCACCCAGCAGTACCGTCCCTGCGTGATGGTGGAATACCAGCGGCATGCGTTTGTGTATCCCTACGGCAACGTGCGCATCACGTTCGACAGCCATGTCGGCGCCAATTACAGCAATCACAATCTGTTTGACCCCGACGCGCAGTTCCAGGAGGTGACGCCGGAGGTGGTCATGGAAGTGAAATATTCGGGCTATATGCCGGAGTTCCTTTACGACGTGATCGCGGGTTATAACGCGGTGTACGATTCCATC
Organism: Candidatus Tabaqchalia intestinavium; assembly: GCA_904420005.1. Classification (GTDB taxonomy): domain Bacteria; phylum Bacillota; class Clostridia; order Oscillospirales; family CAJFTT01; genus Tabaqchalia; species Tabaqchalia intestinavium. The sequence goes on along the minus strand of CAJFTT010000004.1, from coordinate 1,505 downwards.
GGGAAATATTACAACTGTATGGAGGGCTGGTGAGTCCGGCGCGTTCCGGCACCGCTCTTCCAGGACGATCAAAATTCTTAAATAAGGTGGTATTTGACAATGAATCTGTCTGATCTGATCGGTCTTTCCTCTTCCCAGCTGGGGCTTCCGCAGCTGCTTGGCCGCTTTGGCGTTGCCATTGCGGTGGGACTGTTCATCATGCTGATCTATAAGATGACCTATTCCGGCGTGGCGTTTTCCAAGAGTTTCAGTGTCACGCTGATCATGACGACCATTGTCACCGCCGCCATCCTGATGGTGATCAATTCCAACATTGCGCTGTCTCTCGGCATGGTGGGTGCGCTGTCCATTATCCGTTTCCGCAGCGCGATCAAGGATCCGCGCGACGTGGGCTTCCTGTTCTGGGCGGTCGGCGCCGGCCTCGCGAGCGGTACGGGCCTGTTCCCCATCGCGATTCTGCTGTCGGTGATCATGGCGGTCTTGCTGCTGGTGATGCGTTTCTTCCCCGGGGACAGCGGCAGCTATATGCTGGTCGTCAAGGGGAATCCGCAGGTGATGCAGCCGCTCAAGCAGGTGCTTTCCTCGCGCATGGTCAAGAAATCCAAAGCGAAGGTCAAGAACCTCACGCCGTCCGGTGCGGAGCTGATTTATGAAGTGACGGTCGCGCACGGCGCGGAGGACAAGCTGTTGGCCACGATCCATAATGCGGCGCCTGACTGTGTTGTCAATCTTATCGCGAAGTCCGGCGATACCACCATTTGAAGCCGTGCTTTTGCCGCACTGTCGGTGAAAATGAAGCGCCTGCGCAGCCTGAAGGCTGCGCAGGCGCTTTTTGTATGCGCGGAAGCCCTACGAACGGCCGGCGCGCAATTTTGAGACCGCCCGATGGATTTGCGGCGGCGCAAGTGGGAAATATGTTTCTCGCTGTGGGAAGAAGGGAAAAGTGAGAGGCCTGCCGGCGAGAAGACGAGGGCTGTCGTCCGACGGCGGCGCGTGAACGCGGCCGCCGGGCGGGAGACGCCGCGGACTGGCTGAAAACCAAAGCGAGCTGTCCGGGCGGCGCACGGAACGCCTCGGCTGCCGCGTTATGATACGGCGTTTTTCTGATTAAAGGGTTCTTTTGACAGGATTCCGGGAAAAGCACCGCGGGGCTCCGGATTTATCCGAAGCCCCGCGAGCGGAGCGCGTCTTAAGTTTCTGAACGGGCGATACGGCCTGGACAGACGGTCTGGCAGGTCAGCGCCGGACCCGCCGCTGGCCGAGCAGCAGAAGCACGGCGGCTGCCGCTGCCAGCATCCCGGCAGCAGAACCGATCACCCCGGTGACGGGAATATCCGGCGTATCTGGGTCTTCCGGTTCGGTAACGGGAATGGGCGTCCATTTGGCGAAGAGCGTGACGTCGCCGGAAACGGTGGCGTCATCGAAGTCCCAGGGGGATTGCAGGGCTTCGTCGGCGAACCAGCCGGCAAAAGAGAAGCCGGCTTTCACGGGATCGTCGGGTTCGG
>CAJFTT010000003.1 GCA_904420005.1 Candidatus Tabaqchalia intestinavium | reverse complement strand
TTGAGCTGCTTGCCTTCGTCCGGGGTCACCGTCACCGTGACGGTCTCTCCCTCGGCGGCCGTCGCCTTGTCCACCGTTACCTCGCCGCCGACGATGGCCTCGTCCACCGTCACCGCGTAGGTATCGGGCGCCACGGGCGCATGGTTATACACTTCAAACTCCCACAGGGAGGGGGCCCACTGATCCACGCCCTGGCGGACGAACACACGCACGCCCAGCACCTTCTGCGGGGAAGCCAGCTGGATGGTATCGCAATAATGATCCGTCACTTCCTGCTCGTCGATCATCATCTTCCCGGTCGTTTCATAGGTATAGGTCGCGCCGTCGAGCTTCGTCCAGGTGTCGCCGTCGGTCGTGACCTCCAACCAATAGCCCTCCGCGCTCTGCACCGCGCGGGAACCCTGCCAGACAATGGTGACGTCGCTGATCTGCGTCGCCGCCGGGAATTTCACGCCGACATAAACATCTTCCTCATAGGGCTGACCGCTCGTAAAGGCCAGGTCCGCCGGATCGCCATAGCGGCTCCGCAAGTCGCCATCAAACGCATTCGCCAGCACATTACCGCTATCCGCCTTATTCTGATGCGACGCGAAATGCTCCGCGCCCTCCATCCGCGCGAGATTCTGCGCTTCCTCCGCCGGATCCGCGAACGCCGCCGCGCCGAGGCTCAGCGCCAGGCTCGCCGCGCACAGAATTGCCAAAATCTTTTTCATGTTTTTTCCTCCTCTTCCACTTCTGTTTTCATTTCTGTCTGCACGAGTTCTCTTTTGGCATTTCGCCGGTCAGGCAGTCAATCCCAGCCGGATCGGCCGCCCTTGCGGCGCAAAACCGCCGCGCACAAAAGCGAACTTTTTCATGCATCCAGTGTAGCACATTCTTTTCATACCGTCAAGAAATTATTTTTATTTTCCTCATATTTTCTTCGCCTATTTTTCGTCTTAATTATTATAAAACGTCATAATTCGCTTTCCATTTTGGCAAGCAGCGGGACGGCGGCGTTCTTTCAGCCGGGGCGGGCGGCGGAACGCACGGGCACAGCGGCGCGCCCCCATGAGAGGGGAAAATGCTATCGCACGCGTCGATGGTTTTTCCACGGGGCGCTCCCCCATGAGAGGGGGAGGAAGCGGAAGGCTGAAACCATGGACGGTTCCCCTATCAAAGGCGCTTCCCTACGAGCAGGGAATGCAGTTGCGGATGTTGTCCCGTTGCGGTATAAAATTTTGGCGCTTCCCTACGAGTGGGGAAAGCGGCCGTCACAGGATCACCCCCGCGGGCGCGGGGAGGGCGCATACAGAACATTCAAAAAAAAATCGATTGTAGAATCACCCCTGCGGGCGCGGGGAAGGCCTGATTGAAACCGTCACGAAGGCGTTTTCGCAAGAATCACCCCTGCGGGCGTGGGGAAAGCGCTTCCATACGAGCGGGGAAAGCGGGAGGGGCTTTGCGGCCCCGTCGTGTTGACAAGAGGCGACTCCCCTATGCGCGAAGAACGCGGTGATCCGACTTGTGGAGAGCAAGTAACCGCAAAGGTGCTCTCCTATGCGCGGGGAAAGCGGTGCGAAACTTATTCTACCTTATCGTGGGAAGCGCGCGCTCCTCTATGTGCGGGGAAAGCGGTGACGTTGTCCGCATCGACCACGATGGGAACTTGGTGCTCCTCTATGTGCGGGGAAAGCGGCCTTCGCGGTCAGCGTGTTCTGGTCCAGCTCCGGGTGCCCCCCTATGCGCCGGGAATCGGATGCAAAAATGTCGGCCGCCCGCAGAGCAGCCTTGTCCCCATCGGCCATACAGGCGTCTGTGCGCCGGACCGGTCCCTGCGGCATTTGAATGGCCGCCTGCGTGCGGGCAGCCCGTTCCTTCCCCGCCCCGGGGCAGCCTGGTTCTTCCCCGCCCGGGCCGTGTTTGCTCCTCATCGGCGCCGCCTTTTGCGGGCGCTAAGGGGTGGCGCGCCCGGCGGGCGGCCGGAAGATCCGGCAAATGCCCCGTTGCGGCGGCGACGCGGCGGCACAACGGGGACGGACTGCGGGCTGCGCCGCCGACAGGGCGTCCTTCCCCCTCGCGGAAACGCGCCCTCTTCCTGGGGAGACACGCTGCATTGCGCGGGCCGCGTCCTCCCCCTCCAAACCAGGGTCGCGCCTGGCTTCCCGCCCGGCCGCGAACTCTGCGCAGCGATGACAGCTCCCCTTCCCCGGCGCGCGCCCGCAGCCTGGTCAGGCCGCGCCGGCGGCTCCTCTCCTCCGGCGCGCGCCCGGCAAGACAGCAGAAAACCATGCAGGCCAAGGCGTCATTCCCGCATGAGGCCGCGCCGCACGCAAAAAAGGGGCGGATTCATCCGCCCCTTTTGTTTTTCACCGCATCAGCCACGCGGGAAAATCAGTCTTTCTTGCGCTTCCTGGAGATCGCCACGCCGGCCGCAGAACCGCCCGCCAGCAGCACGATCGCCGTCACCGAAGCCACGCCCGTTCCCGGCACGTCCGGATCTGTGCCGCCCGGGTTGTTCGGGTCATCGGGGTCCGTGCCGCCCGGGTTGTTCGGATCGTCGGGATCCGGATCAACGCCCGGCTCGCCGAACACCGCCGTGAGCGTCACGTTGCTGGCCGGCATATGGAAGGAATACACACCGTCCGTCGGACGGATCAGCGTACCGTTGGCGCGCAGCTCCTTGAGCTCGAGGCCTTCGTCCGGGGTCACCGTGACGATGATCTCCGTGCCCCAGGGGCCTTCGGTCTTGTCGACCGAAATCGTGCCGCCGGTCGTCTCCGCGATCTCGACCTGATAGACCGGATCCTCGGAGGAAATCTTCTCAAACTCCGCCGTGATGGTCACCGCCTCGCCCGGCATGACGAAGGAATACACGCCGTCCTGCTCGGTGATCTCGACGTCGTTGGCCTTGAGGGAACCGGCCTTAAGCTGGTAGCCCTGATCCGGGATGACCGTCACTTCGACCGTCTCGCCCTCAGCCACCATGTTCGTGGTCGCGAGCACCGCGCCGCCGGTGATGGTGTTGTCCACCGTGACATAATACTTGGAAATCACAGACTCCGCGTTCTGATACACCTCGAACGAGTTGAGCTGCGGATAATTCTCGTTGCCCACCTCATGGATGCTGACGCGTACGCCGAGCACCGCCGTTTCATCAAACGAAACGGTGTAGGTGTAGTTGCTGGTAGTCGGATCCTGTACCTCCGTATAGGTCGCATTATAATTCGCTTCTACATCTTCCCACGTCACACCGTCCTTCGTGATCTGCAGGACATAGGCATCGGCCGACTGCGAGCGCGGTCTCGGGTTATAGTTATTCGGCCAGGTCATGACCACATGGCCAACGGTCTTGAGCTCGGCAAAGCGCACGCCGATGTACTCGTCTTTGTTGAGGATCCAAGCCTGGTTGTCATCCTGAGAGGCTTCCTGATTGAGCTTCCATCCGCTGTTGGGATTGTCGTCAAATGCGTTGCTCGGATTCGTGCTGTCGTCCTGCGTGCTGACGGTATAGACCGTCTTGCCCTGCACGAGCGCGAGGTTGTCGTCCGCATCCACCGTGGTGTTGAAGATCTGCAGATCCCAGATGGACGGGGTATCCTTACCCGCATTTTCCAGCTTCTGGATGTTGACACGCACAAAGCGCGCCGTCACCGGGGCATCCAGCGTCGCGGTATCGACCCAGCGCGTGCTCTCTTCCCCATTGACTGTTTTCTTGATTTCCTGACGGGTGATCTTGTCCGTCGCGACGGATGTCCATTGAGAGCCGTCGTTGGAATACTCCAGCACAAAGCCGCCGCTCGCCGCCGCAGCCGCGCGCGCCTGCTCCCATTCAATGGTCACTTTATCAAACGTGACCGGCGTCGCACCGTAATCCAGGCCAAGGAAGCAGTCGTCCGTCAGCTCGCCGTTATTGTTAGCCAGCTGCGGCGCGCCCCACCGGGTGGTGTCGTCGCCGTCAAAGGCCAGAATCGCAGCCAGCTCCCCACTACCATTGGGGTTATAGTACGTATTCGGCGCGACAATAATCGCCGGGCCGCCTACTGCGCCCAACGCGAAGTTGGCCTCCCCCTCGGGCGCGGCAAACGCCGTCACGGCGAGGCCCAGCGCAAGGCTCGCCGCACACAGCGCTGTCAGAATCTTTTTCATGCTTTCTTCCTCCTCACATTCTCTTATCCGCGCGATAAAGTGTACCTTTTCGATCGTGCTTTCTTCCCATAAGATTGTCCATCCTCCAGCCAAATCGGCTGGATTTTTTCATTCTGAACCCGCTTGATCGCAAATTTACACCTTTCTGTTCAAAAGTATATCATAATCTTCCGGCAGCGTCAAGAATTTCTACACAAATTCCTTTTCATTCCTGCGGCGCTTTCTGTGCTTTTTCACCGCTTTCTTACAATTTTTTGCAACAGGCGCGGTTTTGTGCGCCGGCGGCGCAGCTTCGGGGCCGCCGCGGGGCATACTAGCAAGGCGGCGGGCGGCAAAAAGCCGGCCCGCGCGCTGCCGGCAGATCCGGCAAATCTATTTATATTAATAAGGAGGAAATTTGCATGACATACGGGTATATCCGGGTGTCGAGCCTGGACCAGAACGAGGCGCGCCAGCGCGTGGCGCTGCTCGAGCAGGGCGTGGCGGAGAATCACCTTTATCTCGATAAGCAGTCGGGGAAAAATTTCGACCGTCCCCGCTATCAGCGGCTGCTCCAGCGGCTCCGGCCGGGGGATCTGCTGTATATCCTCAGCATCGACCGGCTGGGCCGCAACTACCGGGAGATCCAGGAGCAATGGCGGCTGCTGACGCAGGAGAAAGGCGTGGACATCTGCGTGCTGGACATGCCGCTGCTCGACACGCGCAACGGGCGGGACCTGATGGGGACCTTCATCGCCGACCTGGTGCTGCAGATCCTGTCCTTCGTGGCGCAGAGCGAGCGGGAAAGCATCCGAAAACGGCAGGCCGAAGGGATCGCGGTGGCGCAGGCCCGGGGCGTGCGGTTCGGGCGGCCGCCGACGCCGCTGCCGGACAATTTCGGGGAGATCCACCGGGCGTGGCGGGCAAAAAAATTGACACTCCGCGAGGCGGCGGACGCCTGCGGAATGCCGGTCGGTACATTTTACGCCAAGGCCGTGCGGCTCGAGAAAGCCGTCTGATCCGGCTCGGGCGCGAATTTGCAAAAGTCTACTTTTGCA
>CAJFTT010000002.1 GCA_904420005.1 Candidatus Tabaqchalia intestinavium | reverse complement strand
GTCAAATCCACAAGTGCATATCTGGTTGGTGTCTATGACGATGAGGTCCCACCCGTTCCCATTCCGAACACGGCAGTTAAGCTCATCTGTGCCGACGATACTTGGAAGGAAGCTTCCTGGTAAAATAGGTCGATGCCAACTTGCATATGGCGGACATCCGAAAGGATGTCCGTTTTTTTGCTTAAGCATAACGAAACGCGTCCGGCAAGCGGTAACCGTAGCCGGACGCGTTTACTGTGCTGTTATAAAGCTAGCTGTTACTGGGAGCTGGTGAACGGTTATTGCTCCCGGGCCGAACGGCGGACGGTGAACATCAAGGTGCCCAGAGACAGCGCGGCGGTGGCCAGCGCGATCGGGATCATGGTGTCGGCGTCCGTATCCGGCGTAGCCGGCGCACCGTTCATCGTGCCGTATACCTCAAACTCGAAGATCGAGGGGTTGCCCTTGAATTCGTCGTTGAGCGGCGCGCCCTTGTGCATGTTCACGCGCACATACCGCGCAGTGATAGAGTCGAAGGTCGCGGTGTCGGTGTAATACGCATCGTTGGTTTTCTCGGCCCCATATTCAAAGCGCGCGTCAATGTCCGTCCAGGTTTCGTTGTCGTTGGAGTATTGCAGCGTATAGCCCTCCGCGGACTGCTCCGGACGGGCGTTCTCCCAGAGAATTACGATCTTATTGAACGTCCCCTCGGCGCCCAGATCCACGCCGAACCAAACGTCCGTTGTGAAATTACCGTTTTCGTCCGGCGTCACGCCGTCGATGCCCCACCGGGTGGAGGTGTTGCCGTCGAGCGCTTTGTCCATGCTCAGCACCGTGCCGTCGGATGTGGTCTGCACCTTGTCGCTGCTTGCCATCGGCGTTTTTCCCATGGCGATGTTCGTGTCGTCATTCGAGGCGAAGGCGACCGTTCCCATGCCCAGCGCCATGGAAAGCGCGCAGGCCAGCGCAAGCGATTTTTTCATCATAACAATCCTTCCTTTCTTTTCAAATGATTTTTCTGCATGTTTTGCTGCCGGCGCAGCAAGATAAATTTATGCGTTTTCTGCGGATTCCAACAGAATGCTCCGCTTTTTTATCATTTGCGCCGCGCCGCAAAACCATCCTGCCAGGTCTTGGACGGCCTTGCGGCGTATGCCTGCAAACGGGCTGGGAAAGCGGGCGCGGCCGGCAAGCGAAAGGTTTCGCCAAAAAGGCAAAAAACTGGCGGCCGAGAAGAATGCTGGCAGGGCTGGGCGGGCTTGCATCGGCCCGCCTGGTGTGATACAATCAGATCATACCCACGGCGCACGTGCGCAAATGCCGGTCGGCATTTTCCGCGCCGTCCACCGAGGGAAATGCTTTGAAAAAATTTTTTTGAATGGTGCAATAAATGGGCGAGGTCGTGCATTATTCAAGTGAAAGGGATCCGTAAGATGCTGTTGTGGATGTTGCAAACCGAACAAGCAATCTCCAGGCGTGCGCCGGTCGTGGACGAGGCGCTGCTTGCGAGGATCGCGGCCGGCGACGGGGAGGCGCTCGAGAGCCTATACCGGCAGACCAGCACGGCGGTCTATGGATTCATTCTATCAATTGTGAACAACGAACACGATGCAGAGGAACTGATGCAGGACGTGTATCTCCGGGTGGATGCCGCCGCCGGGACGTATCAGCCGCAGGGCAAGCCGATGGCGTGGATTTTGGCTATCGCGCGCAACCTTGCGCTCATGCGCCGGCGGGAAACGGCGAAAAACGCCCCGGACGGCTTTGAACTTCTGGAGAAGCTGCCCGCGCCCAAAGATCTGACGGAAGAACGCGTGTTGCTCTCCGCGGCGCTGCAGACGCTGGGAGAGGAAGAACGGCAGATTGTCATGTTGCATGCAGTCGCGGGCCTCAAGCACCGCGAAATCGCTCAAATGTTGCAGCTTACGCTCACCGGGACGCTGACGAAATACCGGCGCGCGCTCGCGAAACTCAGAAGGACTTTGACGGAGGGGGATGACCATGCGTAACAAGGAGATTGAACAGGCGCTGCGCCGGGCTGTTTCGCAGGCGACGCCCGACGTGATGGATCAGATCCGTGCTGCTCGTGAAGTGCAGAGGAGGAACCTTGCCATGAAAACAGAGCAGACAGTGACAATGGAAAACACCGCACAGAAAAAGAACCGGAAATGGATCGGATGGACCGCGGCGGCGGCCGCCGTGGTGATGCTGGCCGTGGGCGGCGGCGTGCTGGGATATCGGTATTTCAACGCCGTCGATTCGCTCATCGCCATCGACGTCAATCCCAGCATTGAGCTCAAAACCAGCCGCAACGAGCGCGTGCTGGAGGTGCAGGCGCTCAACAGCGACGCCGAGCTGGTGCTCGACGGGATGGAGCTGGAAGGGACGCAGCTCAAGGTCGCGGTCAACGCCCTCATCGGTTCCATGGTGAAAAACGGCTATATCGACGAAGCGAAGAATTCGGTTCTCGTCTCGGTGGAGAACAGCGACGCCGCGCGCGGCGTCGCGCTGGAAAACCAGCTCACGGAGGAGATCAATACCGCGCTTTTGAATAATTCGATTTCCGGCGCCGTGCTGACCCAGACGGTGGAGGAGAGCGAGGCGCTGCGTGCCATGGCGAACCAGTACGGCATTTCCGTGGGGAAAGCGGCGCTCATCCAGCAGATTCTCAAAAACGATCCCACCCAGTCGGAGGCGACGCTGGTCGGCCTGACGATCAACGATCTGTCGCTGCTGGCGCTGGCCAAGGACCCCTCGGTGCAGCAGAACCTGACGGGGACGGTGAGTGAGCAGAATTATATCGGCGTGGAAAAAGCGAAGAGCCTCGCGCAGGAACGCCTGCCGGGCGCCACGCTGGCGGAAATTGAGTTCGACTATGAAAACGGCCGCGCGGTGTACGAGGGTGAGATGTATCTTGACGGCGTGGAATATGAATTCGCGATCGACGCGACGAGCGGGGAGTTCGTGAAGTGGAGAAGCGAAATGTCCGACGGCGACGACCAGCCGATTCCCGATAACGACCAGTATATCGGCTACGACAAAGCCAAGGAGATCGTGCTGGGCCGCGCGGCGAACGCCACGCTGACCGAGATCAAGCTCGACTGGGAAAACGGACAGGTGGTCTATGAGGGCGAGGCTTATGACGGCACGGCCGAATATGAATTTGCCATCGCGGCGCTGACCGGCGAAGTGCTCAAATGGAAAGCGGAGCTGATCACCCAGACGGGCGGCACCACGCCGGGCACCGGGAATGGTACGGACACATCGACGCAGGATCTGATCAGCTATGACGAGGCCAAGCAGATTGTGCTCGGGCGCGCGGCGAACGCGACCATCACCGAGCTCAAGCTCGACCGCGATGACGGCACGATGATCTATGAAGGCGAAGCGGTCAAAGATAATGAGCGCTATGAATTCGAGATCGACGCCGCGACCGGCAATGTGCGGGAATGGAAGGTTCGCACGATTTCCAGCACGCCGGTGCAGGACAACGGCAGCTATATCGGCTTTGATAAAGCCAAGGAGATCGTCCTCAGCCGTGTGCCGGGCGCGACGATCACCGAGATGGAGCTGGATCGGGACGACGGCCGCATGATCTATGAAGGCGAAGCGTACAAGGACGGCACGGAGTATGAATTCACGATCGACGCGAGCACCGGCGACGTGTACGAATGGAGCTCCGAGGGCGGCAGCATCGATACCGGCAACAACACGGGCAGCGGCAATACAGGCTCGGGCAATACCAGTTCCGGCAGCACCAATACCGGCTCCGGCGGCAATACCGGCAGCAGCACCGGCTATATCGGCACCGACAAAGCTAGGTCGCTCGTGGAGGAGCGCCTGCCCGGCTGCACCATCCGGGAGCTTGAGCTTGACCGGGACGACGGCCGTGCGAGCTATGAGGGCGAAGCGATCCAAAACGGCAAAAAGTACGAATTCGAGATCGACGCGACCACCGGCAATTTCATCAAATGGGAGCTCGATGACTGATCGCCCCGCGGGGAAAAATAGTCAAAATAGGAAAAAGGCATCGCGGAGGAATTGTGGTTCCTTCGCGATGCCTTTTTCTTCATGCCATAGATGCAGGATGTGTGTCCCCAGCGTGCAATGCCCCGGGTCAAAGGAGTAGGGGAGGCATACGGCGCGCCGTTGCGCTGCCAAACGGCAGCTTCCATAGGTAAAAATTTGCAATTTTGAAAATGATCTCTTATACTGATGGCAATTGGATGGGAATTGCGACGGCGGAGCGCGCTGCATGGAATCCGCCGCGCGGGTCGCCCGGTCCGGCGACGCCTGTCGCCCCGGCGCAAAAGAAAGAAAAAATTCCGGCGAAGCGTGACCAAGGCCTGTCTGCCGGGGTTTTTATAAACAGGAAGGGAATGAACGCGGATGCCTGCGCCTTTGGCACCTGACCCGCAGAATTTTGCGCAACAATACGACCGGTACAGCGCCATGCTGTTCCGTCTTTGTTTGCTGTACCTGAAAAACACGGCGGACGCCGAGGACGCGGTGCAGGAAGCGTTCGTGCGCCTGTATGCCCGCGCGCCGCAATTCCGGGACGAGGCGCATGAGCGGCGGTGGCTGTGCCGCGTGGCGGTTAACCTCTGCAAGAATATGCTGCGTACCCGGGCGCGGCATCCGACGGCGCCGCTGGAGGAGGCGATGACCGCCGCCGCCCCGCCGCCGGAGCAGGCAGTGCTCGAGCAGGTGCTCGCGCTGCCGGAGGCTTACCGCCCGGCGGTGGTGCTGCATTACTATGAGGGCTATTCCGTGGAGGAGACGGCGCGCATCCTGCAGCTGCGGCCCGGCGCGGTCAAGATGCGCCTGCTGCGGGCGCGCGCCGCGCTGCGGCTGGAACTGGAGCAAGAGGACGAGGCGGTCCCGCGCGTCGGGAAGGGGAGAAGATCGTGAAAAAGCAGGAGCTGCGCCGCGCGCTGGGGACGCTGCGGCCGCGCGAAACATTGCGCCCGCAGGTGAAAGAAGCCTGCCTGCGGGCTGTGGCGCGCCGGGAGAGACGCCGGGATGCCTGGCGGGTGCGCCGCCTGCCGCTGGCGGTTTCCTGTTGCTTTGCGGCGCTGCTGCTTTGCGTTGGAATGCCGTTTGCCCTGTCTGCGCAGCTGGGCATGTCGCTGTCCATGCAGAGCGGCAGCGATGGTTGGGGCGGCTGGAGGGACGGCGCCGGTACGGGGGATGGCGTCGCTTGGGAGGATGCGGTAACGTCATCCGCGGCCGGGGCGGACACACAGCCGGAGGAGAATTTGCCGCAGGCGCCGGGCACAATCGTGTCCGAGAGCCCTCCGGGGCAGAGCGATTCGGGCATGGATGCGGTGCAGTCGCAGCCGGGGCAGGAGATCTATGAAGGGTTCGCTTCTCAGCAGCCGGAAGCGCAGCAAACGACCGGGAGCATTGGCGGGCGGGACTTCCCCGTCACGCTGCTGCGCATCTGGTCGGTGGCCGCGCTGGTGGCGGGGGCGCTCGCGTTATCCGGCGGGCTGTACGCCGTCTTGCTGCATCGGATGAAGAAGCGGCAGCAGGCGAAGCGCCCGCGGCCCGAGAACCCGTGAAGCGTAAGACGGCGCAGCCTGTGCGCCGGACCGGCGCGCTGGGAATGGCGTTACCGGCGTTATAAGGGAGGGGACGAGAAGCCGATGCGGACCAAAAGAATTGCGATTGCGGCTGGGGCGCTGCTGTTGGCGCTGGGCCTGGCCGGCTGCGGGACGGCGCGGTTTTCCCATCCGACGGAGCGCGCGCCGCTGGCCGCGGCGGCGGAGGTGTCCATGGCCGTGGAGGAGGGGAGCCTGACCGAATCCGGATTGACGCTGCTGATCACCAACGCGACGGCGCGGGAAATGACCTACGGCATGGAATTCTCTCTTGAGCGCAAGCGGGGCGACGCCTGGTACGCGATGGACGAGGACGACCGGGCGTTCGCGGATCTGGCGGCGATTCTCGCGCCGGGGGAAACCAACCGTTTCTCCGTGACGTGGGAGGGGACGCTGCCCGCGGGCGAATACCGTGTGGTCAAGGCCATCTGGCTCGGGGACGGAGAGGAGCGTCTGCTCGCCGCGCCGTTTTGCGTAGCGTGACGGGCCAAAACGAAGCCCTCGCTGCGGCGCGTGGGTGTTCGGGGATTGCTGCGCGCTTTTCGGTAGGCATTCAGTCGGACGCCCGTCGAGCCGTTCGCGCCGCCCGGTGCGGCTTCGGCCTTCCCTTCCTGCCGTCCGCGCGGCCGGGACAGCGCTGGCGGCGTCTGTTGCCGCTTCCGGCCGGGAACCTGCGGCCGCTGGAACGGGACAAATTTGCACAGCTTGGCCGACCGTGCAGGGATGCTGTGCCGGGACCCGCACGGCGCGCCCCGCGGTTTTCCCGGCGAAAGCCGCGGGGCGGTAACAGGGACGCTGCGGACTGGAAGGAGCCGCGGAAGAAAAATAAAGTCCGAATAGCACGACAAAGTGAAATCGGACCAATAAAAACGGACAATAGACAAAGCCCCCTGATGTAGGCAAATAAACTACATCAGGGGGCGATTCTATGAGCGATTCTTTTCCCTACCAGGGGGTCTTTTTGTGCTGTCCGGACGATCTGGGGCAAGTTCTAAAGGGACCCGGACATCGTTTTGATGTTTAGCGAATCCTCGCGCGTTTCAACGTCAGGAACAGCATCGCGGCGCCGGAGAACAAGATGACAGCGCCGAAGAGAAGCAGATCGCTGCTGCTGCCGGTTTGCGGGGACTGCGTGAGTTTTTCGAGGATTGTGCTCTCGGGTGTGATTTCCTTCGTTCCCGCTGCATCGCCGAAATACTTGCCGCAGTCCTCGCAGCGCCAGTATTCGATGTTTCCTGCCGCCTCGTAGGTAGCGGGCTTGGCCTCTACCTTGACGAGATGCGCATGATTGCTCGGATCCTTCTGCCCTGTGAAGGTTTCGCTGGGAGACGCTTCCCCGCAGTATTCGCAGGATTTGTAGTAGAGGGCTTCTTTTGTGCAGGTGCCGGCGGTGTGCAGGTATGCCTCCGCCTCGATTTCCGCGGTGAAGCGGTGCGTTCCCGTTGTGCCTTCGCTATGGTTGCTGTAGGCCTTCACGCCGGTCTTATCGCCCGGGCAATGATAATTTGTGATCTGATACACGGTGTCGCCCGTGTATTCCGGGTAGCCCTCGCCGCAGGTCTGATAGAAGGTCTGCGTCGCGTCGGTTTTCCCTTCGTTGAGAAGCCAGGTCACCTCGCCGGAAGCGAACTGCTCGGCCGTTTTGCCGGTGCCGGTAGTGGTTGCTTCTTCTTGCTCGGCAAGGTAATAGCTGTTTAAGACCGTGCCGGTGGTCACGCCGGTTGTCGGCAGCCCTGTGATGTGTTCTCCCACGCTGTAACAGTTTTTGATCAGATTGGCATTGCTTCCGGCAATGCCGCCTGTCCAGTCGCCGCCGTTGATCTCGCCACGGTTATAGCTGTCGGTGATCGTCCCTTCTTCGTTGTAACCGGCGATGCCGCCCTGATACATTTCGCCGGTGACGGTCCCTGCGGTATAGGTGCATCTTTCGATCGTTCCGCGATTGATGCCGGCAATGCCGCCGACCTGCATGCTGCCCGTCACATCCACTGTGCTGTGGCAGTTGATGATATCGCCTCGGTTTGCGCCGACGATGCCGCCCGCCAGCTGCCCGGTTGTCGTGACTTGCCCTGCGACGGTGAGATTTTTGACCGCGCCGGAATTGCCGATATAGCCGAACAGGCCCTGATTGTCGCTGTTGCTGTCGATATACAGCCCGCGGATGGTGTGCCCGCCGCCGTCAAAGATGCCGTTGAACGGGTGCATATTATCCGTTCCAATGGGCGTCCAGGGATTGTCGGCGCTGCCTTGCAGGTCAAGATCCGCCGAAAGCGTGAAATAATAGCCGCTGAAATCGAACCCTTCTTCGACGCGATCCCGGATCAGCATCAGCGTATCCAGATCGGGGATCTCATAAGGGATTTCCTCCGTGCCCTGTCCGCCGCTCTCGGAAGCGTTCGTCAGCACCGGCCGGCCCAGCAACGGGTCGATCGTCCAGTAAGTATCGAAATCCGGCCACGCCGCAAAGGTTTCCGCCTGGGAGAGAGCCGCCTCTTCTGCAGGCGTGAGGTCGGCAGTCGCGCCGCTGCCGCTGCCAATGGCCGTTGTGCTTGTGAGATAAACGCAGCTTCTCACCGTTCCAGCGTTGCTGCCCGCAATGCTGCCTGCATTATCTGCATTGACGCTGTTGCTGGCCGTTGCGATATTATAGCAGGCTTCGATCACGGCGCCGGAAGAATTATTTGCGCCCACGATCCCGCCGGCGCGCTGGCTGGTTCCGCTCGCCGTCACTGTACCTGTATTGTAACAGTGGCTTACCGTGGTCGGGTTCGAGCTGGCCGCTTCCATGCAGCCGACGATGCCGCCGATATAGGCCCTGACGACTGCGTTTTCCGCCGCGCTTACGCTGCCTTCGTTATAGCAGGAAGCGATCTTTGCCCCGAACTGATAGCCCGCAACGCCGCCCGCATACTGCAAGCCCTGGATGTCTCCCGCGTTGTGGCTGTTGATGACCATGGTATCGAACCCGGAGGCCTTTTGATTATATCCGGTGATGCCGCCGGCATATTTGCAGCCTGTGACAGCCGCGAGGTTTTGGCAGCCGTCGATGAGATCGAAATTCGTCCCGGCGATTCCCCCGGTGCCGCCCGACGCGGAGGTTTCGTTCGTTCCCGTTACGGCGCCCTGGTTGACGCTGTCCTCGATCGAGCCCGCCGCGCTTGTGCTCCCATTTCGCCCGGCGATGCCGCCGACATGAAAGGCGCCGGTCACGGCCGCGTGATTGGTGCAGCCGATGATCTGCCCGCTGTTTTGCGCGACAATACCGCCGACAGGATACGATGTTCCCGTCACAGTTCCCGTGAAGCTGCAATTTTCTATCGTGCCGTAGTTCGTCACTACGATTCCGGCTACATTAGAGGTGCCCGACACCGCGCCGCTGACGTTGAGGTCTTTGACAACGCCGCCTTCAGAAAGCGTGCGGAAAATGGCTTTGTTGCCGCCGGTCCCGCCGATCGTTAGGCCGCGGATCGTATGGCCGTCGCCGTCGAACGTCCCTTCGTAGGAATAGATGGGAGCGGCCGTCAGCGCGAGATCCTGCACGTCGATATCGCCTGTCAGCACCGCGCAGGCGTCCGGATCCGCCTCCACCAGGGTGATGAAAGCCATGAGGTCGGCGGCGTCCTGAATCTGATACGGCGTCTCGGCCGTCCCGTTCCCCGTCAGTTCTCCTCCCTGCGCAGAGGCAACGGCCGTCCCAGCGGCGAACGGACCGAATACCATGCATAAGGTCAGGAGCATCGACAAGATCCTGTGTTTTTGCTTCATGCGGTTCAACCTCTTTTCGTTCCTTTGTTCAAAGATTTTGCTTGGAATGAAAAAGCAAACCTTTTCCCGCAACCTAAAAAAGCGTTCTTTCCCCCCGTATACAGGGAGAAAAAACGCTTTTGGATACAGAACGAAAAGGTTTGCCTTTCCGGGCAGAAGCCCACTTTTCACTATACTGAACAATACCATTATTTACCGGAAATGTCAAGACTTCCGGCGCGCCGCGCGCTCACGCAAACTGCAAAACCATGACCGAATAGGGTGCGATGGGCACCATGCCCTCATAGGCGCGGCCGGTGAGCAGATCGACGGCACGCCGGCGCAGCGTAAGGCTGCCGGGCTGATTGCGATATTCCGCCAGCAGGAGGCCGTCGCCGGCTTCCCCCTGCCGCGCGACGCAGCAGACGTTGGATGAGGCGTCCCAGGCGCGGTCCGGCGCGCCGGCGTAGCGCTGCGCCAGCGCCGCCACGAACGCGGCGTCCGGCACGGTCCCCAGCGTCACGACGCGCCCGCGCCCCATCGGGTTCTCGGTCACGGCCGCCAGGCCCGCGAGCTCCGCGGACGCTTGGTCATAGACCGCGAGCGCCGTCGCCGTCACAGGCGAAAAACCGTCGCACCAGAAGGACGCGGCCGTGTCGCCGGCCGGCCCGGTCGCGCGGAAAGGATGCGCCGGATCGGCGCAGAGGAACCGGCGCAGGTATACGCCGCCCCACGCTTCCAGCGATCCGAAGGGCCCGTCGAACTTCGCGCAGTCGCGGTTACGCACGTCGGTCAGCGGCCCGGCGATCCAGGTGCCGCCCTGCTCGATCCATTGCGCGAGCCGCTGCCGCAGCCCGTCCTCATCCAGACAGGCCAGCAGCGGGGAGAACACCACATCATACGGGGCCAGATCCTGCCCGGGGGTGATGACATCCACCCGAACGCCCGCCTCCAGCAGGGGTAAATAAAACCGGTCCCGCACCGCGTCGATATAATGCAGCGCGCCGCAGATTGGCTGGCTGTCCAGCAGCTTGAAGGCGAAGTCGCTCAGATGCACGGCCACCCGCGCGGGCTGCGGGCGCGTGCCGGAAAGAAACGGGGCCGCTTTTTTCAGATCTGCCGCCAGCTTGCAGATTTCTTCATAGGTGTGGGTGGGCCGCCCGGCGCTGTCGATGACGGTGCCGTGCATGATCTCCTGCCCGGCCCGGTGCCCCCGCCAGTGCCAATAGAGATTGGCCTCGCCGCCGAACAGGAAGGGCAGCCAGGAATTGACCGTGCAGAAGCCGCGGGGCTTATAGGGCTGAAGCGCGGTGCTGCCGTTGCCGCAGGGATCGGTCTCCGTCACCCAGAGCGGCGCGGGCTTGACGGTCTTGAGATAATCAAGCCAGAACATGGCGTGATAGAGATTGCCCGGATCGTTATAATGGTTGAACATCACCAGATCCGCCTGCCGCAGCAGCTTTTCATGTCCCACGTGCAGAAACGGCATTGTGTCGGTGCTCACCGGTTTGTCCGTGCAGGCGCGCAGCGTGGCGATCTGCTGCTCGACGTAGTCGACCACCGACGCTTCGCCGAATTCCATCCAGGCGGTCTTCAGCGAGGGATGGTGCCAGACGTCGGGGTTCGGCGCGGGGATCTGATCGAAGGAGGCGTATTCCTGGCTCCACAGGGTCAGCTGCCAGGCCTCGTTGAGCGCGCCGATGCTGCCGTAGCGCCTTTGCAGGAAGGCGCGAAAGCCCGCCTGGCAATCGGGGCAGAAGCATCCCTGCCAGAAGGGGATCATCACCTCGTTGTCCACCTGCCAGCCCAGCACCGACGGGCAATCGGCGAATTCCTGCGCCAGCCGGCGGTTGACGCGCGCGATATAGGAGCGGTAAACCGCGTTGTTGGGGCAATAATGCAGCCGCGCGCCGTGCGTGGTGCGCCGGCCGTCGTGCCGCATGGGCAGGATCTCGGGATGTTTCTGCGTCAGCCAGATGGGCGGCGTCGCGCTGGGGGTGCATAAAATGACGCCGATGCCCGCGGCGGCCAGCTGATCGACGACCGCGTGCAACCACGAGAAATCAAATTGGCCGTCGGCCGGCTCCATCCGGCTCCAGGCAAATTCACCGATCCGGACCACGTTCACGCCGGTTTCCGCCATTTGGCGGATGTCGGAGGCGATGCGTTGAGGGGACTGTCCCTCCGGATAATAGGCGGCGCCGAGATAGGGCGGGTGCAGGTGCATGGGATACGCGCTCCTTTCCGTTGCCCCTGCCGCGCCGGGCAGGGAGCGGTTTGCGCTAAGCATACCATGCGCCCCCGCCCCTGTCAATAGATGCGGCGGCAAGCCAAATCCGTGCGTGCCGATGGGGCGCCTGGTAAGGAAAGCCCCGCTTCATCGGCGGGGAGCGGGGACAAGAAAAGCGCCGGGCGCAGAAGGGAAGCCTCCTTCTGCGCCCGGCGCGCCGGTTGCCTGCATGAGGATTGCCGGCGGCCGGATATGCCGGTCAATAAGGGATCACGCCGCCGGTCAGCTCGCGCACGCTCGCGATGTGGTTTTCATCGAGATATTCTTCCAGATCCACGAGGATTTTCATCATGGCGTAAGGATCGGTGAAATTCGCCGTGCCGACCTGCACCGCAGCCGCGCCCGCGAGCAGCATCTCCACCGCGTCCGCCGCCGAGGCGATGCCGCCGAGCCCCACGACCGGGATCTGCACGGCGTTTGCGACCTGCCACACCATGCGCAGCGCGATGGGGAAAACCGCCGGGCCGGACAGCCCGCCGACGTTCTGATGCAGGATGGGGCGGCGGGTCTTGATGTCGATGCGCATGCCAAGCAGCGTGTTGATGACCGAGAGCGCGTCCGCGCCCGCCGCCTCGACCGCGCGGGCGATGGAGACGATGTCCGTCACGTTGGGCGACAGCTTGACCATCAGCGGCTTTTTGCAATGCGCGCGCACCTCGCGCGTGACCTCCGCGGCGGTGGCGGCGTCCGTGCCGAAGGCCGCGCCGCCCGCCTTGACGTTGGGGCAGGAAATGTTCATTTCGATCATGTCCACGTCCGTTTCCGACAGCCGCCACGCCATCCGGCAGTAATCCTCCACCGTGGAGCCGGCGATGTTGGCGATGACGGTCGCGCCCTGCTCCCGCAGCCAGGGGAGCTCGCGCTCGATGAAGGCCTCGACGCCGGGATTCTGCAGGCCGACGCTGTTGAGCATGCCGGCCGGCGTCTCCGCCACGCGGGGCGGCGGATTGCCCTGCCGCTCCTCGAGCGTCAGCCCCTTGACCGCGATGCCGCCGAGCTTGGAAATGTCGAAGAATTCGCCGTATTCCCGGCCGAAGCCGAACGTGCCGCTGGCCGCAATGACCGGATTTTTCAGCTTGACCCCGGCGATGGTCACTTGCATGTCCGCCATCAGAAGATCACCTCTTTCGCATCCATCACGGGGCCGTATTTGCACACATGCGCATAGCGGAATCCGTCCTCGCGGCTCGCGTCCTGCACCTTCGTCGCGCAGGCGAGGCACGCGCCGACGCCGCAGGCCATGCGCTGCTCGAGCGAGAGCTGGCAAGGGATGCCGCTTTCCAGCGCGAGCTTCTGCACCCCCTTGAGCATGGGGGTCGGCCCGCAGGCGAAGATACAGTCCACGCCGCCGGCCGCGATCCGCTCTGCGAGCACCTCGGTGGTGAAAGCCTTCCGCCCCACGCTGCCGTCGTCCGTCGTGATGAGGACGCTTCCCGCCTTTTCTTCAAAGTCCTTTTGCAAAATCAGCTGCTTCTCGCTGCGGAAGCCCAGGATAGCCGTCGCGTTGCCGCCGAAGAAGCCGGCCAGCGGCAGCAGCGGCGGACATCCGATGCCGCCGCCCACGAGCACCGCATGCCGGCTGGCGTCGAGATTGTAAAATCCCGCGCCGCAGGGGCCGACGATGTCCAGGGTTTCTCCTTCCCGGCGCTGCGCCAGCCAGTCGGTCCCCCTGCCGCGCACCTCGAAGACAAAGCGCAGCGTATCCACGCCGATTTCACAGATGCTGATCGGCCGGCGCAGCGTGAAGCCCTCGCAGGCAATATGCAGGAATTGCCCCGGCATGGCGAGCTTCGCCATGCGCGGCGCGCGGACCGTGACGTCCCGCCCGTTGTCGCCGCAGAGCACGACGCGGAGAATTTCGCAGAATTCCATGGTATGCACGGCAGAGATCACAACCTTTCTTCTTCATTACAAAATGGAATATTTTGATTCAGTATAACAGATCGTAAAGAAAAAATCAAACAAACTCCATCGAGTCGGCCGCCACGGAGGAGAATACATGCCCGTCGATGCCCTGGGCGAAGCCCCAAGCGAGGTCGAAGGTCAGCGTCTCCACGAGGGAGGCGATCTGCGCGTCGTCCATGCCGGGGACGTAAAGCAGCAGCGACAGAGAGAGCTGCCCGGGCGCCGCCGGCTCGCCGTAGAGCGAAGTATGCAGGCAGGCCAGTACGTTGTCCGCATATTGCGCTGGCACGCGCGGCAGCGAAAGCGAGAGCGTGCGGAACGGGACAGGCGTGAATTTGCGGCAGGAGAACACCACGCGCACCTCGCGGTAATCGGCGGGGTTGCCGGAGGGGACGTGCGAGAACGTGAAGCGCGTGAGCGTTTCGTCATAGGTGGAGGCCGCGGTGTCGAGCACCTGCGGATACAGCACGCTGTCATATTCCTGCTGCCCGATGCGGTACACCTGCGAGGAAACGGGGGCCGCCTGCACGGGCAGGGAGAACAGCAGCACCGTCAGCAGCGAGACGGCGAGCATGACGCCGGCGACCAGCCAGCTCTGTTTGCGGGTCATGGGAGATCGGACCTCCTTCTGGCGAAATGGGATGCGCGCTGCCGGCGCCGGCAGGGACCGGCCGATTCGCAGGGACGCCGGCAAGGCGCGCCTGCACCCGTGGAGACGGCACGACAGAAACGTCAAAGGCAACCACAGAGGCAGTGGCACGCCTGCATCTATGGGGACGGCGGCCTGTGAAGGGAAACTCGGCTGCCTTTCCCACTGATACGCCTGCATCTATGGGGGCAGCGGGGCAGGGTTTTGCGGCCTCGGCGAGTGTCTGCGCGGCCTGCGGCGCAGGCCCCCGCAGGCCGCGCAGACGATCCTGAGGGGCGTCGCCCGCCGCGGCTGGGGCCTTCGGCGGGATGCCGGTTCCCTCAGGTGCGCGAGTCCCCGGCAGGCGGCTGCGCCTCTGCCGGGGACGGCATTCAGATGGAGGTGATGTCCACCAGCTCCACGTCGCGCATCGTTTTGTTCATGCGGATGCAGTTGACCAGCGCGGCGGCCGTGTCGAGGGCCGTCAGGCAGGGAATGCTGCGCTCGGTCGCCTTGCGGCGCAGCTTGACGCTGTCGCGCGCGGGCAGGCGGCCCTTGGAGGAGGTCGAGATGACGTAGTCGATCTTGCCGCTTTCCAGCAGGTCGAGGATCTTGGAGCCGTCCTCGGAGAGCTTGCGCGTGGCGTTGGCCGCGATCATGTTGGAATTGAGCAGCTTCGCGGTGCCGGCCGTGGCGTAGATCTCGAAGCCCAGCTGGGAGAACTTGTCCGCGATGGGGATGATCTCCTGCTTGTCCGTGTCGCGCACGCTGATGAACACGCCGCCCTTATGCTTGAGCTGGAAGCCCGCGGCGATCAGCCCTTTGAGCAGCGCCTCCTCGAACGTTTTGGCGATGCCCAGCACCTCGCCCGTCGACTTCATCTCGGGGCCGAGGTGGGTGTCCACGTCGCGCAGCTTGGCGAAGCTGAAGACCGGGACCTTGACGGCGACATATTCCCCTTCCGGGAACAGTCCCGTGCCGTACCCCATGTCGCGCAGCTTCTCGCCGAGCATGCACCGGGTCGCGAGATCGACCATCGGCACGCCTGTGACCTTGCTGATATAGGGGACGGTGCGGGAGGAGCGGGGATTGACCTCGATGACGTAAACCTCGTCCTGGTACACCACATACTGGATGTTGACCAGGCCCACGACCTTGAGCGCGACAGCCAGCTTCTCGGTATAGCGGATGAGCGTCTCGCGGATGCGCGGGGACAGCGTCTGCGCCGGATAGACCGAGATCGAGTCGCCGGAATGGATGCCGGCGCGCTCGATGTGCTCCATGATGCCGGGGATGAGGATGTCCTCGCCGTCGCAGATGGCGTCGACCTCCACCTCCTTGCCCATCATGTATTTGTCGATGAGCACGGGATTCTCCAGCGTGTGGCGCAGGATGATCTGCATGTATTCGCGCACGTCGTCGTCGTTGTGCGCGATGATCATGTTCTGCCCGCCGAGCACGTAGGACGGGCGCAGCAGGACGGGATAGCCCAGGCGGTTGGCGACGGCGAGCGCCTCGTCGCAGGTGAAGACGGTGTCGCCCGCGGGGCGGGGAATGCCGCACTGCTCGAGCAGCTCGTCGAAGCGCTCGCGGTCCTCGGCGGCGTCGATGGAGTCGGCCGGGGTGCCGAGAATGCGCACGCCCAGGCGGGTGAGCAGCTTGACGAGGCGGATGGCCGTCTGGCCGCCGAACTGCACGACCGCGCCCCAGGGCTGCTCGGTTGCGATGATGTTGGCGACGTCCTCGTCGGTCAGCGGGTCGAAATAGAGCTTGTCGCCCGTGTCGAAGTCGGTGGAGACCGTCTCGGGGTTATTGTTGGCGATGATGGTCTCGAATCCGTGCTCCTTGAAGGCCCATACGCAGTGAACCGAGCAGTAGTCGAACTCGATGCCCTGCCCGATGCGGATCGGCCCGCTGCCGAATACCAGCACCTTCTTCTTGCCGGTCTGGTGCAGCAGCGCCTCGTTCTCCTCGTCGAAGGTCGAATAGAAATACGGCGTCTCGGCCTCGAACTCCGCGGCGCAGGTGTCCACCATTTTGTAAACGGCGTGGCGCGGGGCGGGGATTTTCTGGCCGGAAATGCGCTCGATGGTCTCGTCGAGGAAGCCGAGCTTTTTGCCCTGCAGGTAGAGCGCCTCGGTCAGCGTGCCGACGGCCAGCGCCTTTTCAAACTGCACCAGGCGCTGGATATGGCTGAGGAACCAGCGGTCGATTTTCGAGATCTCGAAGATCGCATCCTCCGAAATGCCGCGCGCCAGCGCTTCATAGATGTAAAACAGGCGTTCGTCGTCGCACTTGGCGATGCCGGCGAGCAGCTCCTCGTCGCTGTATTTGTCAAAGCGGGGATCGTGCAGCGTGTCGAGCTTGAGCTCGGCGCCGCGCACGGCCTTCATCAGCGCCATCTCGAAATTCGGCGCGATGCTCATCACTTCGCCCGTGGCCTTCATCTGCGTGCCCAGCGTGCGGCTGGCGTACACGAACTTATCAAACGGCCATTTTGGGAATTTGATGACGACGTAGTCGATGGTCGGCTCGAAGCAGGCGCAGGTCTTGCCGGTAACGGCGTTGGGGATCTCGTCGAGCGTGTAGCCGATGGCGATCTTGGTCGCGACCTTGGCGATGGGGTAGCCGGTGGCTTTCGAGGCCAGCGCAGAGGAGCGCGACACGCGCGGGTTGACCTCGATGACGGCGTACTCAAAGCTGTTGGGCTCCAGCGCGAACTGCACGTTGCAGCCGCCCTCGATGCCCAGCGCCTGGATGATGTCCAGCGCGGCGGCGCGCAGCATGCCGTATTCCCGGTCGCCGAGCGTCTGCGCCGGCGCGACGACGATGGAGTCGCCGGTATGCACGCCGACGGGATCGATATTCTCCATCGAGCAGACGGTGATCGCGTTGCCGCGCGCGTCGCGGATGACCTCAAACTCGATCTCCTTCCACCCGGAGATGCATTTCTCGATGAGCACCTGATTGACGCGCGACAGACGCAGGCCGTTCTCGCTGATCTCCTCGAGCTGCGCGCGGTTATAGGCGATGCCGCCGCCCGAGCCGCCGAGCGTATATGCCGGGCGGACGATGACGGGATAGCCGATGGTTTCCGCGAAAGCGACGGCGGCAGGCACCGTCTCCACCACGTCGGAAGCGATGCAGGGCTGATGGATGGCTTCCATCGTGTCCTTGAAGGCCTGCCGGTCCTCGGCCTTGCGGATGGTCTCCGGCACGGCGCCGAGCAGCTGCACCCCATGGGAGGCGAAGAAGCCTTCCTCCGCGAGCTCCATCGCGAGGTTGAGGCCGGTCTGGCCGCCGAGCGTCGGCAGCACGGCGTCGGGCTTTTCGATCTCCACGACGCGGCGCAGCACGTCGGCCGTCAGCGGCTCGATGTAAATTTTGTCCGCCATGGCCTTGTCGGTCATGATGGTGGCGGGGTTGGAGTTGACGAGCACGACCTCGAGCCCCTCCTCGCGCAGCACGCGGCAGGCCTGGGTGCCGGCGTAATCGAATTCGGCGGCCTGGCCGATGACGATCGGCCCGCTGCCGATCATGAGGACTTTCTTGATCGAGGGATTCCTGGGCATTAGTGAGCGCTCCTTTCCGCCGTCATGGCAACAAACTGATCGAGCAGCGCGCCGGCGCCGGTCGTCGCTTCGGGGTAAAACTGCACCGAGCAGCAGGCGTCGCCATAGCGCAAGCCCTCGACGGTGTCGTCGTTCATGCTGGTATAGGTGATCTGGACGCCGGCGGGCAGCGCGTCGCCGTCCACGGCGTAGGAATGGGCCTGGGTGGTGATGAGCGTGCGGCCGGAGGCGAGGTCCTTGACCGGGTGGTTCGCGCCGTAATGCCCGTGCGGGAGCTTGACGGTGCGCGCGCCGTGCGCCTGCGCGAGCAGCAGATGGCCGAGGCAGACGCCGAAGGTCGGCAGCTTCTGCGCGGTCAGCGCGCGCAGCGTTTCCACGGCGGCGGGGGCGTCCGGCATGCCCGGGCCGCCGGAGACGAAGACGCCGTCCGGCGCTGCAGCGAGGATCTCCTCTGCGCAGGCGGACGCGGGGAAAGCCACCACCTCTGCGCCGCGGGCGGTCAGCGCGCGCAGCAGGCTGCGGCACAGCCCGAGATCGATGCAGGCGATGCGGCAGCGCTTCTCCCCTTCGGGCGCGAAGGTTTCGGCAGCGGTGCGGGTCACGCGCGCGACGCAGGCCGTCTCCTGCCACGCGGCGAGTGCTTTCATCAGCTCGTCACGGCGCGCAGGCTCGGTGGTGATCGCGCCCGGCATCGCGCCCTGGTCGCGCAGCGTGCGCGTCAGGCGGCGGGTGTCGATGTCGGCGATGCCCACCACGCCGTTAGAGCGCAGATAGTCGTCAAACAGCCCCGCGCAGCGGAAATTGGAAGGCACGTCGCACACCTCGCGCACGATGTAGCCGGCCGGCCAAACCCGGTCCGACTGCACGTTTTCCGGGTTGACGCCGACGTTGCCAGCCAGGGGATAGGTTTTGCACAGCAGCACGCCGCACATGGCCGGATCGGTCAGCTCCTCCTGGTACCCCACCATCCCGGTGGAGAAGATCACTTCTCCGACCGCCGTGCCGGCGCTGCCGACGGATATGCCTTCGTAGCAGTCGCCGTTTCGCAGATACAAATAAGCCTTCATCTCTCGCGCTCCTTTTCTTTGCTCATTTCTCGATTGTCAGCAGGGGCGGGCGCCCCGTTTTGCCCGGATGATATTACAGCCCTGCGGCCTCGCGCAGCTCGTCGCGCATGCGCAGCGCTTCGCGCCGCGCCGCGCCGGCGAAGTCCCGGGGATCGCAGCCTTCTTTTTCATAGGCGCGCATGATCGCGCGGGAGGAATTGACGATGGCGCCAAGGCCCCGGCTGTCGAACGCGCCGGCGATGTCGCGCGCTGTGCCGCCCTGCGCGCCGTAGCCCGGCACGAGGAAGAACGTGTGCGGCAGCGCGCCGCGCAGCTCGGCGAGCTGCTGCGGATAGGTCGCGCCGACCACCGCGCCGACCGCGCTGTAGCCGAACTGCCCGCGCGTGTCCTCGCCCCAATGCTCGCACAGCGCGCCCATCGCGCGGTATACGGTGCCCCCCTCGGCGAGCGCGCGGTCCTGCAGCTCTCCGGAGGAGGGGTTGGAGGTCTTGACCAGCACGAAGATCCCCTTGTCCTGCTGCCGGCAGACGCCCAGCAGCGGCTGGATACCGTCGGTGCCAAGATAACCGTTGACCGTCAGCGCGTCGGCGTCGAAGGCCGCGACTGCCTGGCCGAACACTGCCGAAGTCCCGAGGTGTGCAGCGGCGTAAGCCTCCATCGTGCTGCCAATGTCATTGCGCTTGCCGTCGGTCATGACGAACATGCCGCGCGCCTTGGCGTAAGCGATCAGCCGCGTGAGTGCGCGCACACCTGGCCAGCCGTAAAGCTCGTAATACGCGCACTGCGGCTTGATGGCGGGAACGATGTCATGCAGCGCGTCGATGAGGGCGCTGCCCCAGAGATAGAGCGCTTCACCCGCCGCCTCCAGCGGGTCGGCACAGCGCTGCTGCGCTTCGGCGAGAATATGCGCCGGGATGAATTCCAGCCGGGGGTCGAGCCCCGCGACGGAAGGGTTGCGCAGCGCGAGGATTTTCTCACACAAACGGTCGAACGACATGGCGGATCTCTCCTTTTTCAATAGAATGATCGATGGGATTTAACAGATCAAAAAGCGCAAGTTCCCAGAGACGGCTGCTTCGCGGCAGCCTTTCCGCCGGGGATCGTCCCGCCGGCGGCCCGCTTGGATGCGGCGGGCGTTCAGAACGCCGCGTCGCGGTAAACGATCTTCCCGCCCAGCAGGGTGAGCATCACCTTGCCGGTGAGGGTCATGCCTTTATAGGGCGTGTTGCGGCTCTTGGAGCGCAGCCGCGCGGGATCGACCGTCCAGGAAAAGTCCGGGTCGAAAAGCATCAGGTCCGCCTCGCACCCCGGCGTCAGCTCGACGGGCGGAACATGCAGCAGCGCGGCGGGGAGGAAGGACATCTTATGCACCAGGCGCGAGAGCGTCAGGTGACCGGGGCGCACCAGGTGCGTCAGGCAGGCGGCGAAGGAGGTCTCCAGCCCGACGACGCCGTTGGGCGCGGCGGCGAAATCCGCTTTCTCGGCCGGCGCGTGCGGCGCGTGGTCGGTGACGAGGATGTCGATGGTGTCGTCCTGCAGCCCGGCGATGACGGCTTCGACGTCCGCCTGCGTGCGCAGCGGGGGATTCATGCGGTAGTCCGCGTCGCGCGAGAGCGTCAGCGCCTCGGTCAGCGCGCAGTAATGCGGGCAGGTCTCCGCCGTGACGCGCACGCCGCGCTTCTTGGCTTCGCGGATGGCTTCGACGCTTTCCTTGGCGGAAACGTGCGCGATATGCACCGGCACGCTCAGCCGTTCGCTCAGGGCGATGTCGCGGCGCACCATGTTGGTCTCGGCCTGCGGGTGCATGGCGGGCACGCCGAGGCGCGCGGCGGCGCCGGTGTTGACCAGTCCCCCGCGCGCGAATTCCATATCCTCGCAATGGGAAATGATCGGCACGCCGAGGCGCGCCGCCGTTTTCATCGCGGCGGCCATCATGTCGTCCGATTCGACCGGGCGGCCGTCATCGGAGAAGCCGCGCGCCCCGGCGGCGGCCAGCGCGTCCATGTCGGTCAATTCCCCGCCGCCGAGGCCGGCGCTGATGGCGGCGATGGGGTAAACGTGCGCCGAAGCCGCTTGGGCGCGTGTGCGGATATATTCCAGCGTCTCGACGCAGTCCACCGCCGGCGTGGTGTTGGGCATGCAGGCCACGCCGGTGACACCGCCGGCCGCGGCCGCCGCCGTCTCGGTGAGAATGTCGCCTTTATGGGTCTGGCCGGGATCGCGCAGGTGCACGTGCATGTCCACCAGCCCGGGGGAAAGCGTCAGGCCGCGCGCGTCCAGCTCCTCGGCGCCCGGCTCAGCCGGCAGGCGCTCGCCGACGGCGTGGATGCGCCCATGGTGAAGGAATACGTCGACCGGCCGTCCGGTATCGAAGCTGACGGCGTTGCGGATGATGAGCATAGCGTCTCTCCTTTCATGACAGGGGCGGCGGCGTCACGCGCCCGGTTCGGTGTCTGGCTCGGCGTCCGGCTCGGTGAAGATCACGACGCGATTCTCCCCGTCGCATTCCTGCAGCCGCACGCGGATTTCCTCGCTGCGGGAGGTCGGGACATTCTTCCCGACGAAATCAGGACGGAAAGGAAGCTCGCGGTGCCCGCGGTCAATGAGCACCGCCAGCTGCACGACCCGCGGCCGGCCGAGCTCCATGAGCGCGTCGATAGCGGCGCGCACCGTCCGGCCGGTATAGAGCACGTCGTCCACCAGCACGACGATCTTGTCCGTGATGGAGAACGGCAGCGACGCGCGCGGGGCGGCGGCCCGCACAGCCTGTGGCAGATCGTCGCGGTAACGCGTGATGTCCAGCTGCCCGATGCAGACGTCGCCCCCCTCGATCTCCCGCAGGCGCGCCGCGATGCGCGCGGCCAGCGGCGCGCCCCGGCGGGGGATCCCCACCAGGCACAGCCCGTCCGCGCCATGATTGCGCTCGATGATCTCATAGGAAATGCGGGCGACGGCGCGGTCGATGGCGCGCGCGTCGAGAATTTCGGCTTTTTCCTGCATGGCCGGCCGCCCTCCTTCTCTCCGCCGACAAAAAGCGCCCCTCCGCGGGAGGCGGAGAGGCGCGCTTTTCCAGACAGCACTCTGAGGTATAGAAAACTGTGCCGCGCAGCGAACCTTGCCAACCTCACGGGGCTGACTTAAAGGAGTCGTTTTGTCGCGAATTTCGGTTTTTATTGGGATTTATTATACCACAGCGGCGGGACGCGGGCAAGCCTTTTTTTGTGAATAGTGTGTTATGTTTCGCGGGGGAGAAGGGTTTCGCTTGACGAACGGTTACATTTATAATATAATAAGCAACGCCCGCTTCGCCGGGTGGGCCTTTTGGCCGGGCGGCGCGGCGGCGAGGAAATTTCTGCAAAAATTTTGGCGGCAATTGCAAAAAAAGCTTGCAATTGCCGCTTCGTTATGCTATTATAATCAAGCGTGCATATGCGATGAAGCGGGAGGTTGCCGAGAAATCGGGTAAAATTTCCGTGGAGTATGTCCGACAATCGGGCGACAGGAATTGCACAAATGGCTCAAAGAAGCTGTTTAGCAAGGCATTTCCGTTCCGAAGTAAGCTTTGACCCTGATGCTTATTTCGGTTTTCTGATGCGCTGGCGTGAAACACGCGGGCGAGTGTGAAGTTTCGGAGACGCAGCCTGTCCATGCAAAAGAAAATGAGGAGGCAAGCTAAAATGGCAGTCAAGGAGAAAATCAGGATCAGACTCAAGAGCTACGACCACCAGCTGATCGACCAGAGCGCCGAGAAGATTGTGGAAACGGCCAAGCGCACCGGGGCGAAGGTTTCCGGCCCGGTTCCGCTGCCGACTGAGAAGGAAGTCATCACGATCCTGCGCGCCGTCCATAAGTACAAGGACAGCCGCGAGCAGTTTGAGAGAAGGGTGCACAAGCGCCTGATCGACATCCTCAAGCCGTCGGCCAAGACCATCGACGCGCTGACGAACCTGGTGCTCCCCGCCGGTGTGGAAATCGAACTGAAGGACTGATTTCCCCGGCGCGAGTCAAGTTGGCGTTTGCCAACCAATAACCGAAGGAGGTAACGTATGAAAAAGGGAATTATCGCAAAGAAAATCGGCATGACGCAGATTTTCGACGAGAATGGCAAAGTCATTCCCGTGACCGTGGTGGAGGCCGGCCCCTGCGTGGTCGTGCAGAAGAAAACCACCGAGGCGGACGGCTATGAGAGCGTGCAGCTCGGCTTCGGCGACATCAAGCCCGCTGCCGTGTCCAAGCCCCTGGCCGGTCACTTCAAGAAGGGCGACGTCGCCCCCAAGAGAGTTCTGAAAGAGTTCCGCCTCGAGGATTGCAGCGCGCTTTCCGTGGGCGATATCGTCAAGGCGGACATCTTCGCGGTGGGCGAGGCGGTCGACGTTGTCGGCACCAGCAAAGGTAAGGGCTTCCAGGGCGCTATCAAGCGCCACGGCCAGCACCGCCTCAAGATGACCCACGGCACCGGCCCTGTGCATCGCAGCGCGGGCTCCATGGGCGCCAACTCCGACCCGTCCCGCGTGTTCAAGGGCAAGAAGCTCCCGGGACAGATGGGTAACGTCCAGGTGACGGTTCAGAATCTCGACATCGTCAAAATCGACGTGGAAAACAATCTGATCGCCATCAAGGGGGCTATCCCCGGACCGCGCGGCGGAGTCGTTTTCATCGCCGACAGCGTGAAGGCGTAAGGAGGAAATGAACGATGCCAAAAGTACAAGTGATTGATAATAAAGGAAACAAGGTTTCCGAGATCGAGCTGTCCGACGCGATCTTTGGGATTGAGCCCAACGTGCCGGTCATGCATGCGGCGGTTGTCAACTATCTGGCCAACCAGCGCCAGGGCACGCAGTCCACGCTGACCCGCGCCGAAGTGAGCGGCGGCGGCCGCAAGCCGTGGCGTCAGAAGGGCACCGGCCGCGCCCGCCAGGGTTCCACGCGCGCTCCGCAGTGGACGCACGGCGGCATCGCGCTCGGCCCCAAGCCCCGCAGCTATCGCTACACACTCAACAAGAAGGTCAAGCGTCTGGCCATGAAGTCGGCGTTCTCCAGCAAGGTGCTGTCCTCCGATCTGATCGTGCTCGACAGCTTCGGCCTCAGCGAGATCAAGACCAAGGAAGCCGCCGGCATCCTCAAGGCCATCGGCGCCGAGAAGAAGCCGCTCATCGTGCTCGACAGCGTCGATCAGACGGTCATCAAGAGCGTGCGCAACATCCCCGGCGTCAAGACCGCGCAGGTCGGTACGCTCAATGTCTATGACATTGTCAATGCGGGCAAGCTCGTGCTGCTCAAAGACGCCGTGACCGGCATCGAGGAGGTATATGCATGATTAAGACTGCACAGGACATCATCATTCGTCCGATCATCACGGAAAAGAGCATGGCGGCCATGGCGGAGAACAAATACACGTTCAAAGTCCTGAAGAGCGCCAACAAAGTCGAGATCGCCAAAGCGGTCGAGGAGCTGTTCGAGGGCGTGAAGGTGGAGAAGGTGTTCACCATGAACGTGCCCGGCCGTCATAAGCGCGTCGGCCGTCACGAGGGCTACACCTCCGACTGGAAGAAAGCCATCGTCAAGCTCAAGGCGGATTCCAAGAAGATCGAGTTCTTCGAGGGCCTTGTCTGATTTGCGGATTTTTGAGTGAAAAAAGGAGGAATCATCCATGCCGATAAAGAGCTTCAAGCCGACCACGGCATCGAGACGGCATATGACGGTCACCGATTATTCCCAGCTCTCCAAGGTGGCCCCGGAGAAGAGCCTGACCGAACCGATGAAGAAGACCGCTGGCCGGAACAGTTATGGCAGGATCACCGTTCGCCATCATGGCGGCGGGGAGAAGCGGAAATACAGAATCATCGATTTCAAGCGCGACAAGCTGGACATGCCGGCGACGGTCCTGACCCTGGAATACGACCCGAACCGCACGGCGTTCATCGCGCTGGTGCAGTATGAGGACGGCGAAAAGCGCTACATCCTCGCGCCGCACGGCCTCAAGGTCGGGGACGTCGTTGTCTCCGGCGAGAGCGCCGATATCAAGCCGGGCAACGCGCTGCCGCTGGCCGCGATCCCGGTCGGTACTTTCATCCACAATGTGGAGATGCATCCCGGCCGCGGCGGACAGATGGTCCGCGCCGCCGGCAACCAGGCGCAGCTGATGGCCAAGGAAGGCAAATATGCCCAGGTCCGCCTGCCGTCCGGCGAGGTGCGTATGGTGGCGCTGAATTGCTTTGCCACCATCGGCCAGGTTTCCAACATCGACAACGAGAACGTGCATCTCGGCAAGGCCGGCCGCAAGCGTCATATGGGCTGGCGCCCGACGGTCCGCGGTTCTGTTATGAACCCGGTCGACCATCCGCACGGCGGTGGTGAAGGCAAGTCCCCGATCGGCCGTCCCGGTCCTGTGACCCCGTGGGGCAAGCCGACCCTGGGTTACAAGACCCGCAAGAAGAAGAACCCGACCAACAAGTTCATCGTCAAACGCCGCAACGGCAAATAATCATGCTTGAAAGGAGGCTGTAAGCCGATGGGAAGAAGTGTTAAAAAAGGACCTTTCGTGCAGCCGGTTCTGCTCAAAAGGGTTCAGGAAATGAACAACTCCGGCGAGAAGCGTGTGCTCAAGACCTGGAGCCGCGCCTCCACGATTTTCCCGGATTTCGTCGGTCACACCTTTGCAGTCCATGACGGACGCAAGCATGTGCCGGTTTATGTTACGGAAGATATGGTGGGTCACAAGCTGGGAGAGTTCGCTCCCACGCGCACCTTCAAGGGCCATGCTGGCTCCAAGACTTCGAATAACGGCAAATAAGAGCGGCCGAAAGGAGGATATATATGCAACAGGCAGTAGCGCATCTGAGAGACGCACGCATCTCGCCCCGCAAGGTCAAGATCGTGCTGGATCTCATCAGAAATAAAGATGTCGCCCTTGCGCGGGCGATCCTGAAGAATACCCCGAAGGCCGCGAGCGAGCTGCTCCTCAAGCTGCTCAATTCTGCGGTTGCCAACGCAGACAACAATCACCACATGGACGTGTCCAAGCTGTATGTCTCGGAATGCTTCGTCTGCGAGGGAAAGACGCTCAAGCGGATCCGTCCGCGCGCCCAGGGCAGGGCGTTCCAGATTCTCAAGAGGACGTCCCACGTCACGCTTGTGCTCAAGGAAAGGGACTAGGAGGTATATTATGGGACAAAAAGTTAACCCGCACGGTCTGAGGGTCGGTGTGATTAAGAACTGGTCCTCCAGATGGATCACGAGTGACAGCGCGATGGGAGATACGATTGTCGAGGATTATAACCTCCGCAAATATCTCAAGAAGCGCCTTTACAACGCAGGCGTGCCCTGCATCGAGATCGAGCGCGACGCGGCGCGCGTGCGTCTGATCATCCACTGCGCGAAGCCCGGCATGATCATCGGCCGCGGCGGTTCGGAGATCGACAAGCTGCGCGCGGAAGTGTCCAAGATGCTCGGTAAGCCGGTCATCATCGACACCGTGGAGATCAAAAACCCCGACATGAACGCGCAGCTCGTCGCGGAGAACATCGCGCAGCAGCTGCAGAAGCGTATTTCGTTCCGCCGCGCGCTCAAGCAGTCCATCGGACGCACGATGCGCAGCGGTGCGAAGGGCATCAAGGCCCAGGTCGGCGGCCGTCTCGGCGGCGCGGAGATCGCCCGCTCCGAGAGCTATCATGAAGGGACCATTCCGCTGCAGACCCTGCGTGCGGACATCGATTACGGCTTCGCGGAGGCCCACACCACCTATGGCCGCATCGGCGTCAAGGTGTGGATTTACAAAGGAGAGGTTCTCCCGGAGGTTAAGAAACCCCGTGCAGAAGGAGGGGACAAATAATGCTGCTTCCCAAGAGAGTGAAATATCGCCGCGTGCACAGAGGCCGCCTGACCGGTAAGGCCAGCCGCGGCACCGAGGTGACCTACGGGAACTTCGGCCTTGTAGCCCTCGAGCCGGCGTGGATCACCTCCAACCAGATCGAGGCCGCCCGTGTCGCCATGACGCGTTTCATCAAGCGTGGCGGACAGGTGTGGATCAAGATTTTCCCGGATAAGCCCATCACGGAGAAGCCCGCCGAGACCCGCATGGGTTCCGGTAAAGGCTCGCCCGAATACTGGGTTGCCGTCGTCAAGCCCGGCCGCGTGATGTTCGAGATCGCCGGCGTGCCGGAAGAGGCCGCGCGCGAGGCCATGCGCCTTGCCATGCACAAGCTTCCCATCAAGTGCAAGTTTGTCGTCAAAGAGCAGGAAACGGATGGTGATGAATAATGAAGGCGAAAGAACTGCGTGAAATGACGGAAGTCGAACTCAACCAGAAGCTCAAGGAGCTCAAGTCCGAGTTATTCAACCTGCGTTTCCAGCACGCGATCAATCAGCTTGACAACCCCATGCGCATGAAAGACGTCAAGCGCGACATCGCGCGCATCAAGACCATCCTTCACGCCTCCGAGCGGAAGGACAGCGCGCAGGCGTAACGGAAGGGAGGAAATAGCATGAGCGAACGCAATCTGAGAAAGACCCTCGTGGGCAAGGTCGTTTCCGACAAGATGGACAAGACGATCGTCGTGGCCATTGCGGACAACGTCACCCATCCGTTATACAAGAAGGTCATCAAGAAGACCGTCCGGTTCAAAGCGCATGACGAGAACAACGAGTGCAAGGTCGGCGACAAGGTTCTCATCATGGAGACGCGCCCCCTGTCCAAGGACAAGAGATGGCGCCTGTGCGAGATCCTGGAGAAGGCAAAATAATCACGACGTGAAGGAGGAATCATTGTGATTCAGCAGCAAACCTACCTCAGAGTTGCTGACAACACAGGCGCGAAAGAGCTTATGTGCATCCGCGTCCTGGGCGGCACTCGCAGAAGGTACGCAAATATCGGCGACGTCGTGGTCGCATCTGTCAAAAAGGTGACACCCGGCGGCGTCGTCAAGAAGGGCGAGGTTGTCCGCGCTGTGATCGTGCGCTCGGTGAGCGGCATCCACAGAGAGGACGGCAGCCATATCCGCTTCGACGAGAACGCGGCGGTCATTATCCGTGAGGACAAAACCCCGAGAGGGACCCGTATCTTTGGCCCGGTTGCAAGAGAACTCAGAGATAAGGAATACCTTAAGATTTTGAGCCTCGCACCCGAAGTGCTTTGATGGAGGTGCGATCATGAAAAAGTTACACGTCAGAAAGGATGATACCGTCATCATCCTCAGCGGTAAGGATAAGGGCAAGAAAGGCAAGGTCCTGGAGGTCAGCCCCGAAGAGGGCAAGATCATCGTGGAGGGCCGCAACATCGTCACCAAGCACGTCAAGCCCCGCAGAATGGGCGAGGCCGGCGGCATCGTGAAGGCGGAAGGCGCTCTGTATGCCAGCAAAGTCATGATTGTCTGTCCGAAGTGCGGCAAGCCGACCCGCGTCGCGCACAAGTTCGCGGAGACGGGCGAGAAATTCGAGAAGAAGATTCGCATCTGCAAGCATTGCGGCGATTCTCTTTGATGGAGGAGGATAGTACATGGCAAGGCTGAAAGACCAGTATAAGAGCGAAATTGTTCCTGCGCTGATGAAGAAATTCAGCTACAAGAGCGTCATGCAGGTGCCGAAGCTCGACAAGATCGTCATCAACGTCGGCGCCGGCGACGCCAAGGACAACACCAAAATGCTCGACGCCATCGTGGGGGACATCGCGGCCATCACCGGCCAGCGGCCCATCGTGACCAAGGCGAGAAAGTCCGTCGCGAACTTCAAGCTCCGCGAAGGCATGGGCATCGGCGTGAAGGTCACGCTGCGCGGCGACAAGATGTATGAATTCATGGATCGTCTGTTCAACGTGGCGCTGCCGCGTGTGCGTGATTTTCGCGGCATCAACCCCAACTCGTTCGACGGCCGCGGCAACTATGCGCTGGGCGTGCGCGAGCAGCTGATCTTCCCGGAGATTGAATACGACAAGGTCGACAAGGTGCGCGGTATGGACATCATCTTCGTCACCACGGCCAAAACCGACGAGGAAGCAAGCGAGCTGCTGACCCAGCTGGGCGCGCCGTTCGCGAAGTGAGGAGGGAATAAGAAGTGGCAAAAACATCGATGAAAGTCCGGCAGCAGAGAGAGCCGAAGTTTTCCACCAGAGGCTACAACCGCTGCAAGATCTGCGGAAGACCACACGCTTATCTCCGGAAATACGGCATCTGCCGTATCTGCTTCCGGGAGCTGGCCTATAAGGGCGAGATCCCCGGTGTGAAGAAAGCAAGCTGGTAAGGCATTTTGCCAACCATGCATTTTGATACTGGCGTAAAATGCCACTAGATTGCAAAGGAGGTTCGAGGTCATGCAAATTACCGATCCGATCGCCGATATGCTCACCAGAATCCGCAACGCGAATTCCGCGAAGCATGATACGGTCGAGATTCCGGCGTCCAATATGAAGAAGGCCATCGCGCAGATTCTGCTGGACGAAGGCTATATCAAGGGCTACCAGGTCACGGAGGACGGCAAGCAGGGCAACATCAAGATCGTGCTCAAGTACGGTCCGAACAAGTCCACGGTCATCAAGGGACTGCGCCGCGTCAGCAAGCCGGGCCTGCGGATTTATACGAACTGCGAGGATATGCCGCAGGTTCTCAAGGGCCTGGGCACCGCCATCATTTCCACGTCCAAGGGAATCATGACGGACAAGAAAGCCAAGCAGGAAAACATCGGCGGCGAAGTGCTCGCATTTATTTGGTAAGGGGGAAAAGATATGTCCAGAATCGGAAGAATGCCGATTGCGATTCCCGCGGGCGTTGAGGTCAAGCTGGATGCGAACACCGTCACCGTCAAGGGCCCCAAGGGTACCCTTACCCAGACGCTGCATCAGGACATGATCATTGAAAAAGAGGAAAATGTCCTGCATGTCAAGCGCCCCACGGAAAGCAAGGAGCATAAGTCGCTGCACGGACTGACCCGCACGCTGCTGGCCAACATGGTCGAGGGCGTGACGAAGGGCTTCTCCAAGGAGCTTGAGGTCAACGGCGTCGGCTACCGTGTCGCCAAGCAGGGAAAGACCCTGGTGATGAACCTGGGCTTCTCCCATCAGGTCAAATATGACGAGCCTGCGGGCATCACGATCGATGCGCCGGCTCCCAACAAGATTGTCGTTTCCGGCGCGGATAAGCAGCTGGTCGGACAGATCGCGGCGGAGATCCGCGAGAAGCGTCCGCCGGAGCCTTACAAGGGCAAGGGCATCAAGTATGTCGATGAAGTGATCCGCCGCAAGGAAGGCAAGGCCGGCAAGGGCAAAAAGTAATAAAGGAGTGAGAAGCAATGGTCAAAAAGCCGGATAGCAAAGCTGCGAGGCAGAAAAGACACGTGAGAGTGCGCGCCAAAATCAGCGGCACCGCAGAGAGGCCGAGACTCAATGTATTCCGCTCTCTTCACCATATCTATGCGCAGATCATCGACGATGTCACCGGGACGACCCTCTGCAGCGCGTCGACGCTGGAGAAGGGCTTCGAAGGCGCCACGGGCAACTGTGACGCGGCGAAGAAGGTCGGCGTGAAGCTGGCCGAGGTCGCCAAGGCCAAGGGCATCGAAGAGGTCGTGTTTGACCGCGGCGGGTATATCTACCACGGACGCGTCAAAGCGCTGGCCGAAGGCGCCCGCGAGGGCGGCCTCAAGTTCTGAGTGAAGGAGGAAAGAGAATGCCGAATATCGATGCGAGCACCCTGGAACTCCAGGAGAAATTAGTGTATCTCAACCGTGTTTCCAAGACGGTGAAAGGCGGCCGTATCTTCAAGTTCGCGGCGCTGATGGTTGTCGGCGACGGCCAGGGCCATGTGGGCTGCGGCCTGGGCAAGGCCGGCGAAGTGCCGGAGGCCATCCGCAAGGGCATTGAAGACGCCAAGAAGAACCTCATCGAGGTTTCTCTGAAAGGCACGACGATTCCTCACGACACGGTGGGCGAATATGGCGCGGGCCGCGTGCTGCTCAAGGCGGCTGGCCCCGGTACCGGCGTGATCGCCGGCGGCGCGGTGCGTGCGGTCGTGGAAGCGGCGGGCATCAAGGACATCCGGACCAAGTGCCTGCGTTCCAACAACCCCACCAACGTCGTCAAAGCGACGCTCAAGGGTCTGGAAAGCCTCCGCGACGCGTCCCAGGTGGCGCAGACGCGCGGCAAGTCCGTGAAGGATATTTTAGGGTAAGGAGGCAGCACAACCATGCCGAAGAAGAAAGCAGAAGCTGCGGCAACGATCAAAATCAAGCTCGTTCGGAGCCTGATCGGCAGAAAGGCCAACCAGATTGCCACGGCGCGGTCCCTCGGGCTGAACAAGGTTGGCAAAGTTGTCCTGCAGCCGGACAATGCCGCGACGCGCGGTAAGATCGAAACCATCCGCCATCTGGTGGAAGTCGTTGAATGAGGGTCGCCATGACCCATCCTGATTTTTGAGGAGGTGCGAATCATGCAGTTACACGAACTTGCTCCTGTGGCTGGCTCGACGAAGGAACCCAAGCGCAAAGGCAGAGGCCATGGTACCGGCAACGGCAAGACGGCCGGCCGCGGCCATAAGGGCCAGAAGGCGCGCTCGGGCGGCGGCGTTCGTCCCGGCTTTGAAGGCGGCCAGATGCCGCTTGCTCGCCGGATCCCGAAGCGTGGCTTCAACAATATCTTCGCGACGAGATATGCGTTTGTCAATGTCTCTGCGCTGGATGTGTTTGCCGACGGCGACGTGATCGACGCGGCGAAGCTTCAGGAAAAGGGCCTGATCAACAAGGTATATGACGGTGTGAAGATCCTCGGCAACGGGGAGATCAGCAAGAAGCTGACCGTCCAGGCCGCGAAGTTTTCGCAGGCCGCGAAAGAAAAGATCGAAGCGGCAGGCGGAAAGGCAGAGGTGATCTAATTGTTTACAGTAATTCGAAACGCCTGGGCGATCCCCGATGTGCGCAAAAAAATGCTGTTTACGCTTTTCATCATCCTTCTGTTCCGTTTCGGATGCGCGATCCCCGTTCCGTTCCTCAACGACGCTTCCCTGCTGGAGATGTTCTCCGGTGAAGCCGGCAACCTGCTGGGGTATATGGACGTCCTGACGGGCGGCGGCCTGTCCAACGCATCCATCTTCTCTTTGTCCGTGACGCCGTATATCAACGCCTCCATCATCATGCAGCTGCTTACGGTGGCCATCCCGCCCCTGGAGCGCATGCAGAAGGAAGGCGAAGACGGCCGCAAAAAGATCGCGAACATCACCCGGTATGTCACCGTTGCGTTCGGGCTGCTGCTTGGCACCGCTTATTACCTGGTGCTGCGCAACGAAGCCGGCGCGATCGATGTCACGAGCGGTTTCCCCGGTTTCTTTGTCGCGGCGGTCATCGTGCTGACCTTCACGGCCGGCTCGGCGCTCATCATGTGGATGGGCGAGCAGATTAACGATAAGGGCATCGGCAACGGTATTTCCATCATCCTGTTCGCCGGTATTATCTCCCGCGGTCCGCAGGCGGCGCAGATGATCATTTCGTATTTCCAGATCGGTCTGGCGGGCAATGTGCTGTACCTGATCATGACCCCGCTGTATGTTGTGCTGGCACTGGTAGCGATCGCGCTCATCGTCATGATGAGCGACGCAGAGCGCCGCATCCCGGTGCAGTATGCGCAGCGCGTCGTCGGACGGAAAATGTACGGCGGACAGAACACGCATATTCCAATTAAGGTCAATATGACCGGCGTCATGCCGATCATCTTCGCCTCCACCCTGATTTCCCTGCCCGGCGTCATCAAGGATTTCTGCAATCCGGAAACCGGCAGCTTCTGGGATGTGGCGCTGAGCATCTTCAGCGGCGTGAGCGTGTTTTATGCGGTCGTGTATTTCCTGCTGATCATCGCATTTAACTATTTCTACGTCAGCATCCAGTATAACCCCATCGAGATCGCCAACAACCTCAAGAAGAACAGCGGCACGATCCCCGGCATCCGTCCGGGCCGTCCGACGTCCGACTTCATCGGCAAGATTGTGCACCGTGTCACGTTGATCGGCGCGCTTCTGCTGGCGGTGATCGCCGTCGGTCCGATTTTCCTTTCGCTGTTCACCGGCATGAACATCTCTCTCGGCGGCACGTCGCTGCTCATCGTGGTCGGCGTTGCGCTGGAGACGATGCGTACGCTCGAGTCGCAGATGATGATGCGGCATTACAAGGGCTTCCTGGAATAAGAGACGGAGGAAGAGTATGAAACTGATCTTTTTGGGCGCCCCGGGCGCCGGCAAGGGAACGCAGGCGGAGGTTGTCAGCGAGAAGCTGCACATCCCCGCCATCTCCACCGGCAACATCATCCGGGAAGCGCTGAAAAACGGCACGGAGCTGGGCCTGCGCGCGAAAGAATATATGGATGCGGGCAAGCTGGTTCCGGACGAAGTTGTCATCGACATCATTCGTGAACGTCTTGCGCAGCCCGACTGCGCGAACGGTTTCATTCTCGACGGATTCCCGCGGACGGTGCCTCAGGCTGAGGCACTCGACCGCATGGGGGTCGAGATTGACAAAGTGGTGGACATCGAGGTCCCCGACGAGAAGATTGCGAAACGTATGGCGGGGCGCAGGGTGTGCCCGGATTGCGGCGCGTCTTATCACATCGAATACAAGCCCTCCAAGGACGGCAAAACGTGTTCGCTGTGCGGCGCCGAGCTGGTGCAGCGGAAGGACGACCATCCCGACGTTGTCGCCGACCGCCTGCGTGTGTATCATGAGCAGACCGAGCCGCTCAAGGACTATTACGGCAAGACGGGCAAGCTCAAGATAGTGATCGGTCAGGAGGAAGTGGCCGATACCACTCGCATGACGCTCGAAGCGATTGAGGCGTGAATATATGATTACTCTCAAAGACAGCCGGGAGATCGCGATCATGCGGGAAGCCGGCAAGATTTCGGCAGGCGCGCTGGAAAGAGCGCGTGCGGTCATCCGGCCGGGGGTGTCCACCTTCGCGGTTGACCAGGCTGTGCGGGAATTCATCGAGAGCCACGGCGCGACGCCGTCGTTCCTCCATTATAACGGGTTCCCGGCCAGCGCCTGCATTTCGCTCAATGATGAAGTCATTCATGGCATCCCCTCGAAGAAACGCATCATTCAGGACGGCGACGTTGTGAGCGTGGACGTCGGGGCGTACTACAAAGGCTATCATTCCGACACGGCGTATACCTTCGCGGCTGGCGTCATATCCGAGGAGGCACGGCGCCTGCTCGAGGCGACGCAGGAGTGTCTGCGCCTGGGGATTGAGGCTGCTGTGGCCGGTGCCAGGATTGTCGATATCAGCCGGGCGGTGGAGCAGCATGCTGTGGGCCAGGGTTTTTCCGTTGTGCAGGATTACGAAGGCCACGGCGTGGGCAAAAATCTGCACGAGGAACCGAGCGTGCCGAATTTCGTGTTTGGCCGTCCGGGTCCGCGGCTCTTCCCCGGCACTACCATTGCGATTGAACCCATGATCACCGCTGGACGCGCGGCGGTGCGGGTGCTGAAGGACGGCTGGACCGTCGTCACGGCGGACGGCAGCATTTCGGCGCATTTTGAGCACACGATCGCGGTCACATCCAACGGACCGGAGATCCTCACGCAGCTGTAAGGGGGTGCCCTCATGCAGGAAACCCGCGGAGACGTGGTGGTCTCTCTGGCAGGCAGGGACAAGGGCGGCGTGTTCGCCGTGGTTTCTGCCGACGAGCATTACGTTTATATCGCAAACGGAAGGGCGAGAAAACTTGAAGCGCCCAAGCGAAAGCAGAGGAAGCACCTCTGCAAGATCGAAGGCCAGCGGGTGGACGTCGTCACAAACAAACAGCTGTGGCGCAGCCTGCGCGCTTGCCGAGACAGGGTAGACACCGATCCCCAAGGAGGTTAAGTATGTCGAAGGACGACGTTATCGAGATTGAAGGAACGGTAGTGGAAGCGCTTCCTAACGCTATGTTCCAGGTTGAATTGCCCAACGGGCATAAGATCCTCGCACACATTTCCGGCAAGCTGCGCATGAACTATATCAAAATCTTGCCGGGCGACAGGGTAACGGTCGAAATGTCCACGTACGATCTGACGCGCGGACGCATCACATGGCGGGCGAAATGAGCCCGTGCTCGAAGGAGGTATTCCCATGAAAGTTAGACCCTCGGTGAAACCGATGTGCGAAAAGTGCAAGGTCATCAAGCGCAAAGGCCGCGTCATGGTGATCTGCGAGAATCCCAAGCACAAGCAGAGACAGGGCTGAGCCCAGAAAAATTAACGGAGGTGTTTCCTGAACATGGCTCGTATTGCTGGTATTGACCTGCCGAAAGAGAAGCGGGTGGAAATTGGCCTGACGTACATTTACGGCATCGGCCGCAGAACCGCAATGAACATCCTCGCGGAAACGGGCGTCAACCCTGACATCCGTGTGCGCGACCTGAGCGAAGAGGACGTGCAGAAGCTGCGCGAATCCGTCGCGAAATATACCGTCGAGGGCGACCTGCGCCGGGAGAAGGCGCTGGACATCAAGCGCCTGGTGGAGATCGGGTGCTATCGCGGCGTCCGGCACCGCAAGGGCCTGCCGGTGCGCGGCCAGCGCACCAAGACCAACGCCCGCACGCGCAAGGGTCCGAAGAAGACCATCGCGAATAAGAAGAAGTAAGGAGGGACAAAGTTATGGCAGCAGCCAAGCAAGTCAAGAAAACCGCCGTCAAACGGCGTCGCGACCGCAAGAATATCGAACGTGGAGCAGTCCATATCCAGTCCACCTTCAATAACACCATCGTCACCATCACGGACGTGCAGGGCAATGCGATTTCCTGGGCGAGCGCTGGCGGCCTCGGCTTCCGCGGCTCGAAGAAATCCACCCCGTTCGCTGCGCAGACCGCTGCGGAGACCGCTGCGAAGGCCGCTATGGAGCACGGCCTGCACACGGTGGAAGTTTACGTCAAGGGCCCGGGCCAGGGCCGTGAAGCCGCTATCCGCGCGCTGCAGTCCGCAGGCCTGGAGGTCAGCATGATCAAGGACGTGACCCCCATCCCGCACAACGGCTGCCGTCCGCCGAAGCGCAGACGCGTCTAATCGATTATTTGGAGGTGTAGAAATACATGGCAAGATATACAGGTGCAGTGTGCAGACAGTGCCGCCGCGAGGGCCAGAAGCTCTTCCTCAAGGGCGAAAAGTGCCATACGGTCAAGTGCCCCGTCCTCACCAGAAGCAAAGCGCCGGGCCAGCATGGCGACGGCAGAAAGAAAGTCTCTGAATACGGCATCCAGCTGCGCGCCAAGCAGAAGGCCAAGCGCTTCTATGGCGTGCTGGAGAAGCAGTTCCGCAAGTATTTCGAGCAGGCGGTTAAGAAGCAGGAAGGTATCACGGGTGAGAACTTGCTGCGTATTCTGGAAAGCCGCATGGATAACGTCGTTTACCGTCTGGGCCTCGCGTCCTCCCGTCCGGAAGCGCGCCAGCTGGTGACGCATAATCACTTCACGCTCAACGGCCACAAGGCCAATATCCCCTCGCAGCTGCTCAAGGAAGGCGACGTCATCGCCCTCAAGGAAGGCAGCCGTGACAGCGCGAAATTCAAAATGATCCTCGAGCAGAACGGTTCCCGTCCGATCCCGCAGTGGCTGGAGCTGGACCAGAACACGCTGACCGCGAAGGTTGTGCGTATGCCCGAGCGGGATGAGATCGATCTCGAGGTCGAGGAGCATCTCATCGTCGAGTTGTACTCCAAATAATCGGCTCCCTCTGAATAGACCGGCGCCGGGGGCACCCGGCGCGGATCCAACCACCTACCATAAAGGAGGGTTTTCAAATGATAGAGATCGAAAAGCCGAGAATCGAAACTGCCGAGCTCAAGGCCGACGGCACCTATGGCAAATTCGTCGTCGAGCCGCTGGAGCGCGGATACGGCATGACGCTGGGCAACAGCCTGCGCCGTGTACTGCTTTCCTCGCTGCCGGGCGTCGCCGTCACGAGCGTCAAGATCGAAGGCGTGCAGCATGAATTCACCACCATCCCCGGGGTCAAGGAGGACGTCACGGAGATCATCCTCAACGTCAAAGGCATCACGGCCCAGCTGCACAGCGCTGAACCCAAGAAGGTCATCCTCAAGGGCGAGGGCGAGCGCGAGCTGACTGCGGGCGACATCGAGGTCGATTCCGAGGTGGAGATCCTCAATCCCGGTATGCATATCTGCTCGCTGCAGGACGGCGCGAAGTTCTATATGGAGCTGGTCGTCGACCACGGCCGCGGCTATGTTTCGGCGGAGCGCAACAAGCAGGCGTTGGAATCGGACATCGGTATCATCCCCGTCGACTCCATCTATACGCCGGTGCTCAAGGTCAACTACACGGTGGAAAACACGCGTGTCGGCCAGATCACCGATTACGATAAGCTCACGATCGAGCTGTGGACCAACGGAACCATTTCCGCCAAGGAAGCGGTGTCGCTGGCGGCCAAGATCCTCACCGAGCATCTCAACCTCTTCGTCGATCTCAGTGACGAGGGCCAGAACGCCAAAGTCATGATCGAGACCATCGAGAAGGGCAAGGAAAAGGTGCTGGAAATGACCATCGAGGAGCTGGACCTGTCGGTTCGTTCTTTCAACTGCCTCAAGCGCGCGGGCATCAACACGGTCGAAGACCTGGCCTGCAAGACGGAAGAGGACATGATGAAGGTGCGCAACCTCGGCCGCAAATCGCTGGAAGAAGTGATTAATAAACTGGCCACCCTGGGGCTCTCTTTCAAGAAGGAAGAAGACTGAGCCAGAGCTAAAAGGAGGATTCAGAATATGCCCGGTACAAGGAAACTCGGCCGCACCACCGACAGCAGAATGTCGATGCTGCGGGGCATGGTGACCTTCCTGTTCGAAAACGGCAAGATTGAAACCACCGTGGCGCGCGCGAAGGAAGTCAGCGCCATGGCGGAGAAGATGATCACC
Organism: Candidatus Tabaqchalia intestinavium; assembly: GCA_904420005.1. Classification (GTDB taxonomy): domain Bacteria; phylum Bacillota; class Clostridia; order Oscillospirales; family CAJFTT01; genus Tabaqchalia; species Tabaqchalia intestinavium. The sequence continues at coordinate 2,151 of CAJFTT010000002.1, read as the reverse complement.
ATCGCGAAGGAGCCGAGCCTGGCTTCCAAGCGCAAGGTGCTTGCGTTTGTGACCAAGGAAGAGGTTACCAAGAAGCTGTTTGACGAGATCGCGCCCAAGTTCGCGGACGTCAACGGCGGTTATACCCGGATTTACAAGATCGGCCCGCGCCGCGGAGACGCTGCGGAAATGGCCATCATTGAGCTGACGAAATAAGTTCGCCGCTCTTCCGGTACGACCATAAAAAGCGCACAGACGAAACATGGAACGGGTTCTCCCGACTTTCCATATTCAGTCTGTGCGCTTTTCTGTGTTGCCCGGGGCGAGGCGTGGCCCGAGGCGAGAGGGACATATGCGATGGCTGCGGGCTGCTTGGCCAGGCGGAATGCAGCACCTCCCTGCTCGCGGCAGAGCGGGAGGGAATGACGGTTTTGTATCCATGCACGCAGCGGCCTCTGTCTCTGACGCTTTGCTTTCGTTTTTCCCTGCGCCGGCGTCCCTGTGGGACAAAGCGCTGCTGCATTACGAAAACACAAAGGCAGCGGCTTGCCACAAGGCGGCTAGGGATGGACCAGGCGGCTCCAAGATTTATTCGAATTGCAACGGTGCCTCTGCCGTTTTGTACCCCATCTCCGTGAAATATTTATCTTCAACCTCGCGATGGATATAGTCCATCACCACCCGAAAATTTACCAAAGCGCCTAGCATATCCTGCTCACCCGCTTTGAAATTACAATCCTTGTGAATTAACCAGGGAATTTCGTTGCTTTTTTGAATTTGATAGTCGAATTCCATTCGCCAACAGGTAATGAAGAACATCACGGAGATTTCCACAGAAAATCCATAGAGTGTATAATGCATTTTCGCGTGGATCGGGGTGACAAAGCGGGTATGATATAATGCACGGTCGAAATATTGATGAATAAATTCGGAAAGGCGGTGCGCGGGCTTTTGCCGTTCATAGACCGGCAGCATGGCGTTGAAAATGCTTTTTTCCTCATATTGATGCGGTAGCAAAAAACTGGGATCATTTACAGCGATATTGGCCAAATAACATCGTTTCTGTAAGCGTGTTAGGTTGTACCATTGCCGTGGCCGCAGTGCAAAGGGCTTTATCAGCTTTTCCAAGATTCTCCTCCTTTCCTTCCCACCCAATTAAATGACCCGATATGGGCGTTACCCTGTTGTCAACATTGTAGCCGTGCCGCGATCGGTTAGGTTCAAGAGGGGAGCGCTTGTTCTGCTTTTCCCGGCGGCCGGCCGGTCACGATGTTGTGCCGTAAGGCCAATCCAGAATCCCGCCGAAATCCCGCACATTCGTGTACCCAAGCGAGAGCAGCGTTTCCGCCGCCGTTTTGCTGCGCCGGCCGCTGCGGCAATAGACCAGGATCAGCTGCGCTTTATCCGGCAGCGCCGTCTCGGCCTGCGCGGCGAGCTCGTCGAGCGGCAGCAGCATCGCGCCGGGGATATGGGCCTCGTTGTATTCCTCGGGTGTGCGCACGTCGAGCAGCACATAATCCGCCTGTGTCTGCATCAGATTCTGCGCCTCCTGCGCCGTGATGGAGACGTATTGTGCCGAGGGGGCGCTCGAGGGGGCGCTCTCGTCTGCCGGCGTCTGCGCGCAGCCGGAGAGCGCCAGGCAGCACAGCATACTTGCGATCCACATCCGTTTCATGGGCGTCTCCTTTCCAGTTCGCTTTTCCGCTCGACCGAGTTGTTTCATCCAGCGGCCCTGGTGGCAAAATTCCCACGCAGCGGCCCGGGGCGGCGTCCCCTCCCCGCTGCGCCTTGGCAGCCAACGGGTTGACGCCAAAACCGCGGGTTCGTCCGCCGTCCGGCAAGGGCAGCCCTGCGCGATTTTTCTGCCAAAGTTAAATTACAAAAAGTAATAATTAAAAATATTTATACACGATGGATAAAGAGAAACGCGGCTTTTCGGGGTCAAACAGACGCTCGACCGCGTTTTTCTCGCCCGCGGGCGAGCGCTCGGCTGCCGCATCGGTGGTGCCTGCGCCCGCTTTCCTCCCGAAAAACGCCGTGGACCTGGCGGGAGAAGGAAACGGTTGCAGGCAAGGCCGCAGCAGGACGGCGGGCTGCCGCCCGCCGAGCTCGAGAACGCCGCATGCGGCCATTTCAGTCGCCGCCGGGCGCATTGCCCTTTGTCCACCGAGG
>CAJFTT010000001.1 GCA_904420005.1 Candidatus Tabaqchalia intestinavium | reverse complement strand
TTTTTCCGTCGACAAACCAATCGGAATACCGAAAGAAGTCGATAGAGGGAAAAACAGATGTTTCAAACTGCACCGGGAGTGACCATAGCCTTTCCGGAGAAAATTCAGGAACACTTTCAAATTTATGAAGGGCGATCTATCCGGGCAAATATTTCTTAGAACAATCGCCTAACTTGTTTTATCCTGTTAACTTTTTAAAAAATCATATTGAATAATGTCCCAGCACCTCAGCAGGATAGAGGGTCCGCCTCCTAACAATCGAACCGTTCGAATCCCGGAGCCCTGTAAAATTGAATATTTTCTGTATATGCTCCCGTAGCTCAGTTGGATCGCGCAGTCGCCTCCTAAGGGTCCAGCTTTTTCGACTCGCGGCAGTATCGGAGATCTATACAAAAAGCGGGCCGGACAGCATTCGTTGTCCGGCCCGCCGTTTTCTGCCACGCCGCCGTCTGCGGCCGGCCTTCGTGCGTTTTTCAATGCGTGGCGGCGTGGATCCCTGCAATCGCGCCGTCTGCCACCGCTGTGGCGACCTGCCGCACCTGCTTGACGCGAATATCGCCCACGGCGTAAACGCCGGGGATCTGCGTCTGCATATTTTCCTCCACCGGGATGAACCCATTTCCCAGCGAAAGCTCTGGATACAGCGCCGTGTTGGGCGTCGACCCTGCATAAACGAACACACCGCAGCCCGCATCCTCCACACGCCGGACCCGGCCATCCTGTTCCGAAACGAGCTCCAGCGCCTCGATCTGCTCGTCTCCATGAATAGCCGCAAGCCGATACCCTGTGCAAACCGAAATATTGGGCGTCGCCTCCACTTTTTGCAGGAATTCCGCGATGCATCCCAAACGCGGCTCAAAATGCACAATCGTCAGCCGGGCGGCATACCGCGCCAGAAACAGCGCCTCTTTCACTGCGCCGTCCGCGCCTCCAACGACGTAAATATTCTTCCCCTGATACCGCGGCCCGGCCAGCGCGGCGTTGTCCTCGACGCCCCGGCCGCGCAGCGTTTCCTCGCCCGGGATCCCGAGCCGGCGCGCTGTGCAGCCGTTGGCCAGGATGAGCTTCGGCGCGGCAAACTGCTTCTCCCTCACTGTCACGGTTTTCATCTTCCCCCGGAGGGAAACCGCCGTCGCCTCGCCAAACACGATCTCCACCCCCGCGGCCAGCGCCTGCGCTTTCAGCCGGGCGGCGAAGCTCACGCCCGTTTCCTGCGCGACGATGCCGGCATAATGCGTGACAGTGGACACCTTGCCGATCACGCCGCCCACTTCGCCGCGCTCAAGCACCAGCGTGCGGCATCCGCGGCTGACGGCATAAATCGCGGCGCTGATACCGGCCGGCCCCGCGCCGATCACAATCACATCATACATCGAAACCCCTCCTTTTCTGTTTATGAGTATACTACGCAATACACATAAAATCAAATTAGAGTTGCTTCTGAATCTATAAATATTTTTTATGATTAGCCCATAGCGTCCACCACACCGGTCGGTCGAAATGCGTGCGGGCACACCGGCACGCTCGGCGGACACAGGCCCGCCATGCCTGCTGTAGCCTCATCCGTGCCCATTCCCTCCCTCGCCAAATGCGCGGCGCCCTGCGACAGCCGCCGGCCTGCGTCTGTCATTCAGCTGCCGGCGCTTTCCGCCCGCCGACGCCCATTTTCTCCAGCGCAGGCAGCAGGCGACGCGCCAAGACCGCAGCAAAGACGGTCTTGACCACATCGCCGGGCAGCATCAGCACAAAGCACGACATGAACAGGCTGCGCACGCTCATCGGCGTCTGAACATACAGATTGGTTATAAAATACAGATACGTCATGCCGATCGCGTAAATCACCGCCAGCCCCGCCGCGCAAGCCAGCAGCAACCGGGGCAGCGTCGGCGCACCCCGCCGCGCGAGCCAGCCGGTGAGATACGCGCCGGGAATGAACGCAAGTAAATAGCCGAACGACGGCTGAAACACATATTGCGGCCCGCCTCCCTGCGTGAAGATAGGAATCCCCACAAGTCCGATCGCCACATAGGCGATGACCGACAGCGCGCCCCAGCGCGGCCCCAGCAGCAGCCCCGCCAGCAGCACAAACAGCGTCTGCAGCGTGAAGGGTAGCACCGGCACAGGAATGCGGATAAACGCCCCTGCCGCGATGAGCGCGGCGAACAGCGCGCAAAGCAGCAGCGCGCGCGTTTTTCCCAGTGTAGTCGTTTTTCCCATAAGCTTTCCCCTTTTCTTTTTCTCGCGCCGGGCTGACCGACGTTTCGCGGCCGCGCGGCGTCCAGACCGCTCAGTCCATGCGGCGCACCGTCACTTCCCCCGTATGCAGCGCGCATTGCGTGCCGTCGGCGCGCCGCACGACGAGGCCGCCCTGCGCGTCGATATCCACCGCCATCGCCTCGAACGTTTCCCGCGCGCTGGTGCAGCGCACGGGTTTGCCCAGCAGGATGGAGCGCGCGCGGTATTCCTCGAGAAACGCCCGCGTGCGGCAGGCCTCCTCCAGGCCCTCCGCCTCACGCAGGATCGCGGCTGCCAGACGACTGCGCGTCACGCCGGCGGGCGGCGTCTCAAACAGCGCGCGGGCCGTCTCCCGCAGCTCCGGCGGGAACTGCTCCTGCCGCGCGCAGAAATTCACGCCGATGCCGATGACGACGCTGTCGATCCCACCGCTCTCCAGATCGCTGGCCGCTTCTGTGAGAATGCCGCAGACTTTCCTGTCCCCAAGGTACAGGTCGTTGACCCATTTGATGCCGACCTGCACGCCGCAGCTGGCCGCAATCGCACGGGCAACGGCGACGGAAACGGCGGTGGTCAGCAGCACCGCATCGCCTGTCAGCAACGTTGCGGGCCGCAGCAGAAAGCTCATATACAGCCCCGATCCCGGCGGAGAAAAAAAGTCGCGCCCCATACGGCCGCGCCCCTGCGACTGCGTCTCGGCAAGGATCACTGCGCCGCTTTTCTCCCCCTCGCTCGCCATCTGCTTGAGCGTGCGGTTGGTGGACGCGAGCTGCGGATACACCCGCACGCGCCAGGGCGACTCCGGCGGCAGCAGCGCGGCGACGCTCTCACTGGTGAGAATATCCTCCGCCGCGGCCAGGCGATAACCACGGTTGGGCATCGCCTCAATGGCATAGCCGTCCTCCCGCAGCGCGGCCACCGCTTTCCACACAGCGGCGCGGCTGATACCGAGCCGCGCCGCCAGCGCCTGCCCGGAAACCGCCTCTCCCGCGGCTTGCAGCAGCGCGGAAAGCACGCGTGATTTTGACGTCATACAAGCTCCCTCCCTGTTCCGGCACTGCCATGGGACTTTCCCCGCGGCAGCGCGATGCCGGGGAAAACGCCGGCCGGCGTTCTCCCCGCTGACTGTCCCTAGCATACCAGATCGCGCTCCGTTCGTCAACCATTATTTTTTATAGGTTTACAATCAGGGCATTTTCTATGCGTGGCCGGGACGCAACGCACGCGACGATGCCGTCGCGCACATCACAGTGTGTTTTCCATGCGCGGCCGGGACGCAACTGGCTGTGACTACAAGCTGACGCCGGACGTCGCCGTGTTTCCCATGCGCGGCCGGGACGCAAAACGCCCGGGTTTCTTCCCGCAACCGTCCCGGTGCGGGCTGCAAACACCGCCAGCGCAAAGCCACCCCATCCGGGAAGACGGCCCGGCCGCCGGTAACGCGCCGCCCGCCTCCATCGCGGGAAAGGAACGCTCCGCCGGCCGAAGCAAGCCGAAACGCCCCGCCGGGCAAAAAACGTCCCTTTCCGCCCGGTCGAGCAGAAAGGGACGCGGCGTCTGCACCGCCAAAAAGGCAGACGCATGTATTCTTGAGAAAACGGCACAGCCTCCGCAGATACCGCGACGCAGCGGAACGCGCGCCAAGGCCACCGGCACTGCGCCGAGCGAAAGGCGCTCAGTCCTTTTTGAGCGCCTTTTGCATATCCGCCGCGCGGATCGCGGTGCGCATGATCTTGCCGCTGGTGGTCTTGGGCAGCTCATCGACAAACTCCACAATGCGCGGGTACTTATACGGCGCGGTGGCGTGCTTGACGTGATTCTGCAGCTCCTTGACCAGCTCGTCCGACGGCGCATAGCCGCGCGCGAGCACGATCGTCGCCTTGACGACCTGGCCGCGGATGGGGTCAGGCGCGGCGGTGATGGCGCATTCGAGCACAGAAGGGTGCTCGATGAGCGCGCTTTCCACCTCGAACGGGCCGATGCGGTAGCCCGAGCATTTGATGACGTCGTCATTGCGGCCGACGAACCAGTAATAGCCGTCGGAATCCCGCCACGCCATGTCGCCGGTGCTGTAATAGTCGCCGATCATCGAGCGCTGGTTGGCTTCGGCGTCGCGGTAATAGGTCCGGAACAGCCCCACCGGGCGCTTGCCGTCCGGGCAGCCGATGCAGATGGTGCCGACGATGCCGTCCTCGCATTCCTCGCCGTTCTCATCGAGCAGGCGGATGTCGAAGATGGGGGACGGCTTGCCCATCGAGCCGGGACGCACCGGGAACCAGCCGAAATTCGCGAGCAGGACGGACGTCTCCGACTGGCCGAACCCTTCGTAAATATGCAGGCCCGTCATGCGCTCAATCTGATGATACACCTCGGGATTCAGCGGCTCGCCGGCCAGCGACGCATGCTTGATGAAAGAGAAATCGTACTGCGTCAGATCCTCCTTGATGAGGAAGCGGTAAATCGTCGCCGGGGCGCAGAAGGTCGTCGGACGCAGGCGCTGGATGGCGTCGAGCATGGTTTTCGGCGCGAATTTCTCCGTGTCGAACACGCCGATGCACGCGCCGCAGATCCACTGACCGTAGATCTTGCCCCAGGCGAATTTCGCCCAGCCGGAGTCCGTCTGGGTCAGATGGACGGTGTTCTCCTGCACCTGATGCCAGAAGCGGGCCGTCACGATATGCCCCAGGGGGAGCGAATGATCGTGCAGCACCATCTTGGGCATGCCGGTGGTGCCGGAAGAGAAATAGATGAGCATCGTGTCCGTGACCTTCGTGGCGTCGTCTCCCGTCGGGCGCGGGAAATCCTCGCTCGCCGCCTCGACCGCCGCGCGGAAGTCCAGGAACCCTTCGTGGTGGCAATCCCCCACCGTGCAGACGGTCTGCAGCGTTTCACACTTGTCGACGGAGCCCGCCACATGGTCGATAACCACGTCGTCCCCCACACAGACGATCATTTTCACATCCGCCGCGTTGCAGCGGTAAACGATGTCCTTCGGCGTGAGCTGATAGGTCGCGGGGATGCACACAGCGCCCAATTTGCACAGCGCGGTGATGCAGGTCCAGGCCTCCACCCGCTGCTTGAGAATGAGCATAACGACGTCGCCCTTGCCGATGCCCAGGCTGCGGAACACATTGGCCGTCTTGTCCGACAGGCGTTTGATGTCGGCGAAGGTATAGGTCTCCATCACGCCGGTATCGTTGGTATACAGCAGCGCGCGCTTGTCCGGCTCGTGCTCGGCCCAGTAATCCACCACGTCAAAGCCGAAATTGAAGTCCTCCGGCACGTTCACCGTGTAATTTTTCACAAAGTCCTCGTAGGAATCAAAATCCAGACGGGGACAAAACTGCTTGATCAGCTGATCCATCCTGTTTTCGCTCTCCTTCGTGTTTATTCCTGAATCACGGTCAGGAACCGCGCCGGGCCGTCCACGGCCAGCTGCGCGTGCGGCAGGCGGGGATTGAAATAGATCGAATCGCCCGCGTGCAGGATATGCTCCTTGTGCCCGACGACCACCTTGACGGTGCCGTCGAGGACGTAGTTGAATTCCTGGCCGCCGTGCGCCACGAGCGCCGCCGAGATGTCCGGTTCGATGGTGACGATCATCGGCTCCATGGTGCGGTTTTTGAAATTGAAGGCGAGGTTCTCGAAGGAATATCCCTCGTACCGCTCGATGGGCACGCCCTCGCCGCTGCGCATGACCGTGTAGGTATCCATCCGCGGCTCGTCGCCGAACAGCAGGACGCTCAGGTCCACCTGCAGCTTGGCCGCGAATTTGTACAGTGCGCTGATGGGAATATCTTTTTCTCCGGATTCAAACTGTTCATATTCTGTCGGCGTAACGCCGACGCTCTCCGCCAGCTCCTCTACCGATACCCCAAGCACTTCGCGCAGCTCGCGCAAACGGTCGGGGATCTGCATCATGGTTTCCTTCACGATTCGATCGCTCCTTTCAAAATACGGCGTCCGCCGCAGAAATCTAAGCAAAAGCCGGGCGGCGAGCGCCTCAGCGGTTGCGTTCCTTGAGCGCGCGCTCCATCAGGCGCGCAGCGTCGCGCTTGGCCGCGCTCTCGCGCTTGTCGTAAAGCTTCTTGCCGCGGCACAGCCCCAGCTCGAGCTTGACGCGCGAGCCTTTGAAATATAAGGAAAGCGGGATGAGCGTCACGCCCCCCTGCTTGACTTCGCCATACAGCCGGCGGATCTCCCGCCGGTGCGCGAGCAGGCGGCGCGGGCGCAGCGGATCCCGGTTGAAGATATTGCCGTGCTCATACGGGGAAATATGCATCTGCCGGACGTAGAGCTCGCCGTCCTTCGTGATCTCGCACCAGGCGTCGCGCAGATTGACGCCGCCGGCGCGCAGCGACTTGACCTCCGTGCCCACCAGCTCGATGCCCGTCTCCAGCCGCTCAAGGACGAAATAATCATGAAACGCCTTTTTGTTCTGCGCGATGCTGCGGGTTTCGCTCTTCTTCATCCGGGCGCTCCTTCCCGGCGGGACCGGCCCGCCTCAATCTTTCTTTTCTTTCCAGACAAACAGGCGGCTGCCGAGATAATTGATGACCAGCGTCACGCCCGTGATGAACAGCTTGGCCAAAATCCACCAATACCCGGCCCGCGCCGGCGCCCAGACCAGCGGCAGCCGGTCAATGAGGCAGAACACCAGCAGCGTACTGACCGCCAGGGACGCGAGATTGACGACGATGAACCGCGCGAGCTCGCGCGCGGGCTTTTGCGTCGTGTGATCCCGGAAGGTGAAAAACCGATTGCACAGGAAGCTGTTGGCCGTGCCGGCCGAATAGGAAAAAATCTGCGCCACCGTCTCCGGGATGCCGAGGAGCGTCCCCAGCAGCCAGAACACGGCATAGTCCACCACAGTGTTGGCCACGCCAACCAGGCCGAAACAGATGATCCGTCCCGCTTCTTTCTTGCTTTTCATCGCGTTCTCCCTGTCATCCGGCGATTCTCCCGCGCGGCGCGCCGGTCTCGTCCGGAAAAGATTAAGGTTAATTATACCACGCGCGCCGGGCTTTTGTAAACCGCGCGGGATTCATAAAATATCCTCCCGGGTATCCGCGGATTTGCATGAATCTGACCAATCGCGGCCCCGATACGGCGCGAAAATGGGGAAAGCCGGCGGGCCGCCGCGGCAGGGGCCGCGGGGAACGCCGGCTGTATCAGGGAAAGGGGCGCTATGGGGACGCGCCCCCGGGGGAAGCAACTCATGTGTGCGGCTCATTTTCCGGCCGCGTCAGTCATAATATATCTCATCCTCTTCCGGCAACAGACGCAGCGTCTCCACAATCTGCTGCACCTCCTCCTGCGTCAGGGGGATGGCGGCGATGCCTTCAGTAAGAATTCTGCGCCCTTCTTCCGTTTCATCCCACCGCAGCGTGGAAAAGATCAGATAATTCCCGTCGGCCGAGGGGACGTCGTTTTCATGCGCCAGAAGTGTGGGCAGCACATACCGGATATCGTCAGAAACTGCGGAGGAATGGACGTCGGGCGTTATCTGATAGTAGTAGATATACGCGTCCTGCTGCGTCACAATCCTGCATTGCAGCTCCACCTGCTCAAAGTCGGGCGTCTGCCCTTCAAACATGCGCTGCAGCGACGTGAGCACTTCAAACGCACGGGCATTCTGCTTCTCATCCGCGCGAATAAAATCCAGATACTGCTGCACGGTCCGCGTCATGAATCTGGGCACGACGTAATCCGAGGAAAAGGACCGCAGCCCGCGGCTGCCGCTAACATGCAGCGCGATCGCACCCGTGCCGTAATCGCTGCGCTTGATCTCCAGCTTCTGCGCGTCGGACAGCGTGGCAAACTCCGCCCGGAAGGTTTCCCAGAGTGCTTCCCGCTGCCGGTCGGTCAGGCTGGAACCGACATAGCTGTTGCCAATGCTGATATACAGCAGTTCAGAAGTCTCCGGCAGACTGAAATACGCGTCCCGGTATTCCTGCGTCTGATTGAACAGTTCCTGCAGGGCCTGATAATTCTCGCCGGACATCCAGAGGGTCCGGCCGACCGTTTTGCCGTCCTTCGTGCGGATACCGACCGTAACGAGCTCGCTGGACTCTTTGTCTCTCCAGTATTCGTACAGCTGATGCTGCTCGGTCAGCTCGACCGATTGCTCCAGCGCGCCGGCCACCAGCTGATTGGCTTTCTCGTCGCGGATCTCGATCCTGCCTGTGACCAGCTCTTCATACGTGACGGAATAAGCCTCGCGCTTCTCCGGGATGACGATGCTCTCGATTTCCGAGGCAGCAGGCGTAAAGGCGAGTATATTCGAGCGCATCAGCAGCATCGCGCCCGTAAAAATGCCTGCGCCGGCCACCAGCACCAGCAGCCACGGCATGGCGCTGATGAGGTTTCTCGGCCGCTTGGTCGTGATGAGCTCAAAGAGGAAATACACCAGCAGCGTCACGACAAGCAGAATCAGGATCGCCGACATTTCCAGGCGCCGGTAGGTGCTCTGGCCAAACAGTTCCGACAGAATATAGTTGACCAGGATCAGCACGAACGGCAGCGTCACGGCGCAGCGGTATAGATGCTGCAGCAGGCGGTTGGGCGCGCTGCGGGTGGCCGTTTCCGACCGGCGCCGGCAATAGAACACGCCGCCGAGCGCCAGCATGACGACCCCCACCGCCAGCGCATACAGCAGCACCGGTGCAGAGCCGAACACTTTATCCGCCGCCGTCAATCCCATTGAGGCGGTCAGAATACCGAACGGGAGAAAGAACTCCGGCTGGAACATCGAGAACACCGATGCGCTGGTGTCCAGCACCGGCGCTATGCTTGAGACAGTGTTGAGGATCAGCACGCTCACAACCCGCACGAACACGAGCAGCAGCGCCGTGATGGCGATGTTGGAAGCGACGTTGCCGGTGATGGTCATGGCGACGGTCGTGATGCCGGCGACAGCCATCGTCGCGAGGAAATAGGCCAGCGGCACCTGCACGAGGAAAGTCAGCGGGAACACATAGCTCGCCGAGAAGCTCCACAGCAGCGCGGTGGAGAACACCGTCACAAGGACGATCGCCCACAGCCAGGTCAGAATGGCGGCCGTAAAGCTCAGGTAAACGCAGCCGCGCCGGTAGGGGATGGCATGATAGAAATCCGACGTGTTGCGGTGATTGAGGAACGAATACATCGAAAAGACAAACAGCGGCGTGAGAAACAGGAGCATCACCAGCGGGATGCAGAACTGCTCGATCTCCAGCACCATCTGGGTCTCCGGCGCATAGCCGCGCTCGTTGAGGAGCGTGGAAATGGGGATCAGCGCGCTGACGACGACGCACAGCACCGCGCTTGCGAACCCCACAAGGCGGATTTTCTTGATGCCTTCCCAATAGAGCTTCAAACTGAAAATTTTGTTCATGTCGCGCGCCCCCTCACATCAGAATTTCCTTGAATGCATAGCCCAGCGCCTCCATTTCGTAGATGAACACTTCCTCCAGGCCGAGCGGCAGGATGTCCAGCAGGATCGGGCCGAGCTGCTTGAGCTTCTCGACCGTTTTGTCCCGGTCGCCGCGCACGATGAAATTCGCAACCGAGCCTTTCTGGTTATATTCCAGCATGTCGATGCCTTCAAACAGGGATTTGTCGTATTCGTATCCAAACGCGACCTGCACCTTGAACAGCGAGGTCTTGAGGTTCTGGATGTCGCTCTCGAACACGATGCCGCCCTTATGCAGCAGCGCCAGCTGATCGCAGGTGTCCTCCAACTCGCGCAGGCTGTGAGAGGTGATGATGGTCGTGGTGTTGCGCTCGAGCACGTCGTTATAAATGACCTGCTTGACGAGATTGCGCATGACGGGGTCGAGACCGTCGAAGGTCTCGTCGAAGAACAAAAACTCCGGCATGGTGGACAGGCCGAGGATCGTCGCCGCCTGCCGGCGCATGCCTTTGGAGAAGGTGTTGAGGTTGGCGTTGGGGTCGAGGCCGAACGTTTTGGTCAGGTTCTCAAACCGCTCCATGCTGAAGGAATCGTAAATCGCGTGATAAAACCGGGCCATTTTCCGCATGTTGGACTGCGGCAGGAAATACAGCTCATCCGGGATATAGACCACCGTGCGCTTGACGGCCGGATTCTCGTAAACCGGCGCGCCGTCGATGGTGATCGTGCCGGCCTCCGGGCGGTACACCCCGCTGATCAGGCGGAGAAACGTGGATTTGCCGGCGCCGTTGCTGCCCACAAGGCCGTAAATACAGCCGTTGGGAATGGTGCAATTGAGGTCCTTGAGCGCGAGAAAGTCTTCAAACCGTTTGGTTACGTTTTCTGCGACGATCATGTCGGTTCCCCCTTGTTGTTATGTTCTTCTATTTCTGCTGCCCCCGGCAGAGGTTCTCCGTTTCCGCGGACGCGCCGGTAGGCCTCCCGCACGGCGGAGAGCGCTTCCTCCTCCGCCACGCCGGCCAGCGCCAGGGCGTGCGCCGCTTCCCGCAGGCCGTCCAGACCCGCCATTGCCGAGCCGTGGCGCAGCTTCTCCACCGCGCCCGCCGCGACGAACCGGCCGATCCCCGGCGCGGAAGCCGTCAGCCCCTGGCGCTCCATCTCGCTGTAAGCCTTCTGGATGGTATTCGGGTTGATCGACAGCTGCATGGACATTTCCCGCACAGACGGGATCTGGCTGCCCTCCGGCAGGATCCCTGTGAGAATCTCCCGCGTCAGCCCCTGGATGATCTGCTCATAAATGGGCGTGCGGGAGAGCTTATCGATTTGCAAGGCGCGCCGCCTCCTTTCTGTGGTGGAATGCATGCCGCAGGCTCGCGTCCGCCCGCGCCGGAACGGCGTCGGCGCCTGCCGGATTCCGGCCTGGGACCGGCCGGACAGCGCGGCCCGCTCCACCGCCGCTCAACGGGAGCCCCGCCGGCGGCCGGCGCGAAAGAGAGAAACCGCGATGACCGACCCGGCCAGCGCGACCATCCCCGCGCAGGCGCAGACCATCTGTTTTCCCTCCCGCCGGCTGCCAAAAACCGGCGTGCGCAGGCCCGGTTGCCCCGCACCGTCCGGCGCCGGATTTCCAGGCGCCGCATATACCGCCGGCCGCCCTGCTGCGTCAGATCGCCCGGTCCGCACGGCAAATCCAACTGCCGCAGCCGCCAGCGCAAGGCAACACAGCAAACCAAAAACCGCAAGTTTGCGCATCGCGCCCCTCCGTTCTAAGTGTATTATTTGTTCTAGTACACTTGTATTATATCCGCTTCCCAGCCTCAAGTCAACCCTCTGCAAACAAAAATTTTGATCCAGCAGTTCCTCTTCCCCTTGCCGGCTGCGCACGGCGATGCCGGGGCCTTCCTGAAAGCGGCGCGGGGCGGGGCGGATCCTTTCGGTATCCGCCCCGCCCCGTGCTTGGGTCCGACGCGCGTCGCTTCAGCGGTCCATGCGCTTGCTCTCTTCCTCCGCTTCCAGCTCGCGCACCGCGACCTTGCCCACCAGGGTCTGCGGCAGGCTGTCGCGGAATTCGTATTCCTTCGGCAGGGCATATTTGGCGATACGCTTTTCGCACCAGCGGCGGATCGACGCCTCCGTCTCCGCCGTCTTGGGCACGCCGGGACGCAGCACGACAAACGCCTTGACCCGCTGCATTTTATAGTCGTCGCGCATGCCGATGACCGTGCTGGTCTGCACCGCTTCATGCGCGTCGAGCACCGCCTCGATCTGGGAGGGATAGACATTATAGCCGCTGGAGAGAATGACGCGCTTGAGCCGCTGGCGGAAATAGACGAAGCCGTCGGCATCCATGCTGCCCAGATCCCCCGTGTGCAGCCAGACGCGCCCGTCCTCATGCAGCTGCAGCGTGTCGGCCGTTTCCCGTTCGTTATGCAGGTAGCCGCGCATGACGCTGGGCCCGCTGATGCAGATCTCCCCGATCTCTCCCGGCGCGAGCGCATCGTGCGTCGCAGGCGTGACGATCTTGTAAAACGTGTCGGGGAACGGCACGCCGATGCTGCCCTCGCGGTAAAAGTCGCGCGGGGTCAGGCAGCTCGCCGTGACGCACTCGGTCATGCCGTAGCCCTCCCGCACCTGCACCGTCGCGCCGTGCTCGCGCAGGAATGCATCCACCCGGCGTTTGAGCTGCACAGGCAGCGTGTCGCCTCCGCTGAACACGCCGCGCAGCTGTGAAAGATCCACCCGGTCCATCTGCTCGTTGCGCAGCATCGCCTCAAACAGCGTCGGCACGCCGGCAATATAATTGGGCCGGTGCTTCCTGAGCATGGCGGCGAAACTCTTCATATGAAACTGCGGCACGAGAATGCACTTGCAGCCATGGGTCAGCACCGTATGGATGCACACTCCAAGACCGAAACCGTGGAAAATCGGCAGGATGGCGAGCATGGAAGCGCCCGGCTCGACGATATCCCCGGCCGCCGCGGTCTGCAGCGCCGCCGCGTTGAAATTTCTGTTGGTCAGCAGAATCCCTTTGGGCGTGCCCGTCGTGCCGCCGCTGAACAGAATCGCCGCGACATCCTCCGCGCCGCCCGGCTGGTAGGGTGCGTCCGCCGCCGCGCGGCCCGCGGCGAGGAAATCGCTCCAGCGCAGCACCGGCGCGTCCTCGGGCACGCGGGGCACGTTGCGCCCCTGCGTCAGAAAATATCCCATGCGCTTGACGGGCGGCAGCGCGTCGCCCGCGCCGGTCAGCAGCAGCGTATCCACCGGCGTCTGCCGGCGCACTGCCTCGAATTTTTCATAAAACTGATCCAGCGTCAGCACCACGCGGCTGCCCGTCAGCTGCAGCGCAAACGCCAGCTCCCCTTCGCTCGAGAGCGGGTGCACAAGGCTGGCCACCGCGCCCATCCGGTTGAGCGCATAGAGCATGACCACCGCCTGCGGCATGTTCGGCATACACAGCGTCACCACTTCGCCGCGCTTCACCCCGGCGGCGCGCAGCGCGCGCGTGCACAGCGCCACATCCTCCATCAGCTGCGCGAACGTCCGCGTCGCGCCGAAATAGTCATACGCCACGTTATCCGGCGTTCGCGCGGCGGCCTGCGCAACCAGGTCGGCCATGCATCCGTCGGGATACTCCAGCGTGGCGGGCGTTGGGCCGTAAAACCGCAGCCACGGCGCGGGTGTTTGCATTTGCATCGTTCCTTTCCATCCAGATCCGGGCCGCGCCTTTCAGACGACGGCCTTTCCTTTCCATTTTCCGCTGCAATAGCGCGCGATGAAGCAGACAGCGCGCACCACCCAGTCGGTGACCATCGCGGCCCATACCCCCAGCACGCCGAAGCCGAGATATTGGCCGAACACATAGCTGAGCACAATCCGGCAGACCCACATGGAGAGGAGCGAAACGGCCATGCTGACCTTGACATCCCCCGCCGAGCGCAGCACGGTGGGCAGCGTGAAAGCGATCGGCCATACAAGCAGCGCGCCAAGCCCGTGGATCAAAAGAACCTGTTCCGTCGTGCGCGCCGTCAATTCAGAGAGGTTATACGCCCACAGGATGAGCGGCAGCGCGGCGAACGTGAGCAGCACGGTCGCGATTTCGCAGCCATAGGCAATGATGTGCAGCTTCTTGCAGTAATATTCCGCCTGCTCGTAATCCCCCGCCCCGATGCAGCGGGAAATCACCGTCGTGACAGCCAGATTGATGGCCATGCCGGGCAGGATCTGGAACGACGCGACGACCCCGCCCACCGCGTTGGCGGTAATGGCGTAGGTCCCGAACGTCGACACCAGGCTGAGCACCAGGATTTTCCCCAGCTGGAACATGCTGTTCTCCAGCCCGTTGGGCACCCCGATATACAAAATGCGCCGGATCATGTCCCAGCGGGGTCGGAACCGCAGCGTGCGGTTGATATGCAGCGGCAGCTCCTCCCGGCGCAGCAGCGCGATGACCAGCACCGCCGCCACCATGCGGGAAACCAGCGTCGGGATCGCGACCCCCTCCGTCCCGCGGTGAAAGCTGTAGATCAGCGTGGCGTTGCCCACGACGTTGACGATGTTCATGATGATGGAAACCTGCATCGACACCTTCGAATTGCCCTGCGCGCGGAAGATGGCAGCCCCGGCATTATAGATGGCAATGAAGGGGATCGACGCCGCGACAATGAGCAGATACGTGTCGGCGTGAGCCATGACGTCCGCCTCGATCTGGCCGAACAGCGTATGCAGGATGAAATTCCTGCCCAGGTAAACCAGCGCCATGATGACGAGGGAAACGCCGCCGACGAACCACACCAGCTGGTCGGACGCGCGGCAGGCGTTCTCCCTGTCCTCCCGGCCGAGATATTGCCCCGCGACGACGGCGCCGCCGGTCGCCAGCGCGGCGAAAATATTGATCAGCAGAAGCATGACGCTGTCCACCAGCGACACGCCGGACACCGCCGCCTCTCCCACGTTCGAGACCATGATGGAGTCCGCCATGCCCACGAGGATGGACAGCAGCTGCTCGATGACCAGCGGCACAATAAGGATCCGCAGCGTATGGTTGTCAAACAGATACCGGCTCCGATCGACAGATTGTTTTCTTTTCACACTCCCTCGCCCCCGAAAGCTTATTATATACCCGGGGGAATGCATTGGCAAGACGCCCTGCCGGAAAATTCTGCAAACGCGCGGGTTTTCCCTTTCTTCCCCAGGCGGCCGCCAGTTTCTTCTCACGGGCGCCGCCGCGGCCGGCGGCGGTTCAGAAAAAATTCAAAAGATTTCCAGCCGATTTTTTGCGGCGGCGGCCGGACTTTATGGTATAATGAAAGCAAAATTCGCCGCAGGCCGCGTTTTTTCGCGCCGGGCGTGCGGAGAAGCGGCCGGCGGCTGTGCGGCTCTCCCGCAGGATTTTGCCAGGAGGTTGACCATCATGGATTTTGACAAAACGCATACCCTTCCCATGCGGCTGCGCGCCGCGCTGGCGGCGCTGCTGATCGCTGCCGTCGCCTTGAGCAGCGCCAGCTGCTCCTCCACCCCGGCCAGCGCCGGCATGCCCAGCGGCGCGGCCCCCGCGCAGACTTCTTCCGAGCAGGTTTCTTCCGCGCCGCCTCCCACCATTACCGTCACGTTCACGGACCTCAACAGCGACTACGCCCTGCTCACGCGCCTATCCGACGGGTTGGTCGTCTATGAGCAGCAGGCGGACGAGCAGGCTTATCCCGCCTCGCTGACCAAGATGATGACGGCCATCGTCGCGATCGAGTCCATCGACGATCTCGAGACGGAGATCACGCTTTCCTCCGACATTTTCCCGCCGCTGCGGGAGGCCAGCGCCTCGCTCGCGGGCTTCTCCGCCGGGGAAACGCTGACCGCGCTGGATCTGCTTTACGGCGCGCTGCTGCCCTCGGGAGCGGAGTGCTGCGTCGGCCTCGCGGAATATATTTCCGGCTCGGAGGAAGCTTTCGTCGAAAAAATGAACGCCAAAGCGGCCGAGCTCGGCATGACCGGCACGCACTTTGTCAACGCGACCGGCCTGCATGACGACGCGCATTACTCCACCGCGCGCGACCTGACGAAGCTGCTCTCCTATGCGCTGGAAAACGACACTTTCCGCACCATTTTCACCACCCGGCGGTACTCCATCCCGCCCACCAACAAGCATAAAAACGGCGTCACGCTCTACAGCTCGACACTGCAAAATATCGAGACGACCGTCATCGACGGCGGCACGCTGCTGGGCGGCAAGACAGGGTATACCAAGAAAGCGGGGCAATGCCTGGCAAGTCTCGCAGAAAAGGACGGCGAGGAATATATCCTCATCACGTTCCACGCGCAAAACGACGAGGATGAAGAGCGCGGCGCGCTGCATCTCGAGGACGCGCTGACAGTATTCAACGGCTTCACCGTGGAGGATCACGACTGAACGCCGCCCATCCGCACAACAGGAGGCAGGAATCGATGAAACGAGTCAAAATCACCGTACTCAAGACGACGCTGGATCGCGAGCTTGCCGCGGAATATGGCGTCCCGGGCCTCGGGGCATGTCCCATGCTGCGGGAAGGGCAGGTGTTCTACGCTGACTACGCCAAGCCGGAGGGCCTGTGCGACGAAGCGTGGAAAGCCATCTATCAATACGTTTTCGCGCTGGCGCACGGGGCGGGCGACGGGCTGTTTTATTACGGCGACTGGATCCGCAAGCCCGGCGTCGCCATCTGCAGCTGCAACGACGGGCTGCGGCCTGTGATCTTCAAGCTGGAGGCGACGGAGCAAACGTCCGAAATCGATTACACCCCCGTGCGGTGAAGCGCCGGGCTGGGCGTTCTCCCCGCGCGGCCCGGCAGACGTGCGCCGCGGCCCCGCGCTGGCGCCTCCCGCCTGTGCAGGATCGTACCGGTCACCCCGCGAAACGGCGCTGTCTTGCAGTTAAGATCACCCCCTGAAATGAATTGGAGCGGCCGCGACTTTCGTCGCGGCCGCTCCTTGTTATCGCGCACAGCATGACAAAGCCCCAGTTCCACCAGGGGTGGGGAAAAACCCTGGCAAATAAAGCAGCGAAAGCCAGCAAATAAGGCCAATCAAAACCACTAGTAAACGGATGGTTTTGATTGGCTCTCGCGCCGGCCTCAAATATGTCCTCGCGCCTTGGGCTCTCCCAGGCCGCACTGCGCACGGCAGGCGTCGAGGATGCGCATGACGCCGAGGCTCGCTTCCGCCGGCACAAGCGCACTCTCCCTCTTGCCCGCGAGGATGCAGTCGCGCGCCTCCGAAAGCTCATATTCATAACCATTGGCGCGGAAGGGCTCATGAAACCGCTCGACCTCCGCGCCGGCAGCGTCCACGAGCACCGCCTCCTGCGCGGACAGAAACGAGCCGGGAAACAAAATCCGTCCCCGCTCTCCGAGCACGGCGGCGCCGTTGCCGCCCGGCGCGGAGAACCCGACCGATGCGAACCCGAACGCGCCCGGATACCGCAGCAGGATCACATCGTCAAAATCCACACCTGTCGGGCCGGGCCGCCCCGCGGCGATCACCTGCTGCGGGCACGAGCCGAGAAACGCGCAGAGAAAATGCACCGCATAGGTACCCACATCAAGCAGCGCGCCGCCGCCCAGCGCCGGGGAAAACAGGCGGTGCGCCGGATCGACGCGCGGCATAATGGACAGTTCCGCTTTGACCGCCTCCACCCGGCCGATGCGTCCCGCGCGCACCCATGCCTGCGCCTGGCGGAACACCGGCAGGCACCGCATCCACATCGCCTCCATGAAAAAGCGCCCCTTCTCCCGCGCAAGCCGCAGCAGCGCCTCCAGCTCCGCTGCGTCGCAGGTGACCGCTTTCTCGCACAGCACGTGCTTGCCCGCCTGAAGGAACAGCGCGGCGTCCGCCGCGTGACGGGACATGGGCGTCGCGATATAGACCGCGTCGATCGACGGGTCGGCCGCCATCGCCTCATAACTGCCGTACGCGCGCGGAACGCCATGTTCCTGCGCGAACCGTTCGGCTTTCTCCTGCGTGCGCGAGGCAACCGCCGCGAGCGCATTTCCCGGCGCGGCGGCAAAAGCCGACGCAAAGACGCCGGCGATATTCCCGGTGGAAACGATCCCCCATCGAAGTGTCTGCATAGTTCAGTCCTCCTGCGTTGTTTCGTCGTTTTCCTCCGCCAGCAGCAGGCGCAGCATGCCCTGTGGGTCCTGCAGAAAGCGGCGGGTGATCCGGTAATGCTCGGTCTGCTCATAGGGCGTCGGCGTAATACCCGCGTCGTCCAACACCAGGATCTGCGCGTCCGGGCAGGCCAGCAGGATCGGCGAATGCGTCGAGACGAGAAATTGCGCGCCTTTGCCTGCGAGCTGGATCATGCGGCGCAGCAGCGTCATCTGCCGCATCGGGGAGAGCGCCGCCTCCGGCTCGTCGAGCAGGTACAGCCCCTCGCCGCCGAAGCGGTGCAGCACCAGCGCGAGGAAGCTCTCGCCATGCGACTGCACATGCAGCGACTTGCCGCCATAGCTGTTATACAATGACGGCAAGTCCCAGCGCCGTCCCAGCTCGTCGAGGCGGTCGATCTCCGTCGCGACGTTATAAAAGCTCTCTGCCCGCAGGAAAAAACCGTCGCGCGGGCGGCGCGCGCCGCGCACTGCCGTCATGCGCGCATCGAGCGAAGAATGTGTCTCTTGGGTCGCAAAGCAGAAATTGCGTCCGCCTCCCTCCGCATTGAAGCCGCAGGCCATTGCTGCGGCCTCCAGCAGCGTCGACTTGCCTGTGCCGTTCTCGCCGGCGAAGAAGGTGACCGGACTGCGCAGCGGCAGGCCCTCCGGCCGCGCGGCAATCGCCTGCACGGCCGGCAGCGCGTCGAACCACACCTCCTCGCCCTGTGCGGGCGGGCGGATTTTGAGCCCCCGCAGATACAGCTCCTCCATCGCCTTCCCTCCGTTTCTTCGGCGCGTCTTCAACGCTCTGCTGCCCGGCAACAGCTGCGCCGGCACCAGCCTTCACCGCATCGCCGCTGGTCACCTGCGCGGCCTGACATCGGGGCAAACGGGAGCTGCGGTCTGCCAAACGCCGCCACACGTCAGGAAACCGCCGCATTCTTCCGCGCCAATCCCCTCAGGCATTCTCCCTTTTTCCCCTCGCCGATTCTTCCCAGCGGAGCGCCAGCTCGTCGACACGGCCGCAGGGGGTAAACCCGACGCTTTCATAGGCCCGCACCGCAGCGTGATTATCCACATTGGCATACAGCATCGGCGTCTTGCCGAGGCTAAGAATCCGGCCGCTCAGTTCAGCGGCCAGCGCGGCGGCATATCCGCGGCCGCGCGACAGCGGACGGGTATACACCTGCGAGATCGCGCAGTGCCGCGCCGTCTCCCGCGTACAGCAAGCCATCGCCGCGATCTCCCCCGCCTCCCGCACGACCAGAAGCAGCGGATTGTCGAGCGCGGCCTCGGCGCGACGCAGCAGGGCGTCCGCTTCCGGCGTCTCCCCGAAGCATTCCCGCGCGAATCCCGCCATGCAGGCCGCAAGCGCCGGAAGGTCCGCCCGGGTCGGGCGCTCGATGCAGGCCGTGCGATTGCGCGGCGGGCGCGGGCGCGGATTGACGAAAGCCCGCATGCGCAGCCGGCTGTGCGCGGTGATCGTCCGGCGCGCCGCGATATATTGCGCAATCGAATCGGCCGCCTGCGGTTTCGCGACGACGCGCAGCGTGTCCCCTTCCGCCAGGCGGTCCAGCGCCATCGCCGCCGCTTCCTCCAGCACGGGCGCGGCGATCTCGTCCGCCGTCCAAAGCCACGCCGGCATTCCGGGCAGATTGCGCCCCGCGGCGAACGACGTCCCGTCGCCCGCAAGCAGCAGCGGCGCGCGGCGGATGACCTCCAGCAGGTCAAACGCCGTGCGGTCCCGGTCATACGCCGGCGAGGAAAACAGCGCGTCGTCCGGCTGCAAAAAACGAATCATCCGCCTCCCTCCTTTCCTCCGCGGCCTGCCATCTGTGTTTTCCCGTGCAGGCCCTCTGAGGTCGCTGTAAATTTTATCCCTCACGGGCAAAGAAAACGCGGCCCTTCGGGACAAGGCAAGGGGCCAGCAGCGTTTTCCCCGCCCGCAGGCGCGCGCCCAGCCATCCTCCGACCGCCAACCGGCGGCCGCGCGGTCTCGAGGCCGCACGGAGCCGTTCAGTCGCCCGCTTTTCTTCCAGCATACCACAACCGCACAAAAAAGTACATACCCCGCCGGCGGGCAGCAAACAACGCTGCGCGCCGGCGGGGTATGCCGGTGCATCACGACCGCGGGAAATCCCCCGGTCAGATCTTCTGGAGCAAATGATCCATGTAGCCCTTATAATGCGCGAACACCACGCCGCCGTCCTCCAGGTCACGGTTCCAGCGCTTGACCCATTCCAGCGAGAGATACCCGTTATAGCCCGCGGCGGACAGGCGGCGCACCGCATCCTCAACCGGGACGTCGCCATACCCCATCATGCGGTATTTGACGTCGCCATTCTCCATGCGGGAATCCTTGACGTGGACATAGCGGATCAGCCCGCCGATGTTGCGCATCGTCTCCTCCGGCATCTCGCCGTGGTAGCGGTAGGGGTGATGGATATCCCACAGCACGCCCTTGTTCTCCGCCTGGATCTTGTTTAAGAAGCGGGCGAAATAGCCCGTGTCGCAAAAGACGCCGTTGGTCTCAATGAGCGGCGCGACGCCGCGCTCCGCGCCGTAAGCGCAGATCTTCTCATACCGGTCGGCGACCATCTCCTCATCGATGGGCCCTTCCGCCTGCGGCTTGCTGGTCGGCATGAGACGGATATACGGCGTGCCGAGCTTCTGCGCGAGGTCGATATAGGCCGCCGCGTCGTGCATCACAGCCTCCTCGCTGTCCGTCGCGAGGCAGATGCCGGAAGTCAGCATGGGGATCTCGACGCCGCTGCGGCGCAGCTGCGCCGTGGTGATGGCAATATGCTTGTCGATAAACGGGCGGGCGTTCGGGATGAACAGCTCATCGCCGATCCCGCGCACTTCAACACCCGGGAAGCCCATATCCTTTACCGTGGCGAAAATCTCGTCCCAGGACCAATCCGGGCAGCCGATCGTGGAAAAACACAGTTTCATAGTTCGTCCTACCTTCCTTTCCTGCTTTGGGGGTGATAAAAGTCCATTACGCTGTTTCGATGTTGTTCGCGTCCTGCAGCTTGAGTTCTTCGATGGCCCATTCGCGCATCTTGAACTTCTGGATTTTTCCGCTGGCAGTCATCGGGAAGCTGTCCATGAAGCGCACATAGCTCGGCACCTTATGGCGCGCCATGTTCTTTTTGACAAACTCCTTGATCTCCTCCTCCGTCACGCTCGCGCCGTCCACCGGCACGATGCAGGCCATGACCTCCTCGCCATAGGCCTTGCTCGGCACGCCGATCACCTGCACATCCTTGACGGCCGGATGGGTATAAATGAAATCCTCGATCTCCTTGGGGTAAATGTTTTCCCCCCCGCGGATGATCATATCCTTGAGTCTTCCCGTAATCTTATAATACCCCTTTTCGTCGACAATTGCAATATCCCCGGTGTGCAGCCAGCCATCTTTGTCGATGGCTTTGGCCGTCGCTTCGGGCATCTTGTAATAGCCCTTCATGATATTATAGCCTCTGGCGCAGAACTCGCCCGGCACACCCGGACCAAGATCCTCCCCCGTCTCGGGATCGACGATCTTGCACTCCACGCCCGGGAAGTGACGCCCGACCGTCGCGACGCGCAGCTCCAGGCTGTCCTCCGTCGTCGTCATCGTGCAGCCGGGGGAGGCCTCCGTCTGCCCAAAGACGATGGTGATCTCTTTCATGTTCATCTCATCCACCACCTGCTGCATGACCTTGATCGGGCAGGGGGAGCCCGCCATGATGCCGGTGCGCAGATGGGAGAAATCGTAATTTTTGAACGTGGGGTGATTGAGCATGGCGATGAACATGGTCGGCACGCCATGCACCGCCGTGCACTGCTCGCTCTGCAGCGCGTCCATGACCTTGACGGGGCTGTAAGCGTCGATGGGCACCATGGAAGTGCCGTGGGTGATGCAGGCCATCATCGCCAGCACCAGGCCGAAGCAGTGGAAGAAGGGCACGCAGATGCACAGCTTGTCGTTCTCGGTGAACCGCATGCCGTCGCCGATGGTCTTGCCGTTGTTGAGGATGTTATAATGCGTGAGCATGACGCCCTTGGGGAAGCCTGTCGTGCCGGAGGTATACTGCATGTTGATGACGTCGTGCGGATCGAGGCTGGCCTGCACACGCTCATATTCCTCCTGCGGGAAGCTGTCGCCCATCTTGGCGATATCCTCGAAGCGGATCATGCCGGGGCGCGAGCCGCCGCCGGCCAGGACAACGCGCTTGAGGAACGGCAGCTTTTCGCTGTGCAGCTCATCCTTCGGGTCGAGGGTCTTGAGCTCCGGACACAGCTCGGTGATGATGTCGGTGTAGCTGGTGTCCTTGAAGCCCTCGATCATGACCGCGAGCTTGGTGTCCGACTGCTTGAACAGGTATTCCGCCTCGAAAATCTTGTAATTGGTGTTGACGGTGACGAGGATGGCGCCGATCTTGGCGGCGGCATAGAGCGTGATCATCCATTCCGGGACGTTCGTGGCCCAGATGGCGACATGGTCGCCCTTGCGGATGCCCAGCGAGAGGAATCCCTTGGCGTAACGGTCGCATTCCTCCTTGAATTCCTTCCACGTCCTGCGGTAATCCCGGTCGGTGTACTTGACGGCCTCCCGGTCGGGGAATTTCTCCGCCAGCTCGTCGATGACCTGTCCCAATGTCTTGCTGATGAATTCCATAGCGCGTTCTCCTTTTCTTCGAATTTTTCCTGAAAAACAAAAAAGCTTCCGTCTCTCTGCAAGAGACGAAAGCGCAGCTTCCGCAGTACCACTCTTGTTGCCGGAAATTGCTTTCCGACCACCTCTGCCCGGATCGGCGGGGCTTGACGCCGCGCTTAATCCAGCCTCCCTGTATCGGTGGAGCTCCGTCTATACCTAATGCGCATTTTCCGCGCCCTCGGCAAGCCGCTCTGAGGCGAGTTCATCGAAATCGCAGGCACCGCCTCGCACCGACCGGCGGCTCTCTGTTGCCCCGAGAATCGACTACTGATCCTCTTCCTTGCGTTGGCTGATTCATTTTTCACTGATTCTATTATACCGGGCAAAGCCGCCGCTGTCAATCCCCAGTTTGTGAATTTTTCGTTGCCGCACGCGTCACTGCATCTCCTGCCAGGCAGCGGCGATGACAATAAAGAGCACAACCGCCAGCGCCAACGCCAGCGCGACGCCGAGCAGCGCCGCATAATTGAACCGCCGGCGCAGCACGAGAGGTCGCGCGCTGCCGTCGGTATACTGCAGCTCATGCGTGGGCAGCAGCAGGCGGCGGAAAAAGTGAAAACTGGCCGCGGCCAGCGCCGTCGCCAGAAGGGAGAACGGAATATAGCCCGGCACAAACACGATGGACGCCGCGCCTGCCGCGAACGAAGCGAGCGTCAGCGCGCGCAGCGCGATCGACAGCCCCTTTTCCAGTCGGGCGATCGCCGGGGGTAGATAGCGATCATAATCAGAAATCTTTCGTTTCAGGGTGACGCGCTTCCTTCCCCGAGGCAAAATGGCGGCAATGCCGCGCCTGTATCCCGCCCGTCGGCGGCCTGCCGTCATTGTAGCACGCCGGCGGCGCAAATGCAACGCCCGGACAGGCAGAAAATTCCAGCGGCTGCTTGCCAGCGCGGGCGGCGTACCGTTCTGCTTCTGACGGTCCGGCGCAATCTGGCGGTTCGGTCTTTCCGGTTTTTTCCTCCTTCCCCGCGGACAAAGAAACCGCGGTTTTTGCGGCAAAGCGAAGCCACGCCGTGCTTTTCCCATTGCCGGGCAGCCTCGGCGGACGGCGTCCTGATGCGCGCGGGCAGCAAGCGAATCCGTTGCGTCGGCCTGCCGAAAGCGCGGGGTAGCGCGCTGCCCGTAACGCTGCCCCGGGGCCGCTCCGTCCCGCTTAAGATAAAGACAGGATGAAAACAAACCACACATAGAGCAGCCCGAAATCTCCCCTTCACGGCCCCAGCCCATCCTGCGTGTCCGGGGACACCAGGCTGCAAATAAGACAGCCTTCAAAGGAAAAGCAACGTAGGCGGCCTGCCGCTGGCGTGACCCGGCAGATCAACTCCGCGCGCCGCCGGGGACAGCGAACAAAAAGCATTGCCTGCCCAACACGCATGCTCCAGCACAGGAAACCGGGCGGGGCCGCAAGCGCAGCCCCGCCCTTCCTTATTTTTTCTCCCGGTAGGTAAGCCAAATGGACACCGCCAGCACCGCCAGCGGGAAGAGAATAATCACCGGCGCCATCGTCATCCCGCGCACGATCCCCCAGGCGAACAGCGCCCATCCCAGGGCATACAGCGGCAGGCAAAGCAAAAACAGCGTGATGCTGCCCGTCTTGACAAAGCTCCCCAGCCCCGGCAGGATGAAATTGAACAACAGCGCGACGCGGTTCTTAAACCGCTCGAACCGCTCCTGTTCCTCGCTGCGCTCACCCCAAAGCCGGAGATATTCCTCCTCCGTGATGATGCGTCTGTCGCACCGCGGGCACTTGCGGTCATCTTTGGTCATGACCGCGCCGCAATAGGGACAATTCATATCGGGCCCCTTTCCGTGCCCGCTGGGGGCACTTGTTCCCGGGCGGCCGCAGCGGCCGCCCTGTTTGCTGTCTTTCAGGCGATCCGGCGGATCATTCCACCGAGTCGATTTTCGCCGTCACGGCGTCTCCCAGGCGCGCGATCCCGGCCTGCGCCGCCTCGCGGGTCTTGGCCTTCGCGACGAGATAGGCCTTCATCTTCGGCTCCGTGCCGGAGGGACGCACGAGGAATTTCAGCCCGCCCGTCAGCTCGAAGCACAGCACATCGGACTTCGGCAGCGTCAGCACGGTTTTCTCCCCCGTCGCGACGTCTACCGCCTCGCTGGCCTTGTAATCGCTGAAACGCACGAGCTTCTCACCGGCGAACCCGGCCTTGTCCTCGCGGAACGACTGCATGATGCGCTTCATCTTCTCCATACCGGCCTTGCCCTCGAAGGCGTAGTTCTTCAGTTCATGCAGGCAGTAGCCGTATTTCTCATAGATGCTCTCCATGAATTCGGGGATGGTCATGCCTTTTTTCTTCAGATCGGCCGCCATCTCGCAGATCATGACCGACGCGAACACCGCGTCCTTGTCGCGGGCGTACAGACCGCCGAGGTACCCATAGCTCTCCTCGAAGCCGATGATGAACCGGTCGCCCTCGCCCTTATTCACCAGCTCCGTCATCTGCTCGCCGATGAACTTGAAGCCGGTGAGCACATTGATGATCTCGGCGCCGTAAGCCTCCGCAATCTCCTGCGCGAGATCGGCGGTGACGATGGTCTTGATAACGACGGGCTTCTCCGGCAGCGTGCCCTGCGCCTTGCGGGTCGACAGGACGTATTCCATCAGCATCAGGCCGACCTCATTGCCCGTCATGAGCGTGAAGGAACCGTCGCGGTTGCGCCCGGCGATGCCCACACGGTCACAGTCGGGGTCGGTCCCCAGCAGCAGGTCGGGCTGCAGCTGCAGCGCCAGCTCCTCCGCCAGCTTGAAGTTGACTTTCTCCTCGGGGTTCGGATAGGGGCAGGTGGGGAAATTGCCGTCCGGATTTTCCTGCTCCTTGACGACGCTGACATCCACGCCCAGGCGCGCCAGCGCGTCGCGCACGGGACGGTTGCCCGTGCCGTTGAGCGGCGTATAAACGACCTTCAGCCCGACTTCCTTGCACAGGCCCGGCTGCAGCGTCTGCGCGCACACGGCGTCGAGGAAGCCCTGGTAAGTCTCCTCCCCGATGTATTCGATCTTACCCTCCTTGAGGCCCTGCTCGAAGTCCATCTTCTTCACGCCGTCGAATTCGTCGGTCGCGAGGATGCGCTCGAGCGTCTTCTCCGCCAGCTCCAGCGTGAACTGGCAGCCGTCGCTGCCATAGGCCTTATAGCCGTTATAGATGGCGGGATTATGGCTCGCGGTGACGACGACGCCCGCGTCGCAGCCCAGCGCGCGCACGGCGTACGACAAGGTCGGGGTGGGCATCAGCCGCGGGAAGATATACGCCTTGACGCCGTTGGCGGCGAAGACGCCCGCCGCCGTCTTGGCGAACACATCGCTCTTGTTGCGGCTGTCATAGGCGATGGCGACCTTGCTGCCCGCGCCGATGGTCTCGGCCAGGCCCTGGGTCGCGCGGCCCACCGTATAGATATTCATCTTGTTCGGGCCGGCGCCGATCTTGCCGCGCAGGCCGCCCGTGCCGAATTCCAGATCCTTGAAGAAGCTCTCGACCTTCTCCTTCTCATCGTAAGAAAGCAGCTGCGCATGCAGCTCCTCGTTATCCTTGGTTTTCTCCAGCCAGCGCGCGTAACGCTCTTCCATGGTCATGGTTCATTCCTCCAAACAAAAGATTGACCCGCCGGACGCGGGGGCAGGGAAAGCGGCGCCCCCGGTCGCCCGGCCGCGCGCTTTCCGCTTCTTTTTATTATCATACCAAATTTTCCAGCCGCATGCAATGGCCTGGACGCAAAATTTGTGACAAACATCTCCCTTCCGGCACGCGCCGCGCCATAACAAAGCGGGCGGGCTGCACCTTCCCCATCAGGGGAACGCAGCCCGCCCGTCCAATCCGGTCCCTATGCCTGCGCCGGCCTGCCTCTCAGGATTTTCCCCGCGCGTCCGGTTTCTTTTGCGCGTGACAGATCGACGCGCCGGCGCAGCCGCTGCAGCCGCCGCAGTTGCACCCTTTCCCCGATTTTTTCCGGCGGACCATCGACCAGATGATGCAGGCCACCAGCGCCGCCAGTCCGGCGCAAATCAGGATAGTCGCGAGATTCTCGCTGAGAAATGCCAGCATAATGCTCACCCTTCCCTTTCAAGTTGCAGGAGGTCCCGCGCCGGCGCGGCTATGCGCGGCCGGCACGGGGAGTTGGCTCAAACGCGCACTTTGGCTTTGAGCGTCGTGCTGACCTTATTGGGCCGCACGAGCAGATAAACCAGCAGCGCGATGATCAGAATTGCCGCCACTGTGCCGATGCCGAACGAGCCGCCCTGGAAGAGGTTGCCGATCTGGAAGATGCACAGGGAAACCGCATAAGCAAACACGCACTGGTAACCGATGGCGAACCACGTCCACTTGGCGCTGTTCATCTCTCTGCGGATAGCGCCGATCGCTGCGAAGCAGGGGGCGCACAGGAGGTTAAAGACCAGGAAGGAATACGCCGAAACCGTCGTGAAGGCAGCCTGCATATTCGTCCAGATCTGCCAGCCGTTCTCCGCCACTTCTTCAAAGCCGCCGAACAGCACGCCGAAGGTACCGACGACGTTCTCCTTGGCCACGAGGCCCGTGACCGCCGCCACCGCAGCCTCCCAGCTGCCCCAGCCCAGCGGGATGAAGATCCAGGCGATCGCCTTGCCGATATAGGCGAGGAAGCTGATGTCCATCGCGGCCGTCAGGCCCATGGACGCCGCGGCTTCCGGATAGGTCGCGACGAGGTTCTCCACCATGCCGAAATGGCCGTCAAGCACGCCGAAATTGGACGCGAACCACACCACGATGGTGGACAGCAGGATGATCGTGCCGGCCTTGCGGATGAAGGACCAGCCGCGCTCCCACATGCTGCGCAGGATGTTGCCGACGGTCGGCAGATGGTAAGCCGGCAGCTCCATGACAAACGGCGCGGGATCGCCGGCGAACATCTTGGTTTTCTTCAGGATGATGCCCGAGACAACGATGGCCGCGATGCCCACGAAATAGGCGCTCGGCGCCACCCACCAGGCCCCGCCGAACAGCGCGCCCGCGATGAGGGCGATGATGGGCAGCTTCGCGCCGCAGGGGATGAAGGTGGTGGTCATGATGGTCATCTTGCGGTCGCGGTCGTTCTCAATGGTTCTGGAGGCCATGACGCCGGGGATGCCGCAGCCCGTGCCGATGAGCATGGGGATGAAGGATTTGCCCGACAGGCCGAATTTGCGGAAAATGCGGTCCATGATGAAGGCGATGCGCGCCATATAGCCGCAGGCCTCCAGGAAGGCGAGGAACAGGAACAGCACCAGCATCTGCGGCACGAAGCCCAGCACCGCGCCGACGCCGGCGACAATGCCGTCGAGCAGCAGGCCCTTGAGCCAATCCGGGCAACTGACGGCAACCAGGCCGCCCTCGATCAGGCCGGGCAGGCCCGGGACCCATACGCCGTATTCCGCGGGATCCGGCTCCGCGACCTCCATCGCGGCCGTAAAGTCCGCAAACGAAACGGGCACGGTCTCCTCCACCTGGCCCTCATCGTCGAGGATCTCCGCCTCGGCCGTCACGCCGGCCGCCTGGGCCGCCGCATTGAATTGCTCGATGACCGCGGCGTCCGGCTCCTCGGCCTCCAGCGTCTCGCGCAGCGCGTCGGTCTCCACGCCGGCCGCTTCGGCCGCGTCAATGTAAGCGTCGATCTCGGTGCTCGCCAGGTCAAACGCTTCCGCGTCCTCCTCGTAGGCCTTCGTGCCGATACTAAACAGGTGGAAACCGTCGCCGAACACGCCGTCGTTGACCCAGTCGGTCGCCCAGGTGCCCACCGTGGTGACAGAAACGAAATAAACCAGGAACATGACCACCGCAAAGATGGGCAGCGCCAGCCAGCGGTTGGTCACGATCTTGTCGATCTTATCCGAAACGCTCAATTTGCCGGCCTGCTTTTTCTGATAGCAGCCGTCGAGAATGGACGCGATGTATTCATAGCGCGCGTTGGTGATGATGCTTTCGCTGTCGTCGTCGAGATCCTTCTCCACCGCGCTGATGATGGCTTCCACATTGGGCGTGACGCGCAGCATTTCGCCGATTTTGTCGTCCCGCTCGAAAAGCTTGATCGCGTAAAACCGCTTCTGCTCCGGCGCGACGTCGCCCGGCAGCATCGCTTCGATGCCGGCGAGCGCCTCTTCGATCTTGTCGTCGAATTTATGCACGCGCTCGCTCGCGCGGCCGGCCTGCGCCGCCCGGATGGCGCATTCCGCCGCCTCCATCACGCCGGTGCCCTTGAGCGCGGAAATCTCCACAACCTCGCAGCCCAGCGCCTTCTTGAGCGCGTCGAGGTTCAGGACATCCCCGCTCTTTTTGACCAGGTCCATCATATTGACCGCCACGACCACCGGGATCCCCAGCTCCAGCAGCTGCGTGGTGAGATACAGGTTGCGTTCGAGGTTGGTGCCGTCGACAATGTTCAAAATGGCGTCCGGCCGGGAATGGATGAGGTAATTTCTCGCTACGACTTCCTCGAGCGTATAAGGCGAAAGGGAATAAATACCCGGCAGGTCCATGATGGACACATCTTTATGGTTCTTCAGCTTGCCTTCCTTTTTTTCCACCGTGACGCCCGGCCAGTTGCCTACGAACTGATTGGCGCCGGTCAGGGCGTTGAATAGGGTCGTCTTCCCGCTGTTTGGGTTGCCGGCCAGGCCGATTGTGATCGACATTCGCTTTTCCTCCTTCTCTCTTTTGGCAGGCGGGTTAATTTAGACTAACTCCCCTGCCGAAAAATGCAGGGAACCTCCTTCCCTGCAGGGTCGCAAATCTCACTGCACTTCGATGAGCTCGGCGTCCGCCTTGCGCAGGGACAGCTCGTAGCCCCGAACCGTCACCTCCACCGGATCGCCCAGCGGCGCGACTTTGCGGACATAGACGGCGGTGCCTTTCGTGATCCCCATATCCATGATCCGGCGTTTGATCGCGCCGGCGCCGTGGATCTTGGTCACCGTGACGGTCTGGCCGCATTTCGTCTCCTTGAGCGTCAGCATCGGATTTCCCCCTTTCCCCGCAACGTTCTTTGTTATCACACCAGGATCTTGGATGCCATCTCCTTACTGATGGCTACCCGGGAGTCCTTGACATTGACGATGACGTTGCCGCCGATGCGCGACACCACCGTCACGTCTCCGCCAACCACAAATCCGAGCGTTCCCAGAAATCTGCGGATCTCCTCTTTTCCTCCGATCCGCTTGATGCTGCTGCGCTCCCCTTCCCGCGCCATGGTCAAAGGCATATCCAACACACTCCTTTTGGGTGGAAAGCTGTTGTTTGCTTTCGTTCGTTGAGTTAGCTTTTTCTAACCTTATATAGGTTAGCATTATCTAACTTTTTTGTCAAGAGGTTTTTGAGAAAAGTCCCAAACTTATTTTCCCATTTTGGGCTTTGCCGTATGAAACCGCGCCGACCGTGCAGCAATAATGCCACGCACCAACGCCGCGCGGCCATAAACGCAAAAGCCACCGCAGCCCGCCATGCCTTTCCATTACGCAAATGCAGCCGCGCTCCCCGCCAGTACAGGAACTTGCCGCGAGCAGATACGCATACAGCGCGGCGCCGGGCCAGCCAGGAACTGCGAAATCATGATCCCCCGGCAAAGGCAGGGACGCATAGACGGTAAGCCTCTGGGACACTAGCGGCGCGCGGCACGTCGCGCCGGTCTGCTCTATTGGCTGCCAGCATGGCATTCTCCCGTTTTTCGCCTGCGCTATTTAAGAAAATGGTGACTTAGCAAAACCGTGTCAATTCTACCGTTTTCATTTCGTTCTTACCATTTGGAATATTCGTTTTGCATTCCTGCCATACGTCTTTTGCGCCGCTCGCCCGGCGAATGGGACAAAATAATGATCCCCCGGCAAAGCCGGGGGTTTTTCTTATGCGGGCAAAGCCCTATGTTACTAGCTCGCGCGTCTCGTCGCGCAAATACGATCTGCCAGCCGCGAAAGTTTTTTACTGGCTACCCGTAAACGGGTTTAAAAATTCCCCATTGTCAGTTGTTCTCCAGCTTTATCTTCGTCCAACTGATGCCGAATGTACTCTTCGATCTTCTTCGCATTCTTTCCCGCCGTATCTACATAATACCCTCGGCACCAAAATTCACGATTCCGGTACTTGTATCGCAGTTCAGGGTATTTCTCGTAGATCATTAAGCTGCTTTTTCCTTTTAAGTATCCCATGAAGCTCGATACCGCCACCTTCGGCGGTATCTCTACCAGCATATGTACATGATCCGGGCATACTTCTGCTTCTACTATCCTTATCTTTTTCCAATTACACAGTGTCCTTAAAATTTCTCCTATCTCTCGTCGTTTCTCTCCATAGAATACTTTTCTTCGATACTTTGGCGCAAACACTATATGGTACTTGCAATTCCATTTGGTATGCGATAAACTGTTTACGTCATTCATTGCAATGACCTCCCTTTGCTTTTTTTCGTGCAGTTGGCAGACCGCACCCTTATTCTAAAGCAAAGGGAGTTTTTTTGTCTACATCATCGCCATTAGGCTTCTTTTGAACCACTCGCCTAGCGAGTGGTTTTCTTCATACAAAAAGAAGCCGTACCCTGGCAGGTACGGCTTCTTTGCGGTATCGCAGCGCGTTTCCCGGCGTATGCCGATCGCCGCAGCAATTACATAACCTTGACGGGATTGATCTTCACGCCGGGGCCCATCGTCGTCGCGACGACGCAGGACTTGATATACTGGCCCTTGGCCGCCGCCGGCTTCGCGCGGTTGACCGCGTCGAGCAGCGTCTGGAAGTTCTCCCCGAGCTTTTCCGCGCCGAAGGAAACTTTGCCGATCGGGCAGTGGATGATGTTGGTTTTATCCAGGCGGTACTCGATCTTACCGGCCTTGGCCTCGGTCACGGCGCGCGCCACATCAGGCGTCACAGTGCCGGCCTTGGGGTTCGGCATGAGGCCGCGGGGACCCAGGATCTTACCGAGACGGCCGACCAGGCCCATCATGTCGGGGGTGGTGATCAGCACGTCGAAATCCATCCAGTTCTCGCTCTGGATCTTCTGCACCATTTCCTCCGCGCCCACGAAATCCGCGCCCGCTTCCTTCGCGGCGTCGGCCTTCTCGTTCTTCGCGATGACCAGCACGCGCACATTGCGGCCGGTACCGTGCGGCAGCACGACGGCGCCGCGGACCTGCTGATCCGCGTGGCGGCTGTCGACGCCGAGGCGCAGATGCACTTCGACGGTCTCGTCAAACTTCGCCTTGCCCGTCTGGACGCACACCTCCAGCGCTTCCTGCGGGTCGTAGAGCTTCGTTTTGTCGACAAGCTTCAGGCTGTCGGTATAATTCTTTCCATGTTTCATTTCTGGTTTCCCTCCCATTGATTGTGGTTGATAACGGAAATTTCCTCCCACGTATGGTTACGCCTCCGCCGCACAGGCGGAAAGGGAGAGGCCGCTTGAGCCCTTATTCCTCGACTGTGACGCCCATGCTGCGCGCCGTGCCGGCGATCATGCTCATCGCAGCCTCGATGGACGCGGCATTGAGATCGGGCATCTTCATTTCGGCAATTTTGCGCACCTGCTCTTTGGTGAGGTTGGCGACCTTGGTCTTGTTGGGCACGCCGGAACCACTCTGGATGCCCAGCTCCTTCTTGATGAGCACCGCGGCGGGCGGGGTCTTGGTGACGAAGGTGAAGGACCGGTCGGCATAGACCGTGATGACGACGGGGATGGTCAGACCCATATCCTTCGCCGTTCTCTCGTTGAATTCCTTCGTGAACGCGACAATGTTGACACCATGCTGACCGAGCGCAGGTCCCACAGGGGGCGCCGGTGTGGCCTTGCCGGCCGGGATTTGCAGTTTGATATAGCCGATAACTTTCTGTGCCAATTTTTACACCTCCAAAAATTCGTGGTAGATGGCGGACAGGACGGCCATCCTGTCCTCCCACAGCCGGGGAGCCCCGGCAAACAAACGGGCACGCCCGTCCATTCCAAAACGCAGTCTCTCGCCGGGCGCTCAGTCCACGGCGCGGACCTGGCCCAGCTCGAGCTCGACCGGCGTATCGCGGCCAAACATGGACACCGCCACCGTCACGCGCTGGTTGTCCAGGTCGATCGCGCTGACCACGCCGACGAAGCCCTCAAACGGGCCGCTCATGACATTGACGCTGTCGCCCACTTTGAAGTTGACGACCACGTCCTTCCTCGCGACGCCCAGCGCCTCGATCTCCTCATCCGTCAGCGGCACCGGCTTGGAGCCCGGACCGACAAACCCCGTGACGCCACGCGTGTTGCGCACGACATACCACGTGTCGTCCGTCATGACCATGTGGATCAGAACATAGCCCGGGAAGATCTTGCGCTCCACCTCGCGCGTTTTCTCATCCTTGATCTCCGTGACGGTCTCCGTCGGGACGCGGATGTCGAGAATCTGATCTTCCAAACCGCGGTTTTCCACGATTTTCTCCAGATTCGTCGCTACTTTGTTCTCATATCCGGAATAGGTATGCACAACATACCACTTTGCATTGTCCGCCATGGCGCACCTCCTCCGTATCCGCAAATGCTCCCGCGTTCATCAACCAAACAGCAGGCTGAACAC
Organism: Candidatus Tabaqchalia intestinavium; assembly: GCA_904420005.1. Lineage (GTDB taxonomy): Bacteria > Bacillota > Clostridia > Oscillospirales > CAJFTT01 > Tabaqchalia > Tabaqchalia intestinavium. The sequence goes on along the minus strand of CAJFTT010000001.1, from coordinate 8,898 downwards.
GAAGCCCCACAGCCAGTCAAGACCCCAGATCACAATGCCCAGCACAAGCACGCAGGCGAGAACCACCAGCGTGTTTTTGAACACCTGCCGGGGCGTCGGCCAGACGATCTTCTTGATCTCCGCCGCGCTGGCGATGAGATAGTTCGTCGCCCTGCCGCCCAGCGTGCTGGTGTCGACCTCTTTAGCATACATCGGCCGGCCGGACTTGGCGACCATCGAGAAGATGCAGGCGATGCCCGCGATGAAATACAGCGCTGCCGCCACGTAGGCATACGGCAGATGATACATCTTCGTCGACATGTACGACCCGACGATCGTCAGGGTCGCCGCGCCGCCGCAGACAAAGAACAGCACCGTCATGCCAATGACGGCGATTCGCTTAATCAGGCCGTCGAGGATCGAGATCAGCGCCAGAATGATCAGCAGGATCAGCGAAATATAGATGATATACGCGATGGCATTCATGCCGGGCGCAGAATTCGGACCCAGGCCGTCCGCCCGCAGCCGCGTCACGTAATTGCTCATCTCCGTGAACACCGTATACTGCGACCAGTCGGACACGCTGGGGGAAACCGCAAGGAAATTGAGCGCCGGAATCAGAATGCTGACGACCAGATACACTACGACCACACGCACCAGAAAAAGCGCATTGCGCGCGGGCGAGGATTTCTTTTTCGCTTTGTTCGCCTGCATGTTAGCCACTTCACGCTGTATGGCAGCCTTATCCATTCTCAAGACTCCTTTCCACTCGTTGGAGTGACTGTCCGAATCACTTCGTTTCCCTGTGGAGCGTGTGCTTCTTGCAGAATCTGCAATACTTGTTCATCTCCAGGCGGTCGGGATCATTCTTCTTGTTCTTGACCGTGTCATAGTTGCGCTGCTTGCACTCCGTGCAGGCCAATGTGATTTTTACTCTCATTTTGTCGGCACCTCCGTTACCCTTTCTTGACGTTTTGCCTCCCTCGCGTTTTTGTGCAAAAAAAAAGAACCCAGCGAGGTAAGAATAACTATACCATATCTTCCCGCTGCGGTCAAGGGGTTTGTTGGGATTTTCTTGTCCCGGCCGCCGGAGCGGATGCAGAAAATCCGGGGCGAAGCGATTTCGCCGCGCCCCGGACCGCCGCTGTTTTCAGGAAAACAGGTCCTTGATCTTATCAAAAAAGCCTTTGCTTTTCTGGTAATGCTGGTCGTTATATGTCTGGCTGTCGAACTCACGCAGCAGCTGTTTCTGCGCGTCGGTGAGATGCTTGGGCACCTCCACCACCACTGTAAGCAGCTGATCGCCGCGGCCGCGGCCGTTGATGAAAGGAATTCCCTTGCCCTTGATCTTGAACACCGTCCCGGTTTGCGTACCCTCGGGGATGGTATAATCGATCTTGCCGTCGAGCGTGGGGATCTCCAGCTTGGCCCCCAGCGCCGCCTGCGCGAAGGAAATCGGATAGTCGCACAGCACGTCAAAGCCCTTGCGGTCGAAGATCGGATGCGGGCGCACCATCACGGAGATATGCACGTCGCCCGCCGGCCCGCCCCGCAAGCCGCTATCGCCCTGCCCGCGCACCACGACGGCCTGCCCGTCTGCGATGCCGGCGGGGATGGTCACCTCGATCGTGCGCTGCACGCGCACCTTCCCCTGGCCGGAGCAGCGTTTGCAGGGATTCTTGATGATTTTACCCGTGCCGCCGCAGGCGCGGCAGGCAGAGACGTTCTGGATCACGCCGAACGGCGTGCGCTGCTGGGTGCGTACCTGGCCCGTACCGCGGCAGGTCGGGCAGGTCTCCGGCGAAGTGCCGGCCGCCGCGCCCGTGCCGCCGCAATCGGGGCAATTCTCCACGCGGCGCACCGTCACGCTTTTCTTGACGCCGAAGGCCGCCTCCTCAAAGGAAATTGCCACCGTGGCGGCGACGTCGCTGCCGCGCACCGGCCCGTTATTCGCGCGCCGGCCGCCGCCCATGCCGAAATCGGAGAAAATGGAGCCGAAAATATCCCCCAGATCGCCGAAATCAAAACCGCCGCCGTACCCGCCCGCGCCGCCGCCTGCGCCGAAGTTGGGATCGACGCCGGCATGGCCGAACTGGTCGTATTTCGCGCGCTTCTCCTGATTGGAAAGCACCTCGTAGGCCTCGTTGACCTCCTTGAACTTCTCTTCCGCCGTTTTGTCGCCGGGGTTGACGTCCGGGTGGTATTTCTTCGCGGCCGCGCGGTAGGCTTTTTTGATTTCGTCGTCGCTCGCGCCTTTCGACACGCCGAGGACTTCGTAATAATCGCGTTTCTCCGCCATTTTCTCAACTCCAATTGTGGATCAGCAATATGTACAGCGTTTTTCCCGATGGTCACATGCGCGGCGGGAAACCGCCGCGCATGACCCGGATGGGAAATTATTTCTTGTCGTCGTCCTTGACTTCATAATCGTTGGCGTAATATTCGCCGTTGGGACCCTGCTGGCCCGCGCCCTGGCCGGCGTCACCGCCCTGCGCCTGCTGCTGCGCGGCCTGCGCCTGGTAGAGCTTCGCGGAGATGTCATAGAAAGCCTTCGACAGCTCCTCCTGCTTCTCCTTGATGGCCGCCGTGTCGGTGCCCTTGAGCGCTTCTTTGAGCGCGTCGAGCTTGGGCTGCACCGCGTTCTTGTCCTCCTCGGTCAGCTTGTCGCCGAGGTCGGTCATGGTTTTCTCACACTGGTAGACCATCTGCTCCGCGGTGTTGCGCACCTCGACCTCTTCGCGGCGCTTCTTGTCCTCTTCGGCGTATTTCTCCGCGTCCTTGACGGCCGCCTCTACGTCCTCTTTGCTCATGTTGCTCGAGGAGGTGATGGTGATCTTCTGCTCCTTGCCGGTGCCCAGATCCTTCGCCGAGACGTTGACGATGCCGTTGGCGTCGATGTCAAACGTGACCTCGATCTGCGGCACGCCGCGCGGTGCCGGGGGAATCCCGTCGAGGTGGAACATGCCGAGGGACTTGTTGTCCCGGGCCATTTCACGCTCGCCCTGCAGGACGTTGACCTCGACCGAAGTCTGGCCGTCGGCCGCCGTGGAGAACACCTGGCTCTTCTTGGTCGGGATGGTGGTGTTGCGCTCAATAATGCGGGTGCAGACGCCGCCCTGCGTCTCGATGCCCAGCGACAGCGGGGTCACGTCGAGCAGCAGCAGGCCTTTGACGTCGCCGCCCAGCACGCCGCCCTGGATGGCCGCGCCCAGCGCGACGCATTCGTCGGGGTTGATGCCCTTATGCGGCTCCTTGCCGATGAAATTCTTGACCGCTTCCTGCACCGCCGGGATCCGGGACGAGCCGCCGACGAGCAGCACCTTGTCGATCTGCGAAGCCGACAGGCCGGAATCGGACAGCGCCTGGCGCACGGGCTTCATCGTGGCCTCCACCAGGTCAGCGGTCAGCTCGTTGAACTTCGCGCGGGAAAGCGTGACGTCCAGATGCTTCGGGCCGGAGGCGTCCGCCGTGATGAACGGCAGGTTGATCGCGGTGGAAGTCATGCCGGACAGTTCGATCTTGGCCTTCTCGGCGGCTTCCTTGAGCCGCTGCATGGCCATTTTGTCCTGCGACAGGTCGATGCCCTGCTCGCGCTTGAACTCCGCGACCAAGAAATCGATGATACGCTGGTCGAAGTCATCGCCGCCCAGGCGGTTGTTGCCGCTGGTGGCCAACACCTCGAACACGCCGTCGCCGATCTCCAGGATGGAGACGTCGAACGTGCCGCCGCCCAGGTCATAGACCATGATCTTCTGCTCATGTTCCTTATCAAGACCATAAGCGAACGCGGCCGCGGTCGGCTCGTTGATGATGCGCTTGACATCAAGGCCGGCGATCTTGCCGGCGTCCTTGGTCGCCTGGCGCTGGCTGTCAGAGAAGTACGCCGGGACCGTGATGACGGCCTCCGTCACCTTCTCGCCCAGATACGCCTCGGCGTCGCCCTTGAGCTTCTGCAGAATCATCGCGGAAATCTGCTGCGGGGTGAAGGTCTCGTTGTCGATCTTCACCTTGTAGTCCGTACCCATTTCCCGCTTGATGGAGATGACGGTGCGTTCCGGGTTGGTGACAGCCTGGCGTTTCGCCACCTGGCCGACCATACGCTCGCCGGTCTTGGAGAACGCGACGACGGACGGCGTGGTGCGCGCGCCCTCCGCGTTCGCGATGACGACCGGCTCGCCGCCCTCCATGACGGCGACACAGGAATTCGTAGTTCCCAAGTCAATGCCAATGATTTTTCCCATAGTAGGTTCCTCCTTGCATCCATTTTACCAGAATATTCATACCAATCTATATTGTTAACCGCCCATGCGGCTACACGCAAATTTCAGTTTGCAACCTTGACCATCGAATGACGCAGCACGCGCTCGCCCAGACGGTAGCCCTTCGCGAACACTTCCGCGATGGCGTTCTCCGGCAGATCCTCCTGCTCGACGTGCATGACGGCGTTGTGCAGCTTGGGATCGAACGCGCCGTCGGTGGGGATCTCTTCCACCCCCAGCGCCTGGAACGCCTCCCGGATCTGCCCCGCGATCATGGCCATGCCCTGATAAACGGGGTCGCCGTCCGCATGCTCCACCGCCAGCGCGCGGTCGAGATTATCCAGCACCGGAAGCAGCTGGGCCGCGGCGTCCGCCGTCGCGTCGCCGTGGATCTTCGCCTTTTCCTCGGCGCTGCGTCGCCGGAAATTTTCATATTCCGCGGTGGTGCGCAGCAGGGCGTCCCGCGTTTTGGCCGCGTCCTCGCGCAGCTGCTCGACCTCCTTGAGGATCTCCTCATTCTCCCGGATCAGCGCCTGCATCTCTTCCGGCAACGGCGCTTCCTGCGCGCCCGCCGGCGCCTGTGCCGCGCACGTTTCCGGCTGCGGCTCCTGCTTGGCCCCGGCCGCCCGCGCCTCCTGCTCGGGCGGCGCGGCCTGGCGTTTCTTCTTCTCTGCCAAAACGTTCATCCTCCTTCAATCGGCTTCTCCGCCGTCATCGCGGCGAATAATGCTCAATCAGCCTGCCCAGCGCCTGCGCGAAATATTCCACGCGCGGCACAAGGCTGGCATAATCGGTCTGCGGCGATGCGATCAGCCCGATGGCGCCCGCCGTCCGGCCTCCCAGCCGGTATTCCGACACGACGACGCTCATGGGGCCCAGCGCCTTGATGCCCGTCTCATCCCCCATGACCACGCGGGTCTCCCCCTGGCCCAGCGAAAGGATCTCCGCCAGCGCTTCCTTGGAGGTGAGGAACCGGATGAGCTCGACCGCGCGGTCGATGTCCGCCTGCTCGAGCAGATGCCGCTCCCCTTTGAGGAAAATCTCCGACTGGCGCGTCTCGGCGATCAGGTCGCTGAGCGTATCCAGCACGGGCGAAAACAAAAACGCCAGCGGCCCGAGCGTCTGCGCGATGATGGAGAAATCCATCTGTGTGATATCCCCCAGCGCGCGCCCGTCCAGATGGCCGTTGACCACGCGCAGGAATTCAAAGATCTTGCCGGAGGAAATATCCGCCCCCAGCACGGCGATACGGCTTTTGATCATGCCGGAGGAAGTCATGAGCGCCACCACGGCGCTGCGCGCCGACATGGGAAACAGCTCCACCCGGCGCAGGGACGCGTCCGTAAAAGGCGCGGCGGAAATGGAGACGCACATGGTCAGCCGCGAGAGCGCGTCCCCCGCTTTGGACACCAGCTCCTCGATGCTGCCGCCCCGAATGTCCAGGTTGCGGTCGATCTCCGCTTTCTCCTCCGGGGCGAGACTGTGACTTTGCATGAGGTGATCGAGATAGAATCGGTAGCCCTGCGCGGTGGGAACCCGGCCGGCAGAGGTATGCGGCTGCTCCAGCAGCCCCATCTCCGTCAGGTCGGCCAGCTCGTTGCGGATGGTCGCGGAGGAAATGGTGTTGCCCATGCGCTCTGCCAGCGCCTTGGACCCGATGGCGTCGCCTGTCATGATGTAATGCTCCACTACCAGCGCCAGCAATTTCTTCTTGCGGTCGCTGAACAGTTCACGAAACTTGTTCGCCATGGTTGTTTCCTCCTTCCGGATGTTTTTAGCACTCTTTTCATTCGAGTGCTAACTCTATGATTAAATTTATCACGATTCCCCCCGATTGTCAAGAGGGCAGGGGGAATTTTTTCCGAAACCGACACATACGCCCTGCCGCCGGGCAAACATACGGGACATCTACAGAACTTATCGATTTCTAACTGTATTTTTCTCATCGAATAATACGATTTGTTGTCGAATTTCAGGGGTGGATCGTCGGTTCCGATGCGGTTGCCTTCGCCGCATAAAGGCCGCAGCAGGCAGGCGAATGCGTCCGCCTGCGCCTCGATCCCAGTCCGCCGCGCGGGGGCCATCGGGAGCCGATCGGCGATGGCATGGGAAATGACGCCGGCTCCGCCGCATGGAGAAGGCAGGAAATCTCCTCCAGTATAAACAGCATAAGCCGGCGGTTTCCGGCAAGGCGGAAAGGCCCTGATGCCGGCGACGCCGAAAGGGGCAGAAAGGCGCCGATGGTCGCCGCGCCACGCTTTCCCCTGTCCTCTCTCGCTTCACCCCACAGCCCATCATGAAGCGCTGTCAGCAAGCGGGGAAACTGCCAGGCTGCCATTCCCCGCATCTCAGCCCTCTCCTATGTTCTTTCTTCTGTTCGTCCTGCTGCGCATTTTCTTTCTCTTTTATGGAACCATGGAACGCCAAAATCTTTCCACCCCGGCACTGCCAGTGGATTTCTTCTATACAGCGCCGGCCGGCGCAGGGCTGCCGTGTACCCCCGGCACCCCAGCCGCCAACGCATCTGCTTCCTGCGCGCCCGGCCGCAATGCCCCCGGCGCGGCGCCCCGGGGCATTGCGGCCGGGCTCTGTTGCAAATCCAGCTGGAAAGCTCCACCCCTTTCCAGCCATTGCAGGCTGCAAATTCCCCGTCCCCTTGCAGGAAAACCCGGCCGTCGACGGCAACACGCCCTTTCCGCAACCTTGCCGCCCAGGGCGCGCCGGATCGGCCCGTCAAAGCAGCAAAAGCAACGCTGCCGCCGTGAGCAGCACCGCGCCGCCCCCCGCAGCCAGCCATACCGGCAACGGGATTTTCCCTCTTCGGGCAGACGCAGGTGTTCCAGGCCGGGCGGGCGACAGCGCAGGACCAGCCGGACGCCATCCCGTCGAAGCCGCCATCCGCACGGGCGCGGCAGCCTCTGCGCCGCCGACCAGCCGCACCACCGGAACCGGCTCTTCCTCCTGCATATATTGCTCAATCAGCTCCTCCGCCACTGCGGCGAGCGTTTTTTTCGACGTCTGGCGGCGCGCGCCTTTCTTGATGAAGAACACGGCCTTTTCAAAATAAGGGCTGTCGACTTTCTCAATCACGACGACCCGTCTCTCGCTGCCTTTCACCATTTGCCTCTCCTCTTTCCTTGCGATTTTCCGGGCAAGCCCGATGCCTTATTTTGGAGCATTTTACAGCGGCTTAAACACCTTCCCGCCGATTTCTTTTCCATTTCTCGGGATTTATACGCAAAGTTTACACATCGGTTTCCATAATTCGTGTTGAAAACTCTGTTGAATCTGTTGATAAGTGGGAAAAATGCGGCCATTTTCCCCAAATTCGGCATGTTCAAACCCTGTTGTCCCGAAAATTATTGTTGCAGCCGAACTTATTACGAAGCGTAGAGGTCCCGGCCGCGCACCATGCGAAATGCACAAAAATGTCACAGGAAATTCGTCAAATTCCTCGCGGCGGGACAGCCGTCCGGGAGCGGGCTTATGCAGGGTCCGGCGCCTGTTATGCATCCGGCAAGTTCATTCCCTTGCCAGTGCTGCGTCCGGCTCTCGCCGGCGGTCGCCGCCCCGCTTCAACGGGTCCGGGACACGCACGCTCTTCCCCGGCATCGCGCGTTTGGCCCCGCACCGACCATGGTCTTCCCCCACGCAGCCCCCTCGTTGACGGTTTGCATCGCGCGCGGCAGGCATGGGCAGCCCAAGCGATTGCCGCCCGCATGACGGAGCGAGACCCCGGCTGGGACACGCCCGGCCGGGGCCTCGCGATTTTTTATTTGTTCTTTTTTGCCGAACCGATTATTTTCCGATGAGCTCCACCTCGGCCACGGAGAAGCCGGCGGCGTCGCCCGCGACGCCGCTCCAATCCTTCACCGGCCCGCTGGAGCGCTGGGAAATCATCGGGGAATCTCCCGCTTCCGCCTGTTCGGCCTGCTTCGCCGGTGGAGAGGATGAGCCGGCACCGCTGCGTCATGTCCGCGCCGACGTTCTCCGTGATCTCCTGCTTATAATACCCGGTAGGCCGCGTCGTTGGCGGTCACGAAGGTCCGCTGCTGCTGCCGCGCGGGGAAGGGTTCCCCGTTGCGCGCATTGCGCGCACCCCACGCCTTCCCGTCCTCTTCGCCGTAAAGCGTTCAGGCCTTGGAGGCGCGGCTGGGCTCGTCATGGACGCAGGCGAGGACATATTCTTTGACCACCGCAGGCTCGATGCGCGAAAAGGTCGCCTCCACCGGCTGCGACTGCGTGGCGCGCACGTTGGCCAGGTACTTGGCGCGCAGGCTGCCGTCGAACAGGTTGCTTTTCACTTCGTTCATATTGTGGTCGGCGGTGCCCGCGAGAGACTGCAGCTGCACAGAGGAGGACAGGCCGCCCCGCACGCGCGCGGCAAGCTCCATGACGCCGATATTCTCCGCGCCCCGCTCCGAGAGGGTGGACACCTTTATCTGCTGCGCTTCTCCGTCCTCGAAGGACGTCTCGAACACGACCGTGCTGCTCCCTGTCAGGCAGCAGCACGGTCGGGATGGTGATCCCCACCACCAGCACCACCGCGATGACGGCGGCGAGAATTTTGGCCCGCTTGGTTTTCAGCATGATCGCTACGCCCTATTCTTTCCCGGGCAGATCAGAAAACAAAAAGGGAGCGGGCGCGGCGCCGTCTGGC